>NZ_JAOYTG010000005.1:0-220615 GCF_025847175.2 Paeniglutamicibacter sp. ZC-3 | reverse complement strand
GGTACAACTATGACCGCATCTCGTTAACGCTCGAGTGCCTGAGCCCGATGAAATACCGGGCCCAGGCACTGGCTGCGTAGACTTTTACTTACCGAGTCCAACTTTCGGGGACCAGTTCAACCGGTGGGGCCTTCGCGCGTCTGCCCACCGGCATGTGACAGGCTTGGTGAAGTCGTCAATGCGGCACAAGGTACCGGAGGAAAAGTGCAGAGCATGTTAAAGGTCGCGGACCGGGCGAAGGTTCCGGCGTTTGAGGTCATGAACATCCTGGATCGGGTCGCCCAGTTGCGTGCCACGGGCCGGAATGTCATTTCCCTGTGCGCGGGCGAGCCCAGCGACGGTGCCCCCTCCGAGGTTTCACGGCGGGCGGCCGAGATCCATGCCGCGGGCACGCCGTTTACCTACACGCCCGCGCTGGGCATCCGGGAACTGCGGGAAGCCATCGCTGGACACTACAAGCGTTGGTACAACATGGAGGTTTCGGCGGACAACGTCGCTGTAACCACCGGGAGTTCCGGCGCGTTCATGCTGACCTTCCTAACCGCCTTCAATGCCGGAGACAAGGTGGCATTGGCGCGGCCCGGATATCCGGCCTACGCCAATATCCTGCGCACTCTGGGAATCGATGTTATTGAGCTGGATGCCGGACAGGAATCCCGCTACCAGCCCACCGTGCAGCTGCTGGAAGCAGCCTGGCGGGAACACGGACGGCTCGACGGACTGATGCTGGCCTCCCCGGCAAACCCCACCGGCACCATGGTCTCCGGCAGTGAGCTCGAGGAGCTCGCAGGGTGGTGCAAGGAACGCGGCGTCAGGCTGATCAGCGACGAGATCTACCACGGCATCGACTACCCGGAACCGGGGTCGGAAGTCCGCCGTTCGGTCAGTGCCTGGGAATTGGACACCGACACCGTGGTGATCTCCAGCTTCTCCAAATACTGGGGCATGACCGGCTGGCGCTTGGGTTGGGCACTGGTTCCCGACGACATGCTGTCCACCGTGGACGCGCTGGCCGGCAACGTGGCGCTGTGCCCGCCGGCCCCAGCGCAATATGCCGCGCTGGCCGCATTCACCGAGGACTCCTACGCCGAGGCCGAAGCGCGGGTTGCCGAATTCGCGCGGACCCGCGCCGCGGTGCTGGGCTCCATGGGTCGCCTTGGCTGGGGCGAGAGCGCGCCTGCCGACGGCGCCTTCTACTTGTATGCGGATCTGGGCGACCAGCTCGGCCCCCATGTAAATGCCGCCGCCTACTGTGCCGCACTACTCGAAGCTGAGGGCGTGGCCATTGTTCCCGGCAACGACTTCGACCACGTCAACGGACAGCACCATGTTCGCCTCAGTTTTGCCGCCGGATTCGATGCGGTGACCGAGGCCATCGAACGGATCGTGCGGTTCCAGGGCAACATCTGATTTCCCGCACGGGAAGAAAGCCTCCCCACACAGCTACGAGCGCCGGGCGGTTAACTTTACCTGCCCACAGTCCCGACGCCTTGAAGGGCCGGACGTCGGGTATTGATCGCATGCTGAAGACTCCACCGATTCAAGGAGTTCGCCATGGACCAATACACCGTCTCGGAACTTGAGGATGCGCTCAAGGTCGTTAAGTTGCTGCTGCCGCCACGCTACGAATGCTTGGCTTGTTACGTCAACCGGATGCTCGAGCATGGGTGTAGCGGGTTGAAGTGGTGCACCACCTACCGTGATCTGCGTGCACCGCGGGCAACCTCGTTGGAGCGGAAATTCCCCGAACTCGGAGGCTATTGCGATTGCGAGGTCATGGCCAACGTGTTCAGGATCAACGACGAGCTCTGGACTCGCGGCGAAGACGGAGAACTCGACGAAAGCTATGTTCCGCCATGCCACAAGGTCCGGCTGGGAACCATTCGGCCATGTGAATTGTGGCTGATGCGCAGCGGTGTCCAGTGGGGCGGGGGAGTCTTTCGCCCCGTGAAGGATGCGTCGTAACCGGGAATTCAGGTGGGTTCCGCAAAACCCGCCGGAGCACGCCCGATTTCGGGGCAATCAACCGGACGCTGCGGCTACAGCTCCTCGGGCTGTTTGATCTTCAGGTGCTCGCCGGGAATGCGGTCGCGGTCGTAGGTGATCTCCGAGTAGCCGTGCGGGGCTGGGATACCGTCCGGGCCCATGTTCACGAACACGATCTTCTCTATGGTCAAGATGGACTGCCGGGTGATCATGTTGCGGACCTCGGCGCGCATGGTCAGTGAGGTGCGGCCGAAGTGGGTGGCGGTCAGGCCCATCTCGATGAGGTCGCCCTGTTGCGCCGAGGAAACGAAATTGATCTCCGACATGTACTTCGTAACGGCGAATCCGTTTCCGAGCTGGACGATCGCGTAGATCGCGGCTTCCTCGTCGATCCAGCGCAGCAGGCTTCCTCCAAAGAGCGTGCCATTGGCGTTGAGGTCTTCGGGGCGGACCCATTTGCGGGTGTGGAAGGTGATGTCGCCAGTATTCATGTCACGAGTCTATGGTGTTGGCGACTGTTGGATCACAGTTGGTGACCGGAACCGTTCGCCCGGGGCAGGTCGGAGGTCCGTGCCCGCCGGCTCGGTGGCTAGCCCAGGTGGTCCATGGCCTCGCAGGGATTGGCGCCGGGCTGCGCTCGATGGATCGCCATGGAGAGCTTGGAAACCAGGTGCGCGAGCTGCTCGCTTTCACCGGCGTCAAGTTCGGTGAGCAGGGTCTGTTCGGCAGCGGCTACGCGTGCCTCCATCCTTTTCAGCAATGCCTCGCCCTGGTTCGTGGCAACGATCTTCCGCGCTCGTCGATCCGTGGGAGCAGGCACGCGTTCAACCAGGCCGGCAGTCACGAGGTCGTCGATGAGGTAGGTCAACACCGTGCGGTCGATGCCCAGGTGAGCACCCAAAGCCTGCTGGTTTGCGGGGTCATGGTGAACCACGGTGGAAAGCATCTGGAAGCCGCGCACCGAACATGGCATCTCCGCGACAGCCTCTGCGAAGTGCGTTTGGTGTCCGCGCAGGATCATTCCCAGGTGCCAAGCGAGATCGCCGGGAAGGAATCCCGGCAACGACTTGTCGAAGACGAGGGGCGGGTGCGAAGTGGAAGCCATGACATCCATCATACCGGAGATTGCGGTGTTGCGCAGATGATCTGTTCGGAATATAGTCTGTATTACAACATAAATTTTCGGAAGGCAGGACATGGATATCGGCGCACAAGAAAACGTGGCTTCCCGGGGGACGATCGGCATCCTGGGTGCCGGGCGCGTAGGTACGGCTATTGCCCGGTTGGCGGTTGCCGCCGGTTACCGCGTCAAGGTCGCGACTTCGAAGCCAGCAGCCGACAACGCGCTGATCATCGAAATCGTCACCCCTGGCGCGGTGGCCGTCGACGCGGCCGAGGCCGCGGCCTCGGACCTCGTGGTGGTCGCCATCCCGCTACACAAGTACAAGTCCCTGAATGCGGAAGCCCTTGGCGGCAGGATCGTCATCGATGCCATGAACTACTGGGCTGCCACCGACGGCGACATTGCCGATTTCGAGAACACACACCTGTCCTCCAGCGAGGTCGTGTCCGCATACCTGGCCGGGTCTCGGGTAGTGAAGACCTTCAACCACATCGGTTACCACGAGATGGAACCGGATGCCGCCGCGCCGGGGACGCAGAACCGCCGCGCACTGGTGGTCGCCGGGGACGACGAGAGCGCCAAGGCACTGGTGTCCACGTTCGTCGACACCCTGGGCTTCGACTCCCTTGATGCCGGCGAACTCTCGGCGGGCAGATCCTTTGAACCCGGCACCGAGATCTTCAACGGCCGCTTCAACGCCGCCGAACTGGCGCAGGAGCTGCAGCGTAGCCTTGCCGCCGCCTGAACCGCCACACGCTTACCAACAAATGAGGATTGACCACATGGAAATCGGTGCCTACAGCTTCGGTGACACCCAGCGCAATGCCGACGGATCACTGCGATCAACCGGAGAATCCATCCAAAACCTGTTCGCGGCGATCAAGCACGCGGATGAGGCAGGCCTGGACTACTTCGGCGTGGGTGAACACCACACCACCAGCATGCCTGCGTCCTCGCCCGGCACCCTGATCGCCGCCGCGGCGGCCACCACGGACCGGATCAAACTGGGAAGTGCAGCGAGCATCATCAGCACCGACGACCCTGTGCGCGTCTTCCAGCAATTCGCCACGGCCGATGCCATCTCCGGGGGAGGGCGCATCGAAATCACCGCCGGACGCGGCTCCTCCGTGGAGACGTTCCCGCTCTTTGGCTACGACCTGGGCGAGTATGACGAGCTCTACGCCGAAAAACTGGACCTGCTCATGGCAATCAACAACGCCGACACCCAGAACGTCACCTGGTCCGGCACGAAGCGACCGGCGATTGCGGACCTGGCAGTGGTGCCTCGTCCGCTCGGTGGCAGGCTCCCGGTATGGGTGGCCACCGGCGGCAATGCAAGTTCCTCCGCCAGGGCCGGGCAAATGGGCCTGCCGGTGTCCTACGGCATCATTGGCGGGGAGCCACACCGCTTCGCCCCGCTGGCCGAGCTTGTACCGGCGCGCCGGGGCCCAGGCCGGGCATTCGGAGGACTCGCTCAAGGTCTCGGTGGCGGCGCTGGGTCTGGTGGCCCCGACCAAGAAGGAAGCGCTCGAGCGCTTCTACCCGGGTTGGTACAACCTCAACGTGGAAATGGGTGAACTGCGTGGCTGGCCGGCGCCGGACAAGCGCGCCTACGACGCGCAGGCCGAGGCCCCGGGCGCCTACTACGTTGGTTCGCCTGACGAGGTGGCCGAGCGCATCGTCCATCTGCATGGCTACATGGGACATATGCGCCACTTCCTCCAAATGGATATCGGAGGCCTCCCGCAGGAACACCTGCTGGAGTCGATCACGTTGCTGGCCACCGAGGTTAAGCCGCGCGTGCAGCGACTGCTGGCCCAAAAGTAGCTTCACAGCAACCTGTCCAGGCGTGGTTTCACGGTTGGGACCCAGCTGGGTGGACCCAGTCAGGTCGACCCAAGTGAGGGTAGAGCCGGGGAACCACTCTTTGTTTGGATAAGTCCTGTGGTTGTGAACCAAACGGGTATATCGGCTTTGAAAGCGTGGGGTGAAATTTGGGGGAAAGCCGAACTGCTGATGGTGAAGCGGTTCTTCCCGACGCCTTCAAGCGTTTGCATACTTGTTGGGTTCCGTACCACCTGCGTTTTTGGCGGGGGGATCGGGGCGCATCGAACACTTCGGCACCAGTACTCTGGGCCGGACCTTTCAGGGTAGGACCTGGGCGGATGTCGATGCGGACCGTTGCCGATAACGACCAATGTCGCAGCTGGAGTGGGGGCGCCGGGCTGCTTGGGGCAGCCGGCCTCCGCTCCTAAATCTCCCGGTCGGGCAAATCCGAACCTACGGCTTTCGCCTCTGGCCCATGGCGGTCTCCGCTGCTTGTTCGATGGTAAGCCCATCGCCGGGATCGACCAATGCCAGAAAGAGCGAAAGTGCTGCGGTTCCCAGCAGCGAAGTCCGCTTCTCATGATCGAGCAGTCGTTCTCCCACCCCGGAAATCAAGCGCAGCCCAAGACCCTCCGCCATGGCCTGCAGCAAGATGTTGAAGTCTTCCATGGTCACGCCTGGCCTGAACGTGAGCCCATAGTGTTCAAATACATTGGTGTAGAGCGTGATCCACACCTGTGAAAGATTCGTATACATGCGAGCCAGGGCTTGCGCGGATGCGGTATCCGCCTGTGCCGTGGCCACTGCCAAAAGTTGGAACCGGAAGGCCGGCAGCTCCAGCACGAGCTTGAGGTCTTCATAGGCGACTCGATGGACCGCACTCGGGAAATTATCATCCGAGGTCAGAAGGTCCTTGGCGTGTTGCGAGAGCGCGACCTGAAGGCTCCAGTGCTTGTCGGCCAGGGCATAGGAAACGAAGTCGGCCAGAAAATCTCCGTGCGTGCTCCAGCGGTGGCGCATCATGTTCTCACTGAGGGGGTAGTCGTCGCCGCAATTCTGCCTGGCCTTGGCCAGGACTTTGCGGCGGGACAGATACGACATGACCGGACGAGCGTCCTCCTCGTCGGTATCAAGTAGCTGTTCGGAGAGCGCTGGGCTGAACAGTTCGGTGGTGAGGTCCAGCGCAGCATCAAGAAAGGCTCGGGTCTCGCGGCCGTTGGCCAGGCGTTTGCGGGTCATCGCGGTGCGGCCGGAAATGTTCGTGACGATCTTGGATTCGTAGAGATCCTGATCGGAACCCGGGTGTACCTCGGCGAGTGGATGCAGCTCGTCCTTCTTTGGTGTCACCATTAGTTGCGTCCCCTATGCGAGTTTAGTGAAATGCAGATCCCCCGTTTCCAAGGTACCGTACTGCTCCCGTGTAGAGGAGGGCTGGTGAGGTGCGCATTCAGCGCGGGCGGGCTTAATGCGCAGGCGAATCGCAGGCAAGACCCGGATGCCGTTATTAACGGGCTCGGGGTGCCCTCCACCACGGTGGACGGCACCCCGACTGGGGCCGAAAGGGCCTAGTTCTGTCCCGCGAGCACGAATGCGGAGTCGATGTTGATGGTGACCTTGTCGCCAACCAGTACGCCGCCGGCTTCGAGGGCAGCATTCCAGGTAATGCCAAACTCCTTGCGGGAGATCTGGGTGGTGGCCGAGAATCCGGCGCGGGTGGCACCGAACGGATCAACCGCAACGCCGCCAAATTCAACCTTGAAGGTCACCGGCTTGGTGGTGTCCTTGATCGTCAATTCACCCAGGAGTTCGAACTCTTCCGGGGAGCCTGCAACGCCGGTGGACACGAAGGTCATTTCCGGGAACTGCTCAACGTTGAAGAAATCCGCGCCCTTGACGTGGGCATCGCGGTTGTTGTCGTTCGAGTCGAAGGACTCGGTCTTGACGATGGCCTCGACCTTCGAGGAGGAAACCGATTCGCCTACGGTCAGGGTGCCGGTGACATCGGTGAATGCGCCGCGGACCTTGGAGATACCCGCGTGGCGGACGGTGAAGCCAACTTCGCTGTGCGAGGTGTCGAGGGTCCAGGTGCCGGGGGTGATTTCAATGCTCATGGGAGAACTCCTTCGTGTTGGAAGCCGGTCGGGTCAACCGGTTTGCATGCTTATGCATATAAATATGCCACAACTATGTTGACGTGTCAACCACTTTTATTTGAGCTGCAACACTTCTTAACCTGCCATCGTTTTCCCCCGGCTTTGCGGAGTTGCCATTAATGCCGGATGAACGTTTGGCGGGGGCAATGACTGCGGGCGGCCAGTGCGTGACGGCGGAAGGCAGGTCGGCGGGCCGGGGCCATCCGCCGGGACCCCGTGAAGCGACGCCCGAATAGCGCGGGATTTTCCTCGGTGGCCACGGCCGATTCGACCTCCCGCCCCGGACTTTCGTATCGCGGACATGGCGCTCGCCCATGTTGCGCGGGGTTTCGCGCCTGAGTTTCGCGATTCTGCTTCGCCCTCATATGGAGGCTAGGCTGGCCATGAGAAGAAAGTGGTGATACGCGTCACGAAGATGTGGGGGCGGAGACCAAATGGAAGGCAGGATATGAACGACGTTATCGCAGAGGCACTGAACGTACTCAGTATTACGGATCCCGAAGACGCGAGCCCAGAGGCCCGCGGACGCCGGGCACATGCCCGGGTCCTGGCCATGATCGAGGTGGCACGTGAGAGCAGCAAGAGCCGCAGGGAACAGCGGATCGCGAACTTGTTGCTATTGGCGCAGCTGGACAAGAAGGACGCATCCGAGGCATTGCGGGAAGCCCGTCGGTTGATGTCGCTTGACGACGTTTCGACAGACAGGGCACTAAAGGCAGCGTAATTGCGGGGACTTGGGTGCGTTTTCCCTGCGGCACTGGTGCCCGAGCAGAAGCGGAGCATCGTGAACTCGCCTCCGTGCCGGGTACCGGACATGACTTCATGAAACTGCGCGAGGAATAGGCTGGCTCTGCGCACGCCAGAGTTTGCCATGAGAAAGAGAGACCACATGACACATATCGTTCCGGTTCGCCACCTCTTCGGCCCCGGCCCATGCAACCCGTACCCCGAAGCCACCGCCGCACTTGGACTGCCGCTGTTGGGTCATCTTGATCCGTTGTTCATTGCCCGGATGGATCGCACGGCCGAGGGGCTGCGCACCCTGTGGGGAACCAAGAACACGCGCACGCTGCCATTGAGCGCGACCGGTTCGGCGGGCATGGAAGCCGCCTTCGTCAATACGGTGAAAGCCGGGGACGTGGCGGTCGTCGCGGTCAACGGCCTCTTTGGCGAACGCATGTGCGAGGTCGCCTCGCGCGCCGGGGCCGAAGTGGTGCGCGTGGACCACGAATACGGAACCCCGGTCGACGCCCAGCGCGTGGCCGACGCGCACCCGAACCCCACGGTCATTGCCGCAGTGCACGCCGAAACCAGCACCGGCGTCGTTTCCGACATCGCGGCACTCGGGGCCATCAAGAAGGACGCGTTGCTGATCGTTGATGCCGTCACCTCGATCGGCGGCATGCCGGTGCTCGCCGATGAATGGGGGATCGATGTCGGTTACGCCGGAACGCAAAAGTGCATCGGTGTGGCCCCAGGTCTCGCACCGTTCACGATCTCTGACCGTGCCTTCGATCGCCGCGTTGAAAAGCCGCAATCCTGGTACCTGGATCTTGGTCTGCTTGGCGGATACACCACCGGGGGCTCCGGTGGCGGACGCACCTACCACCACACCGCGCCGGTGGGAATGGTGGCATCGCTGGAGGCGGGCATCGACCGCATCCTGGCCGAAGGGCTGGACGCTGTCACCGTGCGCCACCAGGCTGCCGGAAAGGCGCTGCAGGACGGTCTGGAGGAGATGGGCCTGAAGCTGTTCGCCGCAGAAGGACACCGCCTGCCCCAGCTGACCACGGTGTACGTTCCCGAGGGAGTGGATTCGGCCAAGGTCCGCGCTTACCTGCTGGAACGCTTCAACATCGAGATCGGCGGGGGCGTGGGCAAGTACGCCAGCACCGTGTGGCGCATTGGCCTGATGGGCCCGAACGCCAATCCGAGCTCGGTGGCGCTGATCTTGTCGGCGCTGAAGGAAACGATCGCGCAGGCGTAGTGACCCACCTGATTGCCAACGGCCCGTCCCAAGGATGGAACGGGCCGTTGGCTAGGGTTAATACTGTCGGTGCCGCAACCGACGGCAACGATCGACCACCTTGTTCGCGTCGGACGAGTGTAGCGAATCCAGCGAAGAAATTTCGTGCCCGAGAATCAGACCGATTCTGTGCAGTGATTCGGCCGTGTCGTTGCTTCCCATGATCCGAAGCTCACGCAACATCGAAAATTTCTCCGTCCCCGTTGCCAGGTGCGTCGGTCTCCGCGACGGTCTGCACTCATCAATGATTTCGTATTGGTCAAACATTCCCCGTCGCCTTTCCCGCCCCGAGGCGGTAGTGCTGCGGCCGAGCGGCCTTCGTGATAGTAGAGCACGGAGCACCGACACTTTGACGATGTGTTACCTGGCCTTGTGCGGGAGGGTTCGCTTCACTGTTTGGTTTCTTGCTTGTTGTCCAACCTTGAGCGGGCTTCACTGATAGCTGGCTGTTGTTCGGACGCCCAGCTGGCAAGGTTCGTGGCGGATCCAATCAGAGTGCGACCCACCTCTGTCAACTCATAGTCGACCCGCGGCGGGACCTCGGTGAACATTGCGCAGGCCCCGGCTCTCGATCTCCACGGCGCGCAGCGGCGCTGGGACGCTAGGCTGTGCTGCGTCAGAGTCAACATGCGCTGGGACAATCCCAGAAGCCGTGTTGCCTGCCATATAACAAGCAGGTTCCGGATTCATCTTGCTCACCGTGGGCAGCGGATCAATCAACCCGACTCCTTCGTTTGGAGCCCTCGATACCACCAATGCTGCAACTCGCACTGGACCCTCATGGAAAACTGGCCTGGACGGGCGCCCATGTCGCACATATCGCGATCGGTGAGGGCCTTGGGGATAAACGCCCCTGCGCCGGGCTACCCGTTCAAGACCCCTGCGGAAACTACGGAGAACGACTGACAGCTGTACACCAAGCGCTCCACCGCAGAGCTTGTCACTTCCCGGCCACCAAGTGCTCTCCCACAGAGAAGGGTGTCATCTCGATTTACGTCGAGTGGTGGACCATTTTCGGCGAGAGTAGGCTGCACATCAATGCCGACATTCGCAGGTCCATTACCCTGTTAGCCGCCGGCGAAGGGCGGCAGCACGTCCAGTTCGTCGCCGGGGCGCAGTACGCGGGAGTGGTCCTGTTCGCTCACGCCGTTGACCAGGAAGCTGCAGCGGTCCAGCACCGTGGCCAGCGAGGTGGTGCGGCGCAGCAGCGGCCTATCGGGGACCGGGGCAGCTGCCGGGGCGTTGGCTACCAGGTGTTCGAGCACCGTGCCCAGGGTCGCTCCGGGCAGTTGGAGCAGGTCGAGGCGTTCCTCGGTCTTGCCCGCGGCGTGGGCCGCGGCGGCGAAGTATCGAATGCGCAATTATCCTCCGATGGCGCTCATGGAGCGGTCCGATTGTACAAAGTCCTTGGATCCCAGCCCGGTGTGGTCCATGCCGTGGGCCCGGGGCTTGCCCCACATGGCCGCCCGCCAGCGTTCGGCAATGGCCCGATCGTCCGCGCCGTCTCGCAGCAGCGCGGACAGGTCGGTTTCCTCCCGGGAGAACAGGCAGCTCATGGCCTTGCCCTCGGCGGTGATGCGGGTGCGCTTGCAGTCGGCGCAGAACGGCTCGGAGACCGAGGCGATGATGCCCACCGCGCCCAGGATGGTGTCGGGGTCCTGCGGGGTGGAGACCAGGAAGCGTTCGGCCGGTGCGCCGTCGCGCGGACGTGTGTCGGGGGAGAGGCTGAAGCGGGTCTCCAGGTAGGCGCGTAAATCCGCGGCGGTGACCATGTTGTCCTTGCGCCACACATGGTCGGCATCCAGTGGCATCTGCTCGATGAAGCGCAGTTCCAGGCCGCGCTCCAGCGCCCAGGCCAGCAGCTCGGGTGCCTGCTCGTCGTTGATTCCGCGCATCAACACCGCGTTGATCTTCACCGGCGCCAGGTTGGCAGCCAGGGCAGCGTCGATCCCGGCAAACACCGAGTCGATGTGGTCGCGCCGGGTGAGCTTGGCGAAGGTCTCGGCATGCAGCGTGTCGAGGGAGACGTTGATGCGGGTCAGCCCGGCCTCCTTGAGCGCCGCTGCCTTCTTGGCCAGTCCCACCCCGTTGGTGGTCAGGGAGATGGGAAGGTCCGGGTGTTCGGTCCGCACCGCGGCGATGATCTGGGGCAGGTCCACGCGCACCAGGGGTTCGCCGCCGGTGAGGCGCAGTTCGCGCACTCCCAGGTCGCGCACGCCGATGCGAACGATCCGGGATATTTCCTCCAGAGTCAGCAGCTTGGACTTGGGCAGCCAGGCCAGCCCGTCGGCGGGCATGCAGTAGGTGCAGCGCAGGTTGCATTTGTCGATCAGGGAGATGCGCAGGTCGGTGGCCTGTCGGCCGAACTTGTCGCTGAGTCCGGGGGCGTCCGCGGGTGCCGGTGTCAGGATAGTGGGCATGGGCAGGCTGACGGTGCTGCGCGGTGTTTCTGTGTTCGTCGCCATATATCGAGGGTCATCCACCGCCTGTGACATTGCCTCGAGTGGCACGCTGTCGTTCGCGGACAGCGTGCCACCGGATGTCTGCCAGCGTGAAGAGGGCTGCCGGTCGGAGCTTGCACCAGCCTGCCGGGGCAGGCTGGTGTGCGAGCTGCGGGTCACTTTACTGTGTCCGACTCTGCCCCAGGCCCGGCTCGGCGTCGGGGAAGACCACGACCTGCCGTACTGCCTGTCCGTTAGCGAGGTTGTCCATGGCTTCGTTGATCTCCTCTACGTCAATCAATGCCGAGATCAGGCGTTCAACCGGGAGCTTTCCGTCGCGCCAAAGCTTGACGAATATGGGGATGTCCCGGCTTGGGACGGCCGAACCGAGGTAACTTCCAATGATTGTGCGTGCCTCGGCAACCAAGCCCAGCGGAGAGATTTCCGATTTGGACGTTGGCGCGGGAAGTCCCACGGTCACGGTCTTGCCACCTGGTGCCGTTAGCTGCACCGCGGTTTCGAAGGCGCGGGCGTTCCCTGCGCACTCAATGACGGAGTGGGCTTTGAGTCCTGCCTCAATGGCTTGCGCGGGAGTCATGACCGAGGAAGCCCCCAGTCCGAGTGCCAACTCGAGTTTATCCGGGACGGTGTCGACTCCAATGACCTCAACGCCAGGGCAGGACAGGGCAGTGAGCAGGGCTGCCATGCCGACCCCGCCCAGACCAACCACGATCAGTCGTTGGCCCGGAAGAGGCCGGGCCGTGTTAATGACGGCTCCGCCGCCGGTCAGTACCGCGCAGCCCAGAACAGCGGCAACTTCGGGCGGGACATCGTCATCGACAGGGACCAAGGACCTTCTGTCGACCACCGCATGCGTTGCAAATGCGGAGACACCCAAATGGTGGTGGACCTGCTGGTCGTCACGTTGCAACCTGGAACCGCCAGAAAGTAGCGTGCCAGCGTTGTTGGATACGGTTCCCGGCACGCATGGCATCAGGCCATCCGTCTTGCACCCGTCGCAGTCGCCGCAACGTGGCAGGAAAGCCAGAACAACGCGCTGGCCGACATGTAGGTCGTCCACGCCATCGCCCAGTTCCACAACCTGACCGGCGGCTTCATGGCCAAGCAACATCGGAACGGGGCGGACTCTGTTGCCGTCGACGACGGATAGGTCCGAATGGCACACGCCGGCTGCCTCGATGCGAATCAGGACTTCTCCACTCAGTGGTGGAGCAAGCTCAAGGTCCGAAATGGAGATGGGACGTGAATCGGCGTAGGGGCGTAGGGCCCCGATTTCTTCAAGTACCGCGCCGCGGATTTTCATGGGTTCCCTTTCAAAGAGATCGGAAGGCGTTGTTCTCAAGCCGAGAGTGGTGTGGGCTTGGACAGCTTGTAACGCTGGATCTTGCCTGACCCGGTGCGGGGGATCCCGCTGACTTGAATGATCTCGGAGGGAACCTTGTAGGCCGAAAGTCGTTCCCGGCATGCTGCGATGATCTGCTCTGAGTCCAAGGGGCCGGATTCGGAGGCGACGATGAAGGCAACGGGCACCTCACCGAGTGCCTCATGGGCTACCCCGACGACGGCAGCATCGGCCACGCCTTCGCATTCAAAGAGAACCGCTTCGATTTCGGCGGGGTAGATGTTCTCCCCGCCTCTAATAATCATTTCCTTGATGCGCCCGGTGATGTAGACAAACCCCTCCGAATCGCGTCGGGCCAGATCCCCAGTCCTGTACCAGCCATCTCGCAGGACCTGGGCATCTGCCTCTGGACGATTGTGGTAGCCAAGCATGACATTCGGTCCGCGGACCCAGAGTTCGCCTGAGCCGCCCTCGGGGCTGTCTTCTTCAGTGGCCGGATCAACAATGCGGAGCTCAACCCCGTTGATGGGTGTTCCACACGAACCCGGCATCCGCTTGGTGTGGGGTGAATTCAGGGTCACCATGGTGGAGGTCTCCGTGATCCCGTAGCCATCCAACAGCGGAACGCCAGCGAATGTCTCGAATTCCTGGTTGAGGGCGGGAATCATGGATGCCCCCGCCGAAACGCACAGTCGCAGGTTCGGTGCTTTGAGCCGAGGAGTCTCGGCACCCTTCAACAGGTAGTGGAACATCGTTGGCACGCCCGGGAAGAATGTGACCACCCCGTCGCCAAGCAGATCGCTGACCTCAGCGCGGGAGAACTTCGGACGGATAATGCAATTGGCGCCTGAGGCTATGGTCGAGATGACACACAAAACCAATGCATATGAATGGAAAAGGGGCAGTGCGCAAAGCATGGAATCTGCGGGGCCAAGCTCGGTCACCGGGATCCAACAGGATGCGGCAACCCACAGGCAACCTCGTTGGGTGAGCCGCACTCCCTTGGGTTTGCCTGTGGTCCCGGAGGTATAGAGCATCCAGCACCAGTCGTCCGGGGCGGCCGGCGTGAGCTCGCGTTCCGCCGGTTCCTGCTCCATCCAGGCGTCGTATGAAACGAATCGCACGCCGGGAACATCGGGCATTGCGGCCTCGATCTGGGCCCCTGCAAGGATCACCAGGGAGATCGTTGGCGTTTGTCCGAGAATCGGGAGCAACTGGGGAAGGTGGTTGGTATCGGTCAATATGACCCGGGGGGAGCAGTCTTTTACGATGTAGGCGATTTCCGGATCGGAGGACTGCGGGTTGGCGCAGACCGTCACGAACCCGCCGATGGGCGCCGCGAGGTAGGCCTCAACCACTTCCACAGCGTTGTCCAAGAACATGAGTATGCGGTCTTGGCGATCGAGCCCGGATGCGGCCAGATGGCCGGCTAGTCGACGTGTCCTGGTTTCCACTTCACGATAGGTAGTGGACCGTCGGGTGTCACTGAAGGCTGGGCTCTCCCCGCGCGCCGAGGTTTGTCGAGCCAAAAGGTCGGCAATGAGGGTGTCTGCATTGTTTTCCAGCAACTTCGCTCCTGAACATCAAAGGTAACTAACGATTGATAGTTAGTGTATTGGTGAAGGGACGGTTTGGCGAGACTTTTTGGGAAATGGTTTGGATTTCCGCCGATCATCGGAGGTCGCTGGACGCTCCGACAAGGTTCAAGGCGAGAATTCCGTATTCGGTCGCCACTTGATCCGCGCTCAGTTCGCCCTCGTCGTTGAACCAGCGTGCAATGCTGACGCACATTTCAAGGATGGCAAAGGACGCGAGTCTGGGGTGTTCGACGTGGAACTCGCCGCTTTTCTTGCCGTCTTCGATGATCTGCCGAAAGGTACGCTCGTGTCGCCTCTGAAGCTCTTGCGCCCTGGCGAGGTCGGCGCCGTCCAGATTGGCGGTGTCCTGATTGACGACCAATGCCTCCCTGCGGTGGACCGCATGGCGATGGGCGTATGCCTCGACGCAGTTGCGGAGCCGGACCCTTGGGGTTGCGGCAAGGTCGTTGGAAGCCGCGAGGTCGATGTCTATTTGATCGAGCGTGCCAAAGACAATCCGCTGTAACAGCGACGCCTTGGAGTCCATGTGGTTATAGAGGCTCGGCGTTCGGATGTGCAGGCGGTCGGCGACCTGCTTGAGCGAAGTTCCGTGGTAGCCCCGTTCGGCAAAGAGGGTGAGTGCGGCATCCAGCACATCGGAGCTGCTGACCGACGGCCCTGGTGCAGACCTTCTGTCTATATGTACTTCAGCCACTGTGGCATGGCTCCAATCGGTTGCTTGGTGGAAATTGTCATGGCATTACTACCCTAAGCCCTTGACCTGAAACGTTACGTGCATCACACTAATGAGTATTAGTTAGTCAACTGGGGTTGTATTCGGCAACGGATGGCCCGGAACGGGAACGACATGACTCAACCATTCAACCATTCATACCAGCGAAGTCTCGATACCGAGATAATTGCCTCATCGAAGGCATTCGCAGAACTGATCCGCAGAAGGAAGATATTGGTTTCCACGCTGCTGTTCCTTGCCGCGTCGTGGTTCGTGGCCTTCATCCTGCTTTCGGCGTTTGCCCATGACCTCATGGCGACCATGCTGTGGCCGGGAATGAGCTTGGCATACGTCCTCGGACTGTCGCAGTTCATATCGGTTTGGATTGTCACCGCCATTTATCTTCGCGCTTCAACGCGAACCTTTGTCCCGTTGCAAGATGAAGCTCTTTCCCACATCTTGCCGACAACAAGTTCCTCGGGAGCAGCTTTATGAACTTCACACGCTTGTTTTTCTTCGCGGCCATCATCGCAGTCACCGTAGGCGTTACCTACTGGGCGTCTCGTCGAACCAGTACGCAGACGGAGTTCTTTGCGGCAGGGCGAAGCATTACAGCCAGGCAGAATGGCATTGCCATCGCTGGCGATCTCATGTCGGCCGCGACATTCCTGGGGTTTACGGGCCTGATCTTCCTCAGCGGATTTGATGGCTGGATACTGGCCACGGCCGCCTGCTTTTCGTTCCTCTTGATTCTCATGCTGTTCGCAGAACGCATGCGCAATGCGGGTCAATACACGATCGCTGACGTGCTTTCGTTCCGATTCAACAAACGACCCGTGCGTGCGGCGGCTGCGTCCGCGACGCTCATCATCTGCGTGTTCTATTTGATCGCGCAGCTTGTGGGCGCAGGGGTCCTCATTCGTGCGCTTACCGGTATGCGGTTCGAGGTAGCTGTTGTGTTGACCGGCATTGCGATGCTTTTCTATGTTGTTTTCGGCGGGATGCTGGCAACCACTTGGGTCCAGATCGTCAAGGCAGTGTTGTTGACGATCATTGGAGGCGTGCTGACGGTGATGGTTCTGTGGAAATTCAATTTCAACCCTGCTGAGCTCTTCTCGGCCGCGGCGGCGAAACACCCCATGGGTGAGCGCTACCTCGGTCCGGGCGGATCGGGGAACCATCCGCTGAATACGCTGTCGTCTGGATTGGCCTATGCGGTCGGCACCGCTGCACTGCCACACGTCTTGATTCGCTTCTTCACCGTGCCCGACGCCAAGGCCGCCCGCAATTCGGTGGGTTGGGCAGTTGGCATTGTCGGAGCCTTCTTCGTCATGACCTCTGTCATCGGCTACGGGGCCAGGGCGTTGCTGCCCGCAGGCATGGAGAGCAAGACCGCCGGAGGTAACCTAGCGGCGCCGCTGTTGGCCGAACATCTGGGTGGAGGTGCAGGTACCTTCGGCGGCGATATGTTCATTGCCCTGGTCAGTGCCGTTGCCTTTGCAACGATCCTTGCAGTGGTGGCGGGCCTGCTCCTATCCGCCTCGGGAGCCATGTCGCATGACCTTTGGTTCAACGTGGTCAAGCAGCGTGAACCGCGCACCGAGCGTGAGGGGACTATTGTCGCCAGGATTTCGGCGGCCAGTGTCGGAACTGTGGCGATTGTCTTGACGATTGCCATTGGGGACGGAATCAACGTAGCTCTGCTGGTGGGTCTGGCGCTATCCATTGCCGCCAGTGCTAATTTCCCTGCCTTGGCACTGTCCTTGAGCTGGTCGAAGTTGAACACCGTTGGCACGATAACTGGCATCTATACGGGACTGGCGGTGTCAGTGGTTCTTATTGCACTGGGCCCCTATGGCTGGCCCGGTGGGCCTGCCGAAGCACCCTTCCCGTTGACATTCCCTGTGCTGGTGTCGATCCCGGCAGGGTTCCTCGGATGCTTCATCGGAAATCTCTTCGGTCGTGGCAGGAAAGATGACGGGAGCGCCTTCAAGGAACTACACGTTCGTGCGAACGTCGGTTTCGGCGCCGAGTCGGGCGGGTCCTCGCACTAGGGGAGCCCGAATTCCAATTATCGAAGGATCTAGGAAGAGCGTATGTCGACACAACGATCACCGCAGGATGAGGCCGTCACAGGCCTCATCCTGGCGGCGGGCGCCGGAACGAGGCTGGGGTGCGGTCCCAAGGCCCTGCTGCCATTCATGGGGCGGACCCTGGTGGAAACCTTGGCGGACGAATTGCTCGCTGGTGGCTGTTCTGAAGTAATCATCGTGCTGGGTGCCCAAGCAGGTAGGGTTCTAGCGACTTCCGACCTCTCTGCCTCCCATGTCCTCATTAATCCCCGATGGGCGGACGGGATGGGATCCTCATTCCAAGCCGGAGTGGGGGCGTTGCCCGTCGGTCGCGCCGTACTCGTGACTCTCGTTGATCAGCCCGGTGTCGGTCGGGAGGTCGTTTCCAGGCTGATGGCGGCGCGACGTCCCGGGCGAGTCACGGCTGCCGCCTACGCCGTCCACGGTGGGCCTCTCCGCCGCGGGCACCCGATCCTGTTCAGCTCGGAGGAGGCGAAGGCGGCCGCCGAGGTGGCCGAGGGCGATTCTGCTGCCAAGACGTGGCTTGCAGCGAATCGAGAGAAGGTGGATCTGGTCGATTGCTCGGACTTGGGCGATGGTGCCGATGTTGACCGCCAGGAAGATCTGTATCTGCTTGGTTGCGGTGGGTCTGAATAGCTTCCTGCCGCATGAGTGATAGCCGGGCGTCGCGACTGGCCGGGCAGGTTGAACCCTGAATTCTTAGGTTGCGGAACGATCGGTAATTGGAGTCAACGTCTATGGACACAAAAAAATAGGTATTTGTCCCGAGCCAGCCAGGCTTCGGGACAAATACCTATTTTCGTTTCGGATCAGAGCAAGGGGGCGAGGAGGTCCCTCACGGCATCAGGAATGGGTGCTGTGCGTCGGGAAGCTCGGTCCAGGTAGACGTGCACCCAGCGCCCCAGAGCAGCGACCTCTTCGACGCGCTGGCCGTCGGCGTCGGCCGCGAAAAGTCCGAGCTCGTAGACAACCGAACTCGTGCCGAGACGATGGACGCGGAGACCGATCTCCAACAACCCCGGAAACGAGACTTCACGGAAGAATTTGCAGCTCGACTCGGCGACCACGGGGATACATGTTGAATCCATGGGGTTGGAGCCCGTGGATTCGATGGTCCATCCGTTGATGGCGGAGTCGAATAGTTGGTAGTACACCGCGTTGTTCAGGTGGCCAAACATGTCATTGTCGGCCCACCTGGTGGCCGTCACGCAGATCATGTGGAAGTCATTGCGGGTGAGACTTTTTTCGGTCACTGCGGTTTCTTGCGTCAAAGGAGCCCCTCGGAATGATACTAATGATTGATAGTTAGATACTACTTGACGATAGTGACGGAGGCCACTAGGCTACAAACTAACGTTAATTAGTTAGGTGGTCTCATGGAACTCATCAATACGTTTACCGTAAACCTTCCGGTTGCGGAAACTTGGAAAGTGCTTCTTGATCTCAAGCGTGTGGCGCGATGCATCCCGGGTGCAGCGATCGTCAAGGTTGAAGACGATCAATATCACGGTGCGGTCAAGATTAAGGTTGGCCCCGTCACCACTCAGTACCAGGGCATTGCGAGCTACCTTGACACTGACGCTACGGCCTACCGCGCCGTGATCAAGGCGGCCGGCAGCGACACCGGAGGGCAAGGCAACGTCGACGCGCGGATCACCGTGGCGCTCACGGAACAAGGTGCATCCACCAAGGTCGTGATGACCACGGAGCTGGCACTGTCCGGCCGCGTCGCACAATTCGGCCGCGGCGTAGTTGCCGATGTGGCAAACAAGATCCTTGGACAATTCGTCAAAAACCTTGAAGCCGACATGGCCGCCGGATCCCCTACCAAGGCCGTGTCCGGAACGGTATCGGAGGACGCACCCGTTTCCATGGACGACGTTGAACCATTGGACGCTCTTGGCAGCATGGGCGGGATCATCGCGAAGTACGCACTTCCTGCAGTCGGGGCTCTCGTCGCTGTCATTGGTCTCATCGCAGCGCTGCGCCCACGCAAGGCCGGACTCCCGCCGGCATCCAACCATTCCGCTCTTTCGTTGCCGGGAGCCGTCCATTTGGTGGTGCAGATTTTGATGCCCGCGGAGTTGGCCGGCAACAATGCCGCCAAGCCCTCGGTGAAAGACCTCTCCCTGGAGCAGCTGTGAGCGGGTGGAACATTGGTCGGCATTCGATCGTTCCGCTCCTGGACGGCCATGGGCATGAACCGGCGCGGGAAGTCCTCGAGCGCGTCGGATATGAGGGCGACCCATGGGCCTGCCACAGTCACCTGCTTGACGGACACGGCAACCTCGCCATGGAAGTTGGCGGCTACCTGATTCGAAGCGGCGACCGCACCGTCGTGGTTGACGCCGGAGTGGGCCGCATCGACAACGGCAAATACCGCGGAGGCCAGTTTCTGGAGAGCCTCCGGGAACAGGGGCTCGAACCGCAGGACGTCACCGATGTCGTGTTCACCCATCTCCACTTCGACCACGTCGGATGGGCGACCCGTTCGGGACAAGTGGTCTTTCCCAAGGCAACATACCGAGTGCACAAAGCGGACTGGGAACACTTCGTTGAAAGTGACACCGCCGATCCCGGTGCGGTGCGCAAACTTTCTCCGCTCCGGGAACAACTTGAGACGTTCAGCGGCGAACACACCATCGCACCCGGAATCGATGCGCTTCCGGTGGTGGGCCACACGCCCGGATCGTCGGCGATAGTTCTTTCGGACCAGGGCAGCACCGGTGTCCTTATTGGAGACCTGGCCCACGCCTACATCGAGCTGACGGAACCGGGCTGGGAATACGTCCACGATGTCTTGCCCGAGCAAGCAATTCAAGCGCGGACGGGATTCGTGGAGAACTTCGCGGACACCGGAACAGCGATCTTCGGAGCACATTTTCCCGGGATGCGCCCGGGAACTATCGAATCACAGGCCGGCGTCCGGACCTGGAAACAACTTTAGATAAGGGATACAGTCATGGATCTTCAACTGCGCGGTAAGAACGTATTGGTATCAGGGGCAGGCAAGGGGCTCGGTCGAGCCATCGGCATGGCCTTTGCCGCGGAAGGCGCCAACGTGGCCTTTCACTACGCAAGCTCATCAGAGGGTGCGGAAGCCGCTGCAGCGGGGGCCAAAGCCCAGGGAGTCAAATCCATCGCCGTCGGCGCAGACCTGCGCGACGGCCAGGCAGTCAACGACGCCGTGGCACGCGTCGGGAATGAACTCGGTCCGATCGACATCTTGGTCAACAACGCAGCAGTGACCCAGAGCAAGCCTTTTCTAGACTCGACCGAACTTGACTGGGCCCCGCAGGTGGACGTCACAGTCACCGGTACCCTGCGCATGACCCAGGCCGTTGCCAAGCAAATGGTCGATGCCGGTGTGCAGGGGGCGATTGTGAACCTCATGGGAGATTCCGGTCGTGTGGGCGAATCCCGGCTGCTCGTCACCGCGACCACCCGCGCCACGACTGTCGGTTTGACCAAGTCGCTGGCCAAGGAATTTGCGCGCCACAAGATCCGGGCCAACGCAGTGTCCATTGCCTTGGTCCAGACAGGTTCGCTGGCAGAACACACCGGAAACGCCGATGATGAGAAAATGAAGCGCATCCTCTCGGCATACCCGCTGCGTCGCTTCGGCACTCCGGAGGATGTAACCCCGACGGTCCTGCTCCTGGCCTCGCCAGTTTCGTCGTGGACCACCGGACAGATCTTGTCCGTCAACGGCGGGTACTCGATGTCATGAGTGCCACCATCGCAACCCCAGAGGGTGCCGTCGGGCGCTCGATCCCCAGGATTGAGGATCAGCGGCTTCTGACAGGAAACGGCTCCTACGTTTCCGATCTCGTACTTCCACGCATGCAACATGTTGCCTTCCTGCGCAGCCCCCATGGTCACGCAAAGATCACGGGCATCGACCACTCGCGTGTCAACGTCCGTGAGCACACTGTGTTCACCGGTGAGATGCCGATGTTCGCCGGTATGGGGCTGCGGGCCCAGTCGGCGCTTCCGTCGTACGTGGAGACTATTCAACCTCCACTGGCCAAGGACAAGGTACGCTTCGCTGGGGAACCGGTGGCCGCGGTGGTTTCACGTAATCGCTACACCGCCGAGGACGCGGTGGAATCCATCGCCGTTGGCTACGAGGTGTTGCCGGCGACCGTGACCGCCTGGATTCCGCCGGTGGTCCCCGTCCATGACCAGGCTCCGGACAATGTTCTGCTCGAACGGGTATTTGATGCCGGGGACGTGGGCGCGGCGTTCGCGCGCTCCGAGGTGGTCGTTGAACGCGAGTTCATCACCAACCGCCACGCGGGCAACCCCATGGAATGCCGGGCAGGGGTCGCCCTTTGGGATGCTGCCGTGGAAAAACTGACATTCTGGTCCGGCACACAGGTGCCCCATCTGGTCCGAAACATGCTCGCCGAGCTGCTGGGGCTTTCCGAATCCAACGTCCGGGTCATTGCTCCGGACGTGGGCGGAGGCTTCGGCGTGAAATCCATTCTGTATCCGGAGGATCTTGCGCTTTGCCTCATGGCCCGCGAGCTGAGGGGCATCCCGCTTAAATGGGTCGAGGATCGCAGTGAACACCTTCAGGCCGCCGCGCACGCCCGTGACCACCGCTATCTGGCGAAGGCAGGGTTTGCCGCCGACGGTACCCTCTTGGCGCTCGAAGCCGACGTCACGTGCAACATCGGTGCATACTCGGTGTACCCCTGGACAGCAGGCATCGAACCACTCATGGCCGGCGGCCTGCTGTCGGGCCCCTACCAGTTGGAGAACTACCGGTGCACCACCAGAGGAGTCACGACCAACACCGCGTATGCCGGTCCGTATCGTGGTGTCGCACGCCCCTCCACCGTCTTCGTGATGGAGAGCCTGCTCAACCTGGCCGGCAAGCAACTGGGCATCACCGACTTGGACATGCGCCGGAAAAACCTCATCACCCCGGACATGATTCCCTACCGGATGCCATCAAGACTCATTGACGATTCGGGTTGGTATGGCGAGTGCCTCGAAAATTGTGTAGACGAGATCGGTTACGAGGCATTCCTCGCGGAACAGACTCGCCGTCGAGAATCGGGGGAGAACCCCATTGGCATCGGGTTCGCGTGCTACAACGAGCTGACCGGACTGGGCCGGGCCGCCTCGGCCGGGCCGCGGATGCCATTTCGAACAGGACATGACGCTTGTACTACTCGCATGGAAGCCGATGGAACGGTGACGGTCCTTAGCGGTGTGACCGACCAAGGCCAGGGCCTGAGCACGACGATGGCGCAGATAGTCGCCGACGCAGTCGGCGTGGATTTCGAGGAAGTCACCGTCCGAATCGGGGACACCAACGAGGCCCTGTGGGGCTTTGGTGCGTTCTCTTCCCGCCAAGCGGTCATCGGCGGCGGCGCTGCCCACCGCAGCGGGGAAGCGCTGCGCGAGAAGGTCTTGAACCTGGCCGCAGCCCTCTTTGACAAGGAGGTGGCGGCCCTGACCATTACCCAAGGGAAGATCATCGATTCAAACACCCAGGAACCGGTGACCACGGTGGCCGATGTTGCCAGGGTTGCATATCTGGAATCCAACAGGCTGCCCGAGGGATTCGAACCCGGTTTGCAGGCAACAAGCTTTTACGACCCGATTCGCGGCGCATTTGCGGCCGGAGCCCAGGCAGCGGTCATTGAGGTTGATCGTGACAGCGGGGCGCTGAAGATCCTGAAGTGGGTGTGTTCGGAAGACGCAGGCAGGGCTATCAACCCAAAGATTGTCGACGGACAGATCCTTGGTGCCATTGCTCAGGGCATCGGCGGGACCATGTACGAGCACCTCATCTACGACGAGGCCGGGAACCTCACCACTGGAACGCTCATGGATTACCTCATGCCCACCACCCACGAGATTCCGGACATGACGATTATTCACGTGGAACACCCGGCGAACAATCCGGTCGGTGTCCGCGGAGTCGGCGAGGGCGGAACCCTTGGACCGAACGCTGTCATCACGGGTGCAATCCACAATGCTCTCGGGCTGGAACTTACGAGTCTGCCCGTAACACCTGCGGCTGTATGGGGAGGACTCAATGCTTGAAACGACAATGCATGGCGACGTCGGCCTGATAGTGCTCGACCGCCCGGAAAAACGAAACGCCCTGTCGGGCGACCTGTTGCAGGCACTCCGGGACTCCGTCTTGGAAATGGGTATTGGAAAAGCACGCTGCATCGTCATTACCGGCAAGGGAAGTGCGTTTTCCGGGGGTGCCGATCTCGATGGCGTATACAACGACGAGTTCCGGTCACAGCTCTATGGTGCACTGGAGGCGATCCGCGCGGTGCAGGTTCCCGTCATTGCAGCGGTGAACGGACCAGCCATCGGTGCGGGCACGCAGATGGCCTTGGCCTGCGACCTGCGTGTCGCCACGGACTCCGCGGTCTTCGCCGTTCCCACCGCCCGCAACGGGCTAGCGGTCGACCCTTGGACCGTTCGCCGGCTGTCCCTTCTTGCCGGGGGAGGGGCGGCACGTGAACTCTTGCTGGGAAGCGGCGTGTTGGATGTCTTCCGGGCCCATTCCCGCGGTCTCGTTGACAGGATCGGTGACCTGAGCGACGCGCTCTCCTGGGCAGGAGAAATCGCAACCCTTGCGCCGCTGACCCTGGCGTATTCGAAGCTGGCCCTCGAAACGTTGTTCGAGCCTGCAGCGGACGATCCCGACCTGGAGCGGCTCTTCGAAGCGTGCTGGGACAGCGATGACGTCCAAGAGGGCATCCGCGCCCGCGTTGAGAAGCGTTTGCCACAGTTCACCGGAAGATGAGTGAGAATCCATGAAACCCGCGCCCTTTGAATTCACGGCCGCCACGTCCCTCGCCGAAGCACTGGAAGTACTGCACCAAAGCGAAGGGGATGGCAAGGTCATTTCCGGCGGCCAGAGCCTGATGCCTGTGCTGGCCATGCGACTGAGCCGACCGAGCCTCTTGGTTGACATCAACCGAGTCCCCGGTCTCGACTACTTCAACTGCGAGGACGGCATCCTGCACATCGGCGGGCTGGTGCGCCACTGTGAGCTGGTCGAACAGCAAAAGGTGCCTCTGCTTGCGGAGGCCGCCAAATGGATCGGGCACGCGGCGATACGCTCCCGAGGCACCTTCGGCGGCAGCATCGCCCACGCCGACTCCTCGGCGGAGCTGCCCGTGGTGGCGACGGCGCTCGAAGCTACCCTGGTCATTGCCGGCCCCGGCGGTGAACGTGAAGTCCCCGCGGCCGAATTCTTCGTGGGGGCGCTGGACACCTGCTTGGAAGCCGACGAAATCCTGATTGGTGCACGCATGCCCGTGCCTGGCAATTGGGGATTCGCCGAGTTGTCGCGCCGTCATGGTGATTTCGGCATGGTGTCGGTAGTCGTGGCCGAGGTCCAGGGACAGTGGCGCATTGCCGTGGGCGGCGTTTCCGGGACCGCCCATCGGCCACAGGAGGCCGAAGCCGTGTTGAACGGCGGAGAGTTAAGCGCCGCACGGTTGGACGAAGCATCGCGCGCGGTCACGGCGGGCCTGGAGTTTTCAACGGACATCCATGCCTCCGCGGAATATCGCAGCGCGATGACCCAGGAATTTACCCGCAGGGCGCTGGCCATTGCCAGCAAGCCCTCGCTGATTGGAGCAATCTCGTGAAAGTCAACCTGAACATCAACGGACGGCACGAGCAGGTCGACGTCGAACCACGACGCACCCTTGTGGACGCAATCCGCGAAGACGTCGGGCTCACCGGAACCCACGTGGGCTGCGAACAGGGAGTCTGCGGAGCCTGCACCGTCTTGGTCGATGGCCGGCCGGTTCGTTCCTGCCTGGTCCTCGCCGTGCAATCGGAGGGCGCCTCCATCACCACCATTGAGGGCCTGGCCGGGGATGACGGCACCATGCACCCGGTACAGCGCGCCTTCAGGGACAAGCACGGGCTCCAGTGCGGATTTTGCACACCGGGAATGCTGATGTCCGCTCTGGATCTGCTCCACCGGGAAGTTGAACCCTCCCGCGAACGGATTCGTGAGGAAATGTCAGGGAACATCTGCCGCTGCACCGGCTACGTCGGCATCGTCGATGCCGTTGAACAGGCCGGGCGTGAAATGAACGGTGGCTGCTGCGGCCGGGATGAAAACGGCTCCTGCCCGGGCAGCGAAGCCCAGGTATAGGCCATGAGTCTGTTTTGGTCGCAGCTGCAGCCCGTCTTGGATCGCGGGGAGTCGTTTGTCTTGGCCACCGTGGTCCAGACATCCTCAAGCGCGCCTAGGGAAACCGGCACCTGTATGGCCATTATGGGTGATGGTAGCGTCATCGGGAGCGTCTCGGGTGGCTGCGTGGAATCCGACATCTACATCCGCGCCGAGGAAGTGCTTGCCACAGGGGAGCCAGTTCTGCAGAAATATGGCTTTACCGATGATGAGGCCTTCACGGTGGGGCTGACCTGTGGAGGAACGATCCACGTCTATATCGAGCGTGTCAGGCAACAGGAGCTTGACCACTTACAGGCTGTGGCCGCGGCCATCCTGCGCGGGGAGCAGGTCGCCTCGGTCACCGTGCTTCGGGGGGCTACGGAGTCGTCTCACATGCTGGTTTTCACGGACCGGCATGAGGGGAACATCGGCAGCGAAGACAGTGTGCAGGGGACTCTCGCCACGGTGCGGCAGATGCTGGCCCGAGGCGTCTGCGGAATGGTGCACCTGGATGCCGACGACAAGGACGGAGAAACGGGTGAAATGATTTTCATCAATTCCTTCGTGCCGCCCCCGCGCATGATTGTTTTCGGAACTAACGATTTTGCTGTCGCCTTGGTGAGGATGGGCAAGGTCCTGGGCCACCACGTCACGATCTGCGACGCCCGCGGGGTCTTCACCACCGCGGAACGCTTCCCCGATGCCGACGAAATCGTCGTGAGCTGGCCCAACAAATACCTTGAAGAGACGCATATCGATGACCGCACCATTTTGTGCGTGCTGACACATGACGAGAAGTTCGACGATCCGTTGCTTGAGGTGGCGCTTCGTTCTCCGGCAGCCTATGTCGGGGCCATGGGTTCACGGTCCACCACCGATCGCAGGCGCGAACGGTTGGTTGCTCGAGGCCTGAATGAAAGCGAGCTACTGCGGCTCAACGCACCCATCGGACTTGACCTTGGCGCTCGGACACCTGAAGAGACAGCCATATCCATATTGGCTGAGGTTATTTCTCAGCGTGAAAACGCGTCGTGCAGGCAGCTCAATCGGGAAGCCGGTCCGATCCACGCCACCCCGTTGGAGCAGTTGGTTTGTAACATCTGAATGCGACATATTCCCGCGCGCAGTGGGGCGAGCCGAAAAATAGTTGAAGTTCCGATGAACATAGTCTTCGGAACCCAACGGGCGCCTGACTTTACCCGCTGCGCCAGTCTGGCTGGTACATCGCACGGGCATGGGATGCGCAGGAGTAAAATCAGGTCGGGGCTCGTGAAATAAGAAGTTCAGCACCTGCCAGCAAGCTTCATGCTCGGATTTGGTGGTGGAACGGGCCGGCATGCGGCCAACAGGAGACCGATCGGGCTACAGCAGGAAATGCCAATTGGATCGCCGGTACTGCTTCAGCACCCACCTGCTGGCGCATGATTCCCTCGCCGTCGATTTACCGCTCGGAGAGCAAACAGTCACCCGTCTTCCGGTTTCCCGTTGCGTGCATCGTTTGGAAGATCCGGCATTCACTGATGCTGTCGCTCTCGGCAACAGAGTCGAAGCGTTCAGCATGACGGTTTACCGTTATGGCGCCTGAGGGGAGGAAGCGTGGTCATGCCGCTCCATCAGGCGGGAGAGGATGTAGCCGAAGAGTATGCCCCAGAACGCGGCATGGATGTTAAGCAGGTTCATGTCCGAAATCGTCACCACGAAGGTCACCAGCGCTCCGATCGTGAAACTTGTGGAGAAGGCCGCGACAAAAGCCTGTTGGAGGGCCTTGAACATGGCTAGCCCACCCAGGGCCAAGATAAAGGCTTCGGGTGTGGCAAGCATGTATTGGGTCAGCGTGGGAGCCAACAGCGCGCAAACCAGAGACAACATTCCGTAGACCACCGCGCCGGTGTATTGGCGGTGTTTATCACCGGAGGACGTAAGTAGTGCATTGGTTGGACCTGACACGCAGGCGGAGACGGCGCCGAACGCGGCGTTGACGATCGAAAACGAGCCGGAGATAATGGCAAAGACATTGACCGGGGGCTTGTGTTCGGCAGCGCGCAGCACCACCACCCCCTGACCGTTCTGGACGATCAGCACGGTGATGGCCAGCGGCACCACGAGTTCAAGCTGCGCGGCCCAGGTGAACTCGGGTGCGGTGAACACCGGTGTGGCGAAGATCGGTCCAGGGCTGGAATCCAGTGCGAATTGCCCGCTTGCCACCACAGCGATGATGCCAGTCGCCAGGGTGCCCAACACCGGGGGGAGGTACTTCCCCAGTACGGGTACCGCGGACAGGACAACGAACGCCAGTACCATCGGCCCTGCGATGACAGGGTTGGCCTGGGAGGAAGTGACGATGTCTGTGCCGAAGCGCAGGAACACGGCCGCGACCATGGCCATAACGATGGGCATGGGGATGGCTGCCATGAACCGTCGCACCACACCTGTGGCCCCCAAAGCCAGGATGAGCAGGCCGGAGACAAAGAACGTCCCCACCACTTCCGGGAATGAGAGGTGTTGTAGGGAAGGGCCCAGCAACACGGTCCCGGGGATTGACCATGCGAACCCGAGCGGCTGGCGGTAGAGCAGCGACATTACCAGGGTGGCGAGGCCTGCGGAGAGGAAGATACCGAAAACCCAGGAGGCCAGCTCGGCCTGGCTCAAGCCACCTGCCGCTCCGACGGCCAGGGTCACCGCGATCGGTCCGGACGCGGAGAAAATCAGGCCGATCACCCCATTGGCGACGTATTGCGGAGCAACGTCCCGGAACAAGTCGCGTAGTCCGGCCGGGCGGACCTCGGGGCGCTCAAGCAGGCGCGAACGGGAGGGTGCCGCGGCTACGAGGGGTCCCCGGGTGGACTGCTCAGAGGTATGGCTAGGCATGCAGGCTCCTGCTCGAGGGGAAAAGTGACTACTACTAGTCCACCATTGAAACAGGCTGCGCAACACCAAGGGCGGTGCCCAGCTGTGCCGGGGTATGCCATACCCCGGCACAGCTGGGCACGGTTGGTGCCACCAAGGCAGGAACGCAAGTGGTGAACTTGAAACATGACAAAAACGAACGAATCCACAACTTCCCCACGACTTTTGCGAGCCGTGGTGACAGGTGCGAGCACCGGTATCGGTGCCGCCACCGTCCGCCAAATGGTCGCCGCCGGTTGGTCGGTGCTTGCGGTTGCGCGCCGCGCCGACCGCCTCGAGGCGCTGGCCGCCGAGATCGGCTGCGACGTGTTGGTCGCCGACATCACCTCGGATGCCGACGTTGCCCGGATCGTTGAGGCGGCGGGCGAAGTCCATGCCCTGATCAACAATGCCGGAGGCGCCCGCGGCACCGAGACGGTCGCCGACGCGGACCTGGAAAAGTGGGCCTGGATGTACGACGTCAATGTGTTGGGCACGGTCCGGCTAACCAAGGCCCTGCTGCCGTCCCTGCGGGCCTCCGGTCGCGGGGACATCGTGGTGGTTTCCTCGGTGGCCGGCCAGGGCACCTACGAGGGCGGTGGCGGCTACGCTGCGGCCAAGCACGCCGAGCGCATAGTCGCCGAGACCCTGCGCCTGGAACTCAACGGTGAACCGATCCGCGTGATCGAGATCGTCCCGGGACTGGTTCATACCGAGGAATTCTCCCTGCGCCGGCTCGGCGGCGACCAGGCCTCCGCCGATGCCGTGTACGCCGGAGTGCCCAACCCGCTGGCGGCCGACGACGTCGCCGAAGCCATCACCTGGACCCTGTCGCGCCCGCACCACGTGAACATCGACCAACTGGTGATCAAGCCGTTGGCCCAGGCCGCAATCCACAAGATGCACCGCACCTCCTGATGCCATTCGGCCGTAAGCTGGGATTCCGTCCCGTGCTGGAAGGAGCGTCGGAAATGATTCCCGGTACCGAACTCGGTGAGTTCCTCAAAGCCCGCCGTGCGCTGGTCCTGCCCGCCGGAGACGGCGGTCCACGCCGGCGCGTGCCGGGAATGCGACGCGAAGAGGTCGCGGCCCTGGCCAAGGTGAGCACCGACTACTACACGCGGCTGGAGCAGGGCCGGCACAAACGACCCTCCGAGGCCGTGCTGGGAGCTCTGGCCGACGCCCTGCAACTTGACGAACCGACCACGCGGCACCTGTTCGACCTCGCCCGCTCCGTGGCTGCCCCGCGCAGAGACGGGCCGGTGAGCCAAGTCCAGCACGTGCGCCCGTCGATCATCCAGTTGCTGTCCTCCTTCACCGAGCATCCCGCGTTCGTGAGGGGCCGGCGCACCGAGGTGCTGGCCATGAACCCGCTGGCCGCGTTCCTGCTCGCCGATTTTCCTTCCAAGCCGGTGCGCGAGCGCAGCCTGGTCCGCTGGACCTTCCTGGAGGAAGAGGCCCGCGAAAGATATGTGGACTGGGAAAAGACCGCCTCGTCGATGGTCGGCACCCTGCGCCTGGACGCCGGTCGGCATCCCGATGACCCGCTGCTGGCCCAACTTATCGGCGAACTCTCTGTCCACAGCAAGGAGTTCCGCACCTGGTGGGCGGATCACCGCGTGGTCGAGCGCCGCGACGGGATCAAGCGGTTCAACCACCCGCTAGTGGGCCGCTTCGACATCCGCTACGAGGCGCTTGCCGTCACCGGGGAACAAGACCAGACGCTTTTCATCTACACCACCGAGCCCGGCTCCGAATCCGAATCCAAGCTGCGCACCCTGGCCGCATGGGTCAACGAAGAGGCCCCGGACCGGGAACATCCCGGTGTGTCCGCGGGGACCCCGGCTTCGTCTCCTTCCAAGCCCAACCAGGATCCGTCGGGCCGTTAGGATCTCCCGGGGCGCCGGGACCGGTCCGCCGCCCTGAAGTTGTTTGCACCGTCGGGTGATTCGGGATTGTTGGTGTGGGGACTGCAACGCTGGGTGCCCACGGCGGGGCGTTGCGCCCAGACGCCGTGAATCCAAAACGATCCCGCGTAGGTCTTGCGTCAGTCTTTTCGGCAAGCTAACCTACAACCAAATGGTTGTACATGTATTGAGTGAACTCGAGATCGACCGCATCTTCCAGGCCATGGCGGATGCAACCCGGCGCGACATCATCAAGCAGGCGATGCTCCGGGAGCAGTCGGTTTCCGATTTGGCGAAGCGCTATGACATGAGCTTCGCAGCCGTGCAAAAGCACGTGGCGGTGCTCGAAAAAGCATCGCTGATCACCAAGGAGCGACGCGGAAGGGAGCAGATTGTGCACGGGAACCTGGAATCCTTGCGCCGTGCCGCCCGGCTGCTGGAAGCCTACGAGGGCATTTGGCGGCAACGCGTCGGCATGATCGGAGACATTCTCTCCGGCGAACATGAAGGAGCAAAACCATGAGCGTCATCAGCGTTCAAACCGACCCGGAAAACCTCACCCTCACGCTCGTTGCCGAATTCGAGGCAAAGAAGGAACGCGTCTGGCAGGTCTGGGAAGATCCCCGGCAGCTCGAGCGGTGGTGGGGTCCGCCGATGTGGCCCGCAACTTTCGTTCGGCACGAGTTTTCCGAAGGCGGGGAATGCAGGTACTACATGAGTGGACCGGACGGCGAAAAGGCCCGTGGCTGGTGGAAGATCTTGTCGGTGGATGCGCCGAACGGCTTTGAATTCCAGGACGGATTCGCCGGGGACGACGGCGAGCCAAGCGGCTTTCTCGGCACCACGCGTTGCGTGGTCAGCCTGGAGGAACAAGACGGGAAAACCCGGATGACCTCGGTGTCCTCATTTGAAAGTGCCGAGCAGCTCGAAGAAATGACCAAGATGGGCATGGACGAGGGCATGCGCGAGGCAGCAGGACAGATCGACGCAATCCTTGCCGAGAGTCCTGTCAGGTAGTCGTTTCCGCGTGGAAGTGCAGGGGATGAAGGAGGGCTGACCGCTTTGGTTCGCCCTCCTTTTCATGCCCGATGAGGTCCTCTGCGCGCTGTATCAGGATTGCTCTACTTATCGTTTAACGATAGATTAGAATCGTTAAACGATATTAGGAGCCCCTCGATGGGAAAAATTACTGTCCTCGCGTTGCGCATTGTCCTTGCGCTGGGCCTTGCCGGATCGTTGTTCGTGCAGGCGGTGATGGTTCCGTTGCTGGCCATCGACCTGAATGAGGCGGGCCCCGACGTCATTGCCGTGCGGACCCCCATGATCGTGATCGTGTTGCTGGGTATCGTCACCGTCCAGGTTTCCATGGTCTGCGTGTGGCGGTTGTTGAGCATGGTGCGCAGGGGAACGGTTTTCTCCCGCGGTGCCTTCCGCTACGTGGACATCGTGATTGGTGCCGTCGCCGCGGCAGCCTTGCTCACCTTCGCCATGGCCGTGGTGCTGGCGCCAGGTGAGGCAGTCGCCCCGGGAATTGTCCTGCTGCTCTGCGGCGGGGCACTGCTGGTCGGCGGCGTGGCGCTCATCGTCATTATGCTGCGCATGCTGCTGGCCCAGGCGCTGGGGATGCGCGCCGAACTCGACAAGGTTATTTGATGCCGATCATCGTGGATATCGATATCATGCTTGCCAGGCGTAAGATGCAGGTTGGAGTGCTCGCCGAACGCATCGGAATCACGCCGGCCAACCTGGCCGTTCTCAAGAACGGACGGGCCAAGGCAGTTCGCTTCGCGACGCTCGAGGCATTGTGCGACGTGCTCGAATGCCAACCCGGGGACCTGTTGCGGTGGGAACCCGGACCGACGGCCGATGCAGGCGCCTCGGAAGCCTGACGGTTCCTGCCGGCCGTCCGGGAGCCCCCCGCTTGGCATCGCCAACGCCGCCGCACCGGCGTACGGTGGAGATACCAAGATGCTTGATGGGGACTGATGGCCGTGAAATCCGCTGTACTCAAGAAATGGATACCCGCCGCGCTGGCGCCCGCCGTCATTGCCGCCTTCGCGGTGGGTGCCTCGATCTCCGCGAACGCCCAGGTGCAGCTCGAACCCAAGACGCCGCAACAGGTCCTGCAGATGATCGCGGGATCCCATGTCACCGACTTCTCCGGCACCGCCCGCACGACACTCGACCTGGGGATCCCGCAGCTGCCGGATGCGGGAAGCGCCGGCATGGCGCGGCCGGGGCCCTCGGAGGCAGGGGTCGATTCGGATGATCCCGAATCCGCCGGCGCCGACATGCTGGGCTTGCTCTCGTCGCTCTCGGGAACCCACGAGGCAAGAGTTTACGTGGACGGACCGGACAAGGCGCGGATCCAGGTCATGGAAGAGATGAACGAGCAGAACATCATCCTAAATGGTTCCTCGCTGTGGCACTACGACTCGGCCGAGAACACCGCGGTCCATGTGACGCTTCCCGAATCCCACCACCAAGCCGGCCCGCCACGGCACACGATGCAGCCGCCAACTCCCGCGGGGGTTGCCGACCACTTCCTCGATGCAATGGGGCCAAACACCGACATTAGCGTGCAGGACGACACTCGCGTGGCCGGCCGGGACGCCTACATCCTTGAATTGGACCCGCGCAGCGAGGACTCCCTGATAGCAAAGGTGAGCATCGGCGTCGACGCCGTCACCGGGGCACCACTGGAGGTCGTCGTGGATGCGGTCGAGCAGGAAGATCCGGCCATAGCCATCGGATTCACCACGTTCACCCCGGAGACACCTGCGGCCGATCGCTTCGAATTCACTCCACCGCCGGGGGCTGAGGTGAGTGAACGGCAAATCCCGAAGGATCACCTTGGCCACAAGGACTCCGAGCGGTTCCCGGACCACAAACCCGGTGCCAAGGACGAAACCGTCGAACCAGATTCCAAGGACATCGCCGATCCCTCCGGCGCGATCAACGGCACCGGCTGGGACACCGTCGTGGTGGTTCCCGCCAGCCAGGTCCCCGAGGACCTGGCTGCGAACGAACTGCTCAACCAGCTGGCCACCCCGGTCGAAGGCGGAAGACTGCTGCACACCTCGCTGCTCAATGTCTTGGTCACCGATGACGGGCGCATGGTCTTCGGCGCCGTGACGGTGGCGAGGCTTCAGGCCGCGGCCAACGACCAGTGACTGCGGTGCAGGAACCCGAGGACCTGGCCATCCGCACGACGGGGCTGGGCAAGAGCTTTGGGAAACGCCGCGCGGTCAATGACCTGGACCTTGCCGTACCGCGCGGTTCGATCTTCGGATTCCTGGGACCGAACGGCTCGGGCAAGACCACCACCATCCGGATGCTGTTGGGCCTGGCAACCCCCGACGCCGGCAGCATCTCGCTACTCGCCGAACCCATGCCCGCCTCGGCAGCCCGGGTGCTGCCGCGGGTGGGCTCCCTGATCGAAGGTCCCGCGTTCTACCCGTTCCTTTCCGGTCGGGCCAACCTCGTTCGGCTTGATTCCGCTGACCGCACCTCCGACGCGTCCACCCGCCATCGCCGCGTGGACGCAGCCCTGGATAAGGTCGGGTTGGGCAAGGCCGCACGGCTGGCAGTGCACGCCTACTCGCTGGGCATGAAGCAGCGCCTGGGAATTGCCCATGCGCTGATGGCCGAACGCGAGTTGCTGGTGCTCGACGAACCGACCAACGGGCTGGACCCGCAGGGAACCCGCGAGGTCAGACACCTGATACGGGTGCTCGCCACGGAGGGGACCACGGTCTTTGTTTCCAGCCACCTGCTCAGTGAGATCGAACAGACGTGCAGCCACGTGGCGGTGATGAGCAACGGAAACCTGGTGGCCCAGGGCACGCTGGAGGAATTGCGGGCCGATGGGAGGCCCATGGTCTCCCTGCGCACCCCGGACACCGGCGTTGCCCTGGCGGTGCTGGAACGGCTGGGCCTCGACGCGCGTGTCGACCCGGTGCCCGCCGGCGACGACGGGGTCCTTGATGCGGTGCTCGGCTCCGAGGCGCCCGAGCCCGAAAGGCTGGTGGAGGAACTCGTCGCCGCAGGCGTGCGCGTGCGGGGCTTCACCGTTCAGGCGGCCAGCCTCGAAGAGAGATTCGTGGCACTGACGGGGGAGGGGTTCGACCTTGTCCAGTAGCGGCTTGCTGGCCAACGAGGTGGCGCTGCTTTTTCGGCGCCGCCGCACCTGGGCGATGCTCCTGGCGCTGGGCGCGGTGCCGGTGCTCATTGCCGTCGCGGTGCGCCTGACGTCGGGCCCGCCCAGCGGGCGGGGGCCGGCGTTCCTTGACCGCGTGGCGGGAAACGGCTTGTTTGTCGCAATCACCGGTTTGCTGGTGTGCATCCCGCTGTTCCTGCCGCTGACTGTCGCCGTGGTTTCCGGGGACACCATCGCCGGCGAGGCAGGGACCGGGACGCTGCGCTACCTGCTCACCGCACCTGCCTCCCGCCCGCGCCTGCTGCTGGTCAAGTTCATCGTGGCGGCGCTCTTCTGCCTGGCCGCGGCGGCCATGGTGGCGGTATGCGGACTGGGCATCGGGGCGCTGCTGTTCCCCACCGGGCCGGTGACTCTGCTGTCGGGAACCACCATTTCCGCACCCGCGGCAGTGTTGCGGGTGGGCTTGGTGGCGCTTTACGTGGCGGTGTCGCTGCTGGGGCTCACCATGCTGGGCCTGTTCATCTCCACGCTCACCGACGTCCCCGTTGGCGCCATGGCCGCCATCGCCGTACTGGCCGTGACCGCGCAGATCCTTGGCCAGCTACCGCAGCTGGATTGGCTGCATCCATGGCTGTTCACCCATCATTGGCTGGGCTTCGCCGATCTGCTGCGAGACCCCATCCGCTGGAGCGAATTCGGGCAGAACGCGCTGTTGCAGGGAGGGTACCTGCTGGTGTTTGGCGCCCTGGCCTATGGCCGGTTCGCCAGCAAGGATGTTCTTTCCTGACCCTGGAACCATGCCCCGCGGAGGGCAACAATGGGGGGATGGACACTGTGGCTTGGTTGCTCGACTCCGACCCCTCGCTCCGCTGGCAGGTGCTGCGCGATCTGCTCGACGCCCCCGAAACCGAGGTGGCCAAGGAACGATCCCGTGTAACCGTTGAGGGTTTCGGGGCCCAGCTGCTGGCGCTGCAGGATGCCCGCGGATACTGGAATAACGACGAATGCGGCGAGGACCAGAGCCGGAAGTCCGTGTTCTGGTCGCTGGCGCTGCTGCGCCGGCTCGGTGCCGACCCGAAGGATCCGCCCGTGCGCGCGGCGGTGGGCAGGGTGCGCGATTCGGTGACCTGGAAGTACTGGGAGAACCTGCCCTACTTCCATGGAGAGGTCGAACCCTGCATCAATGGCGGTGTCCTTTCCCAAGGTGCCTACTTCGGACAGCTCGGCGAGGGCAGCGAGCGGATCATCTCGCGGCTGCTCACCGAACAACTGCCCGACGGCGGCTGGAACTGCGAGGCCCCCGATTCATCCAAGGCCTCGTCCTTCGACACCACCCTCGGAGTACTCGAGGGACTGCTCGAACTCGAGCGCGCCGTGGGGGAGGCACCGGCGGCGCTCGCCGACGCCCGGTCCCGCGGCGAGGAATACCTGCTGAAGCGCTCGGGGTTCAAGCGGCTGAGCACCGGGGAAGTGGCCGAAGGCCGCTACCTGAACTTCTCCTTCCCGCCGTATTGGTTTTACGACGTGCTGCGTTCCTTGGACTACTTCCGTGCGGCGCGAAGCTCGTTTGATCCGCGGTTGGACCCGGCGGTTGAGGCGCTGATCGACAAACGCCGCGGGGACGGCCGCTGGTCTTCCGGGGTTACCTGGCCCGGGGAGACCTATCTGGACGTCGATGCAGCGGAGGGTGAGCCGAGCCGCTGGAACACCCTGCGCGCGCTGCGGGTGCTGCGCTGGGCCGGGGTGGGGTCGGCCGCCTGACTTCCCGGGGGACCCCACCCCCCCAGTAGGATCCGACAAGGAATGCGTTGCTTGCCGGACGACTCGACTTAAGGGGTCACATTCGATTTCCGCATGTGCGCATACTTCGCTGTCATCCCGAGTTTTCATGTTCGCCGTTGCCATGCAACTAAGTAAGAAATGTCTAGTCGTCGCGGTTTTGGCTATGGTTTGATCCGTTGATCGAAATATTTGAAGACTTGGGGAATTATGGGCACGGACAAGGGTTTCTTTTGCATGCGGCGGCGCGTCATGGGTTTGGACGGGCAGTCGAGTGGGGTCGCGGCTCGTGATGCCGGGGACGGCAACGGCAAACGAATGTCGAGGGGCATCGTTGGAAAGAGCATCGCCGGTGTCGTGCTTGCCCTGACGCTGGTCGGTTGCTCGATGGCCACGGCCGACCCCGGAAACGGGGATACGCTGCTCGAGGAAGCCGCGGTGGCCGAGACCCTTCCGACTGATCTCGCGAGCCACGTCGGCCAGTCCTGCGAATTCGATTATCAGGTCATGACCCAGGGCGCCGCGAACAACTACTGCGACGCGGATTCAACGGGTGCGCTGGTCTGGGTCGACCAGGATGCCCACGATCGGGCCGAGGCCGATCTGGCATCGGCCCGCGAAGCCGAGGCCCAGAAGGTTGCCGAAGCGAAGAAGAAAGCGAACGAAGCCGCTGCAGCCACAGCGAAGGCAGCGGCCGACGCCAAGAAGAAGAAAGCGGCAGCCGCTGAGAAGGCAGCAGCCGACGCCAAGAAGAAGGCAGCGGCGGCGAAGGCGGAGGCAACGGCCAAGGCAAAAGCCACCCCGAAGGCAGCGGATGCGCAAGCGGCCAAGGTCCGTGAACAAGAAGCGAAATCCGCCCTTGCCGCAGAAAAGGCTCGCGAGAAGAAAGAGTCTGCCAAGCCCAAGGCGCCAAAGGTCACCGCCAACACCTATTACAAGAACTGCACAGCGGTAAGAAACGCCGGAGCAGACCCGATCTACAAGGGCGATCCCGGCTACAGCAGAAAACTTGATAGGGACGGCGACGGTGTCGCCTGTGAGTGACGGCGATCGTGCGGGCTCGGGTGGAGTTCGGGCGCGGAAGAGAACCAATCCCGGAAAGAGCCTAGGCACTGCAGGGCCGCTTTCTGCCATGGTGCTTGTTCTCGGACTGGTCCTGACATCCTGCGCTGGTTCCGACGCGTCGGCCGTTGCCGCTCCCGTCATCTGGTCGGAAGCTCCTGTCGATGAACCCCTGGTGATTTGGTCGGAGGCACCGGCGCCAGCGCCAACAGTTTCCGAACACGTGCCCGAACCCGAGGTGGCGGCAACGCCCGCTCCGACCGTACCGTCGAATTCTGCGGCAGCCAGATCGAAGGCAGCTTCCGCGCCCTCGATCACGGAAAACGCCTCGAAGGCCAAGGCAGGCACAACGCTGCATCAGCTTGCCGGCATCCCCATCAAGGGCAGGGCTCCGAAGACGGGCTACGAACGTAGCCTCTTCGGCAGCGGCTGGAAGGACCCGGACCGAAACGGCTGCGATGCCCGCAACGACATGCTGCGTCGGGACCTGACCGGCGTCGCGGCGAAGCCCGGAACCAACGGATGCGTCGTCACCAGCGGAGTGCTCTCCGATCCGTTCACCGGAAAACGCATCGATTTTGTGCGCGGCCAAGGGACCAGCACCAAGGTCCAGATCGACCACGTCGTCGCGCTGTCCGACGCCTGGCAAAAGGGTGCGCAAAAGATGACCGAGGAACAGCGAGTTAAATTTGCCAACGATCCGCTGAACCTCCTGGCCGTGGACGGTCCATCGAATGCTTCCAAGGGCGATGCCGATGCTTCCAGTTGGCTGCCATCGAACAAGTCGTTCCGCTGCTCCTACGTGGCACGCCAGACCGCGGTCAAGACCAAGCATGGACTGTGGATGACCAAGGCCGAACATGCCGGCATCAAGCGGATCATCACCAGCCAGTGTCCTCAGCAGCAGGTTCCCGAGGGTTAGCGGACAGGAGGTATCACTCGGTTCGCGTGATCGCCGACTCACTGCGAGAGCCCTCGCCACGGTGTGAATGGCAAGTGTCTGACCGTCGCACGGTGCAGTGGAAGAACGCTTCAAGGGCGTTCTGCGAATGCTCGGCGAGGCGGGCGGGTGTTCCTTGGTGATCCGGCGGAACGGATGGCCGCCCTCTTGATTTCCGTCCGGCACCAAACCTGATTGTCCGCTATCAGCTGAGGCGGGTGTCAAAATTCTTGTCGTTCCAGTGAAGGCAACTTACGGTAATTCCAAGATCAATTTCGGATTCCAGGAAGCTCCATGACGACACATGGGTGTTCTTGGAGCCGCCCCCGGGGTTCCCCTTCACGAACGGAGCATCATGCGAGACCTCCCTACTGGACGTGGGCCGCTCAGTTCCGCACTTGTCGCGGCTCTGGTGCGCAATGACATGCCAGATGACCTGGACCAACTCGGGGAAACGGCAGCAGAAGCCTTCCGCGTCGATACAGATATCCTCTTCAACGAGGATCTGCAGCTCACCTTGTTTGTCCTCTATGAACTCCACTACTCGGGCTTCGACTCCATCGACGATGGCTGGGAATGGCATCCGCCGCTGTTGGCCCTGCGCAAACGGCTCGAGGAGCGGTTCGAGAACCGCTTGAACGACACCATAGGAGAACTTCCGCAACCGGCCCCGACCGCGCAATCAGTGGCCGAGGCACTCTTCGACATGACCAAAGCAGCGACCGGGCCATCGGTATCCTCCTTTGTTGCGCGCAATGCGACCCTGGAACAGGCCCGTGAATTCCTGGTCCACAAGTCCATTTACCAGTTGAAGGAAGCCGATCCCCACACCTGGGCGATTCCGCGACTCACCGGCCGTGCCAAATCGGCGCTGGTGGAGATCCAAGCCGACGAATACGGCGGTGGGGTTCCCGGCCAAACGCACGCCGAACTATTTGCCCGGACCATGCAGGGGCTGGGGCTCGAGAACGACTTCGGGAGCTACATCGATGCCATCCCTGCCATCACCCTGGCTTCAGTGAATGTCATTTCACTCTTCGGCCTGCACCGCAGGCACCGGGGCGCTGCCTGCGGCCACTTGGCGATCTACGAGATGACCTCATCCATACCGAATGCGAAGTATGCCCGGGGATTCCGACGACTCGGATTTAGCTCGCCGGTCACTGACTATTTCGATGAACACGTGGAGGCCGACGCCGTTCATGAACAGATTGCCGGACGGGACCTTGCCGGCGGACTCATTGAGGCAGACCCCCGATTGTTGAACGACGTGTTCTTCGGTGCTGCGACTGTCATCCTGCTCGACACGCTGGCCGGCCAATGGCAGATGAACGCCTGGCAATCCGACCGCAGCTCGTTGCGCGCCGAACTCCGGGCTGCAGCATGAGCAACTCCGGGCCCGCCAGCATCACCGTTTGTCCCCGTGGTCCGCTGATCGTCAGGGGCAGCTTCGACATCGTGGACGGCGACAACCAGCCGGTCGATCCGAGGCGCGGAACCGTGGCGCTTTGCCGGTGCGGCGGGTCGAAGATCAAGCCGTTTTGCGATGGCACCCATAAATTGCTTCGTTTTGATGAGCCGCAGTTGCAGAACGCCAATGAGGACGACAATCCTCCCCTGAATTTTTCCCACAAAAATACAAAGGAGAAGAACACCATGAATGAATCCCAGGAATCCACCACGGACGCTGCCGAGAAGAAAGAGCAGGCCAAGCGGGAGGACCACGTATCGGATCCTGCGCTGTCCACCGAGACGGGCCATGACTGGACGGACGAGGGCGGGGCCATCAAGAGCGGCCCGGCGACCAGTAACGACAACAGCGAGTAGGGCTTCGGCTCCGAGTCGTTGCTTCGTGGTCCCTGACGTCGAAAGACGTCAGGGACCACGTTGGGAGTTGGCACCCTTCCCCGGGAGGGTAGATGTTGGCATTCACCTGCCGATGCGAATGGAGTGAAATTCCAAGTCGCCACGGACGATCCCCTTGTCCACGCATTCTTGCCTCGTCTTAGCATCTCTAACGGAAGGATCCCCATGAGCACCTTCGGCATCGAGGAAGAGTTCTTCCTGCTTCACCCGGAAACCGGTTTGCCTGCCGACCCGGATGCTGCCACGTCGGCCATCATCATGGGCATCAAGGCAGGGGGGAATTCCACTCAGACCGAACTCTTGGCCTGCCAGGTAGAGACCGCCACGCCGATCTGCAGTGACGGAACCACTGCGCTGGCGTCGCTGCGCGAGTACCGCAAGGAACTCGCTCGCACCGTTCAGGGCCTGAATCTACTGCCCGTGGGTCTGGGTGCGGCACCGTTGGTTCGCGCCGGCGCCGCCGCTATCGCCTACGATGACCGTTACCGCGCAATGCACGAGTTTCTGCCCGGAATCAGTGGGGAGCAGTATGTCTCAGGGCTTCACGTCCATGTCTCGATACCTGACGCGGATGCCGGGGTGGTGGCCTTGAATGCCCTGCGGCCTTGGTTGCCGCTGGTGCTGGCGATTGGTTCGAATTCCCCGTTTTGGCGCGGTGCGGATTCAGGGTTCGCTTCATGGCGCAGCATCCACTACCGCCGGTGGTCGATACAGGGCATCCAGCCGCATTTTGCCGACGCACGGGAATATCGGACCCGGATGGACACGCTTCTGGCATCCGACGTCGTATTGGACCAGGGCCATATTGGCTGGGCAGCGCGCCTATCGAACCGGTATCCCACCATCGAGGTCAGGATCGCGGACGCCCAGCTACGCGCCGAGGACTCGGTGTTGCTGGCGCTCATTGTGCGCGCACTGGTAGACACCAGCCTGCGTGCCCCGGCCGCGACCGAACCGCTGTTGTCCGAAGTCCTGGACCTCGCCTTCTGGCAAGCAGCCAAGCACGGCTTAACGGGGAACCAGGTGGATCCTGTCACCGGGCGGGCAATCAGCACCAAGCAGCTACTGGTTGCGTTGCTGCAGCTCATCGGCGAGGCCCTGGCCGTGAACGGCGACACCGATTTCGTCCAGACGGGTCTGGAACGACTGGCCAGGGACGGAAACGGCGCCCAACGCCAGCGCGCCAGCCTCCGCCGCGGAGGTCTCGGACAGGTCATCAGTGATGCCGGCGAGGAGCTGACGGCCTGAGCCCTCGGCCGCCGCTCAACGACTGTTGCCAAGAACCGGAAGCAGTGCCACGGTTGAGGTATCCACACCCTTTTTGCGGGAGGCAGGCCATGGGCAACAACCATCACGAGGACGAGCGCTACAAGAAGTTTTACGACCGCCCGCCGCACGGCGAGGTGCCCAAGGATCCACGGGTCAAGGAAGCCAAGGAAGGTGGATCCGAGCCGGTCGAGGACGGCTCGGTGCCCGTCCAGGATCCCGGCCCGCCCCGGGACTAGCCGGATCCCGGGCACTGAGCCAAGGCTGCGGCGCTTCACTGTGGTGTTGGTCAGGCGAACCACTCGACATTGACGCAAGCAAGAATCGTCCCGGCACCCAGTATCGGGGTGCCGGGACGATTCGTCTGGAAGCTGGAAGCTGGAAGCTGGAAGCTGGAAGCTGGAAGCTGTCGGCCCTCGTTCACCTAGGCAAAGTCCCTACGGTGCGGTGGGCCGAGGATTCCAAGGGTCCGCTAGCCGGCGACAGATTCCCGGGCCAAGGGGGCTCGCTCGGAGATGAGCATCGCCGCAGCTCGCTCGCCGATCATCACCGAGGGTGCATTGGTATTGCCGGTGGGCACCAGCGGCATGATCGAGGCATCGGCAATGCGCAAACCGTCCAGGCCGTGGACCTTCAGCGATGCGGGGTCCACGACGGCCAGTTCGTCCACGCCCATCTTGCAGGTGCCGACCTGGTGGTGATAGGTGACCACCGAGTCGCGCACATACTGCTCCAGGTCCTCGTCCTTGATCCCCGGGCCCGGGTGGATCTCCGTCGGTTCCCATCCTGCCAGCGCCTGGCTGCGCCCGATCTCCCGGCATTGGCGCACCGAGGCCACCAGCGCGTCGACATCCGCCTGTTCGCGCAGGGCGCCGAGGTCGATCAGGAGCGGGTCGTCCTCGCCGGGGCCGGAGAGCGTGAGTTCCCCGCGGCTTTGCGGGCGAACCAGGCCACCGAGCATGGAGACGCCGTTTTCCGGTCCGGTCATCTCCCCGGGGGCGTAGTCCTGTGAGTACATCGGCACGGAGAAGAACAGCGGCTGGGTGTCCGCCACGGGAAGGTCGGGCCGGCTCTTGGCGAAGAAGTGGACCTCGGCCGGGGCAACTGCCCCCTGGGGCACCGGACGGGTCCCGGTGGTGAGGATGACGGGGGAGAGCAGGTGGTCCTGCAGGTTCTTGCCGACCCCGGGGAGGTCGTGCACCGGTTCGATGCCGAGGGCGCGCAGTTCGTCGGCCGGGCCGATGCCCGAGCGCAGCAGGATCTCCGGGGAATTCAGCGCACCTGCGGCCAGCACGGTCTCGGTGGCGCGCAGGGACTTGCGCTCGCCCTCGTGGTCGAACTCCAGGCCCGCCACGCGCCCGTCCTCGACGACCAACCGGCGCACATGCGCACCAGTGAGCAGCGTGAGGTTCGGGTTCTCCGCCACGGGCTTGAGGTACGCGTGCCAGGTATTGAACCGCTTTCCATCGCGCACCGTGAGCTGCATGCGCGAGACGCCCTCGACGTCTCCGGAATTGTAGTCATCATTGAACGGGATGCCCGTTTCCACGGCTCCCGCGAGCATGTCTTCCTGGATCGGGTTGCGCTCGAAGTCCCCCACGACGTCCAGCGGCCCGGAGTCGCCGCGGGTTTCCGAGGCGCCGCCGTCAAAGTTCTCGATGGCTTGGTAGACGGGAAGGACGTCGTCCCAGCCCCAGCCGGCGCAGCCTTCCTTCTCCCAGGTGTCGTAGTCCCACCTGTCCCCGCGCACCCAGATGGCGGCGTTCAGGGCGTGGGACCCGCCCATGACCTTGCCGCGCGGAAGGTGCAGGCGCCGATTGGAGGCACCTTTCTGCTCGGTGGTGTAGTAGTCCCAGTCCTGCTCGCTGTGCCACAGGTGGCCCAGGGTGTTGAGCGTGGCGATATTCGGGTTGGTGTCGAAATCGCCGGCCTCGAGCAGGGCTACGCGCTTGCCGGCATCGAGCAGCCGGCGGGCGATGACGTTGCCGGCCGAGCCGGCGCCGACGATGATGTAGTCGAGTTCCATGGTGGTCTCTTCCGTCCCCTAGTAGCTGATGACCTGTGGCTGGCCCAGGTGCTTGAGGCCCGCGACGCCGAATTCCAGGCCGTAGCCGGAGGCCTTGGCCCCGCCGAAGGGTACCCGCGGGTCCACCGCACCGTGCTTGTTGATCCACACCGTGCCGGCCTGGATGCGGGCCGCAACCTCGCGGGCAGCCTCCTTGTCGGAAGACCAGACCGAGGCGCCCAGGCCCACGTCCAGCCCATTGGCCATCGCCACGGCCTCGTCGACGGACGAGTACTTGATGATCGGCAGCGCCGGGCCGAACTGCTCCTCGGCGACCAACGGGTTGTCGTTGTCGATGTCGGCGATCAGCGTGGTCGGATAGAAGTAGCCCGGCTGGCCGGCTTCGGGGTTGGCGCCGGCGAGCACCCGGGCCCCGGAGTCGGTGGCGGCCTTGACCAGGTCCGCGACGATGTCGAACTGGGCCTTGTTCTGCAGCGGGCCCAGCACATTGGCCTCGTCCAACCCCACGCCCATGGGCATCTGGGCGGCGACGTCGGTGAGCGCGGTGCAGACCTCTTCGTAGATGTCCTCGTGCACGTAGAGGCGCTTGAGCGCGGCGCAGGTCTGGCCGGTGTTGATGAAGGCGCCCCAGAACAGGTCCGCGGCGATCGCCTTTGGATCGGCGTCGGGCAGTACGATGCCGGCGTCGTTTCCGCCCAGTTCCATGGTCAGGCGCTTCACGGTGTCGGCGGAGGAGCGGATGATGGCCTTGCCGGTGGCGGTGGAGCCGGTGAACATGAGCTTGTCGACGTCGCGGTGCGCGGAGAGCGCCTCGCCTACCTCGCGCCCGCCGGAAACCACGTGGAGCACGTCGGCAGGGAGCACCCCATTGATGACCTCGGCCAGGGCCAGGACCGAGAGCGGGGTGTACTCGGAAGGCTTGAGCACCACGGTGTTGCCCATGCGCAGCGCCGGGGCCAGCTGCCAGACGCTGATCATCATCGGCCAGTTCCATGGCCCGATGGCGCCCACCACGCCCAGCGGGCGGTAGTGCATTTCCGCGCGGCCGCCCTCGTCGTCGACCAGCACCTCGGGCTCGAGCTCGAACCCGGCGGTGGCGCGCAGCCAGGCGGCACAGGCGCCGACCTCGAAGCGGGCGTTGGGCCCGTTCAGCGGCTTGCCCTGCTCGCGGGAGAGCAGCACCGCCAGCGCCTCGGCGTTGGCCTCAACGGCATCGGCGGCGCTGTTCAGTGCGGCACTGCGTTCGGCGTGGGTCAGTGCCGCCCAGGCCGGCTGCGCCGCGCGAGCGGCGGAAACCGCACGTTCAAGGTCGGCAACAGTGTGCTCGGGTGCCCTGCCCACGAGCTCGCCGGTGGCGGGGTCGTGGATGTCCCGGCCGCCGGAGGACGGCTGGATCGCGGCCAACAGGTCGGTGTCGGTGGCAAAGCTTGTGGTGGCGGTGGGCATGTTGCACTCCTAGGTACGCGGGAATCACTTCTGTACCCAGTGTGTCCCGCGACACACGCCCCATGCTTGGCTTTGCCCGTACGCTTCTTGTTCCCTAGCGCACGGGCGCCGGGTTGGAGCGGTATTGGCTGGGGGATTGGCCGAAGGAGGCGCGGAAGATGCGGCTGAAGTGCGCGGCATCGACCAGCCCCCAGCGGGCGCCGATCTCGCCAATGGGAACGTGCGCGCAGAGCGGGTCGGCCAGGTCGCGTCTGCAGGACTCTAGCCTGCGCACGCGGATCCACCCGGCAACCGTCAGGGAGGAGGCGGAGAAGATCTTGTGCAGCGTGCGCGTGGCAATGTGGTGGGCGGCGGCGATCGCCTCGGGCCCCAGCGTCGGATCCGCCAGGTTCGCCTCGATGTGGTGCTGGATGCGCCGCAGCACCTTGGCATGGTTGTCGGTGCTGGACTCGGGGCGCGAATAGATCTCGTCGGCCAACAGCGTGGAAAGCAAGTCGACGATATTCATCGCCAGCCGGTGCCCGATGGGGCTCTTGAGTTCCGGCAGCTGGGAGGCGATGGACGCCACGAACGGGGCAACTGCCTCGGCCAGTCGGTTGCCCTTGCCCATGGAAACCGCGGTGAGTTCTGCGACGTCGTCGGCGGCAAGCCCCAGCAGATGCTGCGGGAACATGAGCACCAGGGTCTGAAAGGAGTCATCGAAGTTCAGTGTGTAGGGGCGCTGGGTGTCATAAATGGCCACATCCCCGGGGGAGAGTAGCGCTTCCCGGCCGTCCTGCAGCAGCAGTCCGTGGCCGGAGAGCTGCAGGCTCAACTTGTAGTGGCCGATGCCGCCGCGGGAAATCAGGGCCGGCGAACGAAACACCGTCTGCGCGTCGGCATCAAGGCGCATGATCCCGACGTCGTGTAACTGGCGCCCGCCGATGCGTCCGGTGAACGGGCCGGGGCGTACCTGTTCCGCCTCGAGCGGCACGAAGGTCGAGGAGATCAACCGCCGCCAGGCGGCAAAGGAATCCGCTTCCTCGATCTGGTACATGGACACGCCCCTCCCCGATAATTTCCCTGGGTGTAGCCTACGCCACGTCCTTGGCGAGCCGGGCGGCGGAGTCGGTGGGACGGGTTTCGGGTATCAGGAGCGGTAGCTGCTCCAGAATTGGGCTTCGGCCATGTCCCGTGCGGCCAGGCTGGCCCCGATCAGGGGGGCATCCTCGCCCAGGGCGCTGGCCAACACCTCGAGGTCTGCATCAAGCAGCAGTGGCTGCAGGGCCTCGGCGAACATTTGTGTGAAGGTGGAGCCTTCGGCGATCGGGCCGCTAAGCACCAGTGCCTGTGGATCGGTGATGGCCGCAATGTTGCCGATTTGCTGGGCAATGGCCTCGACAAAAAGCCGGGCGTTATCCGCGGCCGGGGTAATTGCAAAAAGCGACAAGCATGCGGGGACGTCGAGCCGGTCGCTTCCGGGAGCCGCACGTGAGTGTTCCAGCAGCTGGCTGATCAGCGTTCGTCCGCCCGAGCGCAGGTAACTCAGTTCGCCGACCATGCCGTGCCGGCCGCGCTGGACGGTTCCTGACATGACCAGTCCGGCGCCGATGCCGGGTCCCAGGTAAACCAGGAGTAGCTCATCGATCCCGCGGGCGACACCTATGCGCTGTTCGGCCAGGGTTGCCCAGTTGACGTCGTTGTCCAGGCGCACCGGTCCACTGCACACCTCGCGAAGGAGCGCGCTCACGTCAACGCGCCCTTCCGGGAATGCGGAAGCCGGCAGGACCACCGGACGCTGGGTGGCCGGGTCCACGGGGTTGCCCTGTGACGCGGTTGCCGCCAGGCAGGGGGAACCGGTGGCATCGACCGCGGCGGTGACAAGGTCGCGCAGGGTCCTCTCCAGCTCGCCCCGGGTCATGGAAGCGGGCAGGTCCAGCGCGGCGTCATGCAGCAATGTGCCACGAAGGTCGTGGGTTTGAGCCCGGGTCCGCCCTGCTGCCGCTGTGAGCGAGAGTGTGTGCCCGTAGGCGGGATCCAGGTCGTAGATCTCCGGTATCCGACCTCGCTTCTTGGCCGGGGGAGTCTCGATGGTTCTCAGTAGACCGGTCTCCGACAAGCGCGTGGCGGCCTCCGAGGCGGTGGGTCGCGAGAGTCCGGTGGAAGCGGCGATGGCAGTGCGTGAGCTGGGGCCATGCTCGAGCAGGTGCTGCAGGAAGCGTCGGTCGGTGGCGGTTGCCAGCGTCTGCGGCAGGGGCCTGGCGGAGGTTCCGGAGGCGGCTGCTGTGATCATGGAATCGATCCTTTGGTTAGGCAGTCTTTCCAAATCCTACCGCAGTGCCTTATGCTGGACATCACAATCTTTAGGCTCCTTTACTAATTGAGTCTTACCAATTAATCAAGGGAGATTACATCGTGGACCGAAGCCATGGGCTGCCACAGGTCAAGCACGGCCTGCCGGGTGACTTCAAGACCGGGCGCTCTGCGAAGGCCGGACTCGATGTCTGAGGCAAAGCGGGTTATCACTCCGAACAGGAATGACGGGCGAGTCACGACCAGGCTCGTCGCCATGGCCGCGGTTGCCGCCTTGGGTGGCTTCCTCTTTGGCTACGACAGCGCGATCATCAACGGAACCGTTGATGCGGTGCGCGAGCAGTTCGGACTCGGCTCCGGCCTGCTGGGCTTCACCGTGTCCTGCGCCCTGCTGGGCGCGGCACTGGGTGCCTGGTATGCAGGAGTTTGCTCGCAACGCTTTGGCCGGATCCGCACGATGCTCGTTGCCAGTGCGTTGCTTTCGATCAGCGCACTGGGCTGCGGGTTCGCCTTTGGCGTGTGGGACTTGATCTGGTGGCGCTTCGTCGGCGGCATCGGCGTGGGCTTTGCCTCGGTGATCGCCCCGGCGTACATTGCCGAAATTGCACCCTCGAAGGCGCGTGGCCGACTGGCCACGCTGCAGCAGCTCTCGCTGGTCAGCGGCATCTTCCTGGCGTTTCTGCTCTCGGCCATGATCGCGTGGCTGGCCGGGGGCGCCGCCCAGAGCGCGTGGCTGGGCCTGGAGGCCTGGCGCTGGATGTTCCTCACCCTGCTGGTGCCGGCCCTCGTCTACGGGATCCTTGCCTCGCGGTTGCCCGAGTCTCCGCGCTACCTCGTGGAAAAAGGCGACGACGAGGGCGCTCGAAAGGTGCTCATCGACGTGGTGGGCATGGAAGCCGGAGAGGCGACGGAGAACAAGATCGCCGAGATCAAGGCGACCGTGAACGTGGAACGACGCCAACGCTTCGCGGACCTGTTTGGCGGCAAGTTCGGGTTCAAGACACTGGTCTGGATCGGCATCCTGCTTTCGGTCTTCCAGCAGCTCGTGGGAATCAACGTGATCTTCTACTACTCGACCACGATGTGGAGGTCCGTCGGGTTCCAGGAATCCGACTCGTTCATGATCTCCGTGATCACCTCGGTCACCAACATCGTGGCAACCATCGTGGCGATCTCGCTGGTGGATGTGGTGGGACGCAAGCTGTTGCTGCTGGTCGGCTCGGCCATGATGACCCTGTCGCTGGGCACCATGGCCGTGGCCTTCGCCCAGGCTGTCACCGTCAACGGGGAGCTCAGCCTCCCGGGTTCCTGGGGCATGATCGCGCTGGTGGCAGCAAACCTGTTCGTCGTGGGCTTCGGCGCCAGCTGGGGACCGGTGGTGTGGGTGCTGCTGGGGGAGATGTTCCCCAACAACATCCGCGCACTGGCCCTGGGACTTGGTGCCGCCGCCCAATGGATCGCGAACTTCGTGGTCAGCACGACCTTCCCGACCCTCGCGGAGGCGGGCCTGCAGCTTGCCTACGGCATCTATGCAGGCTTCGCGCTGCTCTCGTTCCTCTTTGTCTGGCGCCTGGTGCGCGAGACCAACGGGCGCCAGCTCGAACACATGACGCTCTGATCCCCAGACGCGTCGCGGGAAAGCAAAACATCCGCTCATCGCTCCGCGCACGTTTGCCCCCACCGGGGCAGGCCTGCACGGAGCGATTTCGCTTTCCGGACGGAAGCTGCCGGCCGTGCAGTGCTACCCGTGGAGCTTCCGGTAGGCCTGGGCGGCTGCAGGGTGCAGCGGCACGTCGGCGGTGTTGATCAGCGAATCGGGGCTCAGGAACTGCACCCCGACGCTCGAGCGCGGAATCAGCTCATCGGCATGCCCCACCAGCAGGTCCACGGTTTGCCGCACCGTCTCGGCGTCCAGGTCCGTGCGGCAGAGCAGCAGGTTGGCCACCCCGATGGTCCACACCGCGTCGATGCCCGGATAGCTGTCGCCGGGGATCAGCACCTTGTCGTAGAAGGCCCCATACCTCTCCCGCAGTCCGGGGAGCAGGGAGGAGAGGTCAAGCAGGGCGAACGCGGATTCGGTGTGGGCCTGGGCGATGGCGGCGGTGGGCACCCCGCCGGACCAGAAGAGCGCGTCGACCTCTCCGGCGGCCAGGGCGGCGACCCCGTCGTTGAGTCCCAGGGCCTTCACGATGACGTCCCGGCCCGCGGCCGGTGTCCCGGCGGGGGCGGATTTCAGGCCGGCGACCTCGAAGAGGCGCGGGGTGATCAAGGAGGTGCCGGAGCCCGGCATGCCCACCGCCACGGTGCGCCCGGCCAGGTCATCGAGCGAGGTGATGGAACCGTCCTTGCGCACCACGGCGTGGACGTAGTTCTGGTAGACCTTGCCCAGCGCCGCGATCTGCCCGGGGTGCTTGCCTTGCGGGCCACCCTCGAGCGAGGCGGCGTCGGCCAGCGCGACGGCCAGGGTCGCCTCGCCGGAGAGCAGCTGCGCGACGTTGTCCAGGCTGCCGCCGGTGGGGTTGACCGTGGCGGTGCGGGCCACCTGGTGCCGTTGCAGGGAGGCCGCCAGCAGCGTGGCGAATTCCAGGTAGAAGCCGCCGGGTTCCCCGCCGGCGACGACGATGGTTTCGCGGCGTGGTCCGGAGACGCAGGAGGCGAGTGCCGCGGCCAGCAGGGAGATCGTCCCGGCCGCGAAGGCCGCGCGCAGCACGCTGCGCCGCGACGGGTGGAGGCCGCTAGCGGGGTTTGCGTTCATGAGGCTTCCCCCTGCACGGGGACGGTGGGTGGCGCGTCGAATTCGATGCGGGCGCGCAGGCCGCTCGGTTCGTTGGGCCCCAGCACCAGGCGACCGCCGTTTGCGGTGGCCAGCCTGTCAACGATGGTCATGCCCATGCCGGTGCCGCGGATCGAGGAGTGTTCGGGGGCGCGCCAGAAGCGGGTGGTGGCGGCGGCCAGCTGTTCGGGCTCCAGGCCCGGGCCCGTATCGGCGATCTCGATCAGCGTGGCCGAACCCCGGGTCCGCACCGAGGCGGTGATCTGCGCCCCAGGCGCGTACTTGATGGCGTTGTTCAGCAGCTCGCCGAGCATCTGCGCCAGTTCGATCCGGCTGCAGGCGAGCTCCGCGCCGGGATCGCTCGCCGTGGCCAGGACCAGCTCGGATCCGGCCGCCAGGGCGGCGGGCCGGGCGCGGTCCACTTCTTCGGCCAGCACCACGAAGGCGTTGACGCTCCCGGAGCCGGGGCCCTCGGAGACCTCGGGGGAGGCGCCGGCCGAATCCTCGATCACCCGGTGTTCGGCCACCGCCAGCCTGAGCACCGAATCCAGGATTTCCTCGACCCGTTCGAGCTCCGCCAGCACCCCGGCCCCGGCGGCACGCTCCTTCTCATTCCGCAATTCCAGCAACAGCAAGTCCACGCGCAGGCGCAGCGCCCCGATCGGGTTGCGCAGGTGGTGGGAGGTGTCGGCAATGAGTTGGCGCTGGGAGGTGATGAGCTCACCCAGTGTCGTGGCCATGTCGGTGAAGGACCGGGAGAGCTCGCGCAGCTCCGGGGGGCCGGCCTCCGGCAGTGGCGGCGTGTGGCCGGTGTCCTTGAATTCACGCACCGCGGCGCCGAGGCGCTGCACGGGGCGCAACACCCAGCCGGTGACCCTGCCCGCCAGCAGCAGCAACACCGCTGCCAGCGCGATGGCGGCAATGGCGGTGACCAGCCAGCGGTAGCGCAGCTTATCCCGGGCGGCATCGAGGTTGACCTCCATGACGACCTCGCCCAGGACCTGGCTGGCGCTGCCGAAGGACCGGGAGATCACCTCGTTGCCGGTGCCGAAGGGCCTGACGGGGTCCAGCGTGGTGTCGGCGAGGTTCAGCGAGGCCCGCCCCAGGGCATCGCGCACGTCCGGGCGCTCGGGGTCCAGCCCTCCGGAGGCCAGCGTGCCGGTTTGCAGGCGCACCACCAGGCCCTCGGAGTAGAGGCCGGAGTAGGTTTCCATGTCCCGCCGCAGCACCGTGGTGTCCCCGTCGTTGGCCGCGTCGTAGGCGAGCTGGGCGATCCGGTTCAGCGAGGCGGCGCGGTTGATTTGCAGCTGCTGGGTCACCTCGCGTCCCGCGGAGGAGAGGATCACGTTGGACACGAGCAGCACCAACAGCAGCACCAGCACGCTCAGGACGCGCAGCTTCACTGCGGGTCGGCCTCGATCCGGTAGCCGACGCCGCGGACGTTGACGATGAATCCGGGTAGCGAAAGCTTGGAGCGCAGCCCGGTCAGGTGCACATCCAGCGAGCGTGAGGAAGCCAGGAAGGCATCTCCCCACAGGGAGTCGAGGATCTGTTCGCGGGTGACCACCGAACCGGCATTGCGGGCCAACAGGGACAGCAAGTCGAATTCGGTGGGCGTCAGGGACAGCTCGGTTCCGGCAACCTCGGCCACGCGGCGGTCGAGGTCGATGGCCAGCTCCCCAATCTGGATGCTGGGGTTCCTGCGTCCGCCGGCGGGCATGGTGCGCCGGGTGACTGCCTCGATGCGGGCGAGCAGTTCCGCGAGCTTGACTGGTTTGATCAGGTAGTCGTCAGCGCCAGAGCGCAACCCGAGCACCACCGAGCGTTCGTCGTCGCGGGCCGTGAGGATCAGGATGGGGGACTGGGTGACCTGACGCAGCTTGCGCAGCACCTCGAGACCGTCCATGTCCGGCAACCCCAGATCCAGCAGGATCACGTCGAAATCGCGGTGCTTGAGCAACGCGTCGGTGCCGCGGGAGACCCTCGTGGCACCGTGGCCAGTGGACTTCACCGCGGCGGTGAGTGCCGCGCCCATGGAGTCGTCATCCTCTACGATGAGTACGTCCATGGAAGGGTCCCTTGATTCGTGGATTGTGTCGTAAGAAATCGTGGTTCACGGCCCGCTAATGCATCTTGCGCCCGTCTTGGAGAGTATCATTTCTTCGCGTTTCCCGTCCCGCCCGCTTCCCCATCGTGGCCGCTCCGGAACCCCTGACGGACTCCTAAGGAAGTGTTAGGAATCCGCTCTCACGTTGGTTGTAACGTGTCTCACGAATGCCTCGGTTGAGGCCCGCGGTGATTTGCGGGGCCTCAATGCAAGAGGAGGAACCATGGGACAACCTGCCGTGGACAGCAAGAACAAGGCACCGAGACCCGGTGCCGGCACCAAAGATGCAAACGAGGCGGCGGCAACCCGTAGGGCTGTCAGCAACATCCTCAAGGGCTCGGCCGGAAACCTCGGGGAGCGGTTTGACCTCTACGTCTACACGGTGTTTGCCGTGTACTTCCAGTCGCACTTCTTCAACGCCACCAACGAGCTGCAGGCCGGCCTGGAAGCCATGGCCGTCTTCGCGACCTCGTTCCTGATGCGCCCGGTGGGCGCGTGGTTCTCCGGCCGCTACGCCGACCGCCACGGACGCAAGGCGGCACTGACGCTGTCGGTGACCATGATGTCCGCCGGCTTCTTCGCCATCGCGCTGCTGCCGACGCAGCAAGCCATCGGCATGTGGGCCATGGTCCTGCTGGTCCTCGTGCGCCTGGTCCAGGGCTTCTCCGTGGGCGGCGAGTACGGCACCAGCGCCACCTACATGTCCGAGGCCGCGACCTCCAAGCGCCGCGGGTTCTTCTCTTCCTTCCAGTACGTGACCCTGATCGGCGGCCAGATGCTGGCCCTGCCGGTGCTGGTCATCCTGCAGAACACCATGAGCAATGAAACGCTCACCGAGTGGGGCTGGTGCATTCCATTCGCCATCGGCGGCGTCGCGGTCCTCGTGGTCCTGTGGCTGCGCCGCACCATGGAGGAAACCGTCTCCGCCGAGCAGGTGGCCGCGGCCAACAAGCCGGGCGTTGCCGGCGAGGCCCAGCCGGGCACCATGAAGCTGCTGTTCACCAAGTAGTGGAAGCCGCTGCTCATCTGCATCGGCATTACCCTGGGCGGCATCGTTGCCTTCTACACGTGCACCAACTTCATCCTGAAGTTCATGAACGATACCTCGGGCATCGAGAAGACGCAGACCTCGGTCATCAACTTCTGGGCCCTGTTCATCTTCATGCTGTTGCAGCCGGTCTACGGCATGATCTCCGACAAGGTCGGACGCAAGCCGCTGCTGCTCTGGTTCGGCATCACCGGCGTGCTGTTCACCTGGCCGCTGCTCTCGGTGCTGTCGAAGACCCAGAACCCGGTCTTCGCCTTCCTGCTGATGCCCGGCGGCCTGCTGATTGTCGGCGGCTACACCTCGATCAACGCCCTGGTGAAGGCCGAGCTGTTCCCGGCCTCCATCCGCGCCTTGGGCGTGGGCCTGGGCTACGCGATCGCGAACTCGCTCTTCGGCGGAACCGTCCCGCTGATCGGTGCCGCGCTGCAGAAGGCCGAGCGCGTTGACCTGTTCTTCACCTACGTCACCGTGGCCATCGGGATCTCGCTGCTGGTGTACATCTTCGCGCTGAAGAACAAGGAGACCACGCACCTGGACCACGAGCAGGGCCACGCCTGGAACGGCAAGGCCCCGCAGGCCGAGGATGCCAAGAGCACGAATTCCAAGGAAGCGGACGACGACAAGAAGGATCTGGTCGACGCCTAGCTCGATCGGTTCGCCGGTGTCGTTCCCGGCACGGAAGCCACCCGTATTCACGCGTCCCAACGTGAATGCGGGTGGCTTCGGTGCGTCCTGGGTGAATCAGGAGCGAGTGGCCCGAATGGCCTGACGCAGGGCGTCCAGGGTCGGCTGGCCCGCGAACCCGTCCGGGGTGCCGTAGACACGGCAGGCCACCGCGGGTTCGGCGTCGGATTCAAAGAGGTCGGTACCGTTGAAGCTGAAGCTCGGCGAACCGTGGAAATCATGCAGGGCGGCCTCGTCCTCGGTGCTGATTTCCCGCACGCGCACAGTGTGCTCGATGCCCTCGAGCCTGAGCGCGGTATCAAAGAGTTCCTTGGCGGTGGCGGAATTCGGGCATCCGGGGATCACGAGCAGGACGGGTTCCATGTCTTCCAGTATCTCGCGTTTCAGCGGGGCAGGAGTCGGGGGCCGCCACGGGCCACATGTTGTTGGTCGGTTGCGCAGAAACCTAGCCGTTGAAGGTGCCCGGGAAGGGCCCGGTGCGCCCGTCGCGATCCAGCGCATCGAGCGCCGCGATGCTGTCGGCGTCCAGGTCGAACCCGAACACGTCCAGGTTCGAGGCCATGCGCGAGGCGGTGACCGACTTCGGGATCACCACGTTGCCGGCCTGCAGATGCCAGCGCAGGACCACCTGTGCAGGGGTCACCCCGTGGACGGCCGCTGCGGCCAGCACTGCCGGGTCATCCAGCACGGCACCCTGGGCCAGCGGGCTCCAGGCCTCGGTCGCGATGCCGTGCGCGCGGTTCACCGCGGCGGTTTCGCGGTTTTGCAGGAAGGGGTGGAGCTCCACCTGGTTGACGGCGGGCACCGTGCCTCCGAGTTCGATGATGTGGTCAAGCTGTCCGGGCAGGAAGTTGGAGACACCGATGGACCGGGTCAGCCCCTCGGAACGCAGTTCCTCCAGTGCCTGCCAGGACTCGAGGTAAGCGGCGGTGTCGGTGCCGGGCCAGTGGATCAGGTAGAGGTCCACATGGTCCAGGCCGAGCTTCTCCAGGCTCGTGGCCAGGGCGTCGCGGGCGGAGGCCCGGCCCAGGTCGGCCAGCCAGAGCTTGGTGGTCACGAAGAGTTCCTCGCGCGGCAGGCCCGATTCGTCCAGGGCGCGGCCAACTCCGGACTCGTTGCCGTAGATGGCGGCGGTGTCGATGCTGCGGTATCCGGTTTCCAATGCCGTGGCCACTGCCGCGGTGGTCTGGTCATCCGGGATCTGGAAGACGCCGTAGCCCAGCTGCGGCATGGTGGTTCCGTCGTTGAGGGCGATGGTTGGGATGGTGTTTGTTGAGGTGCTCATGGGGGTGCTCCTTGGATTGCAGGTAACGGGGATGTTGGGGGTGGGGAGTTTGTGGCCCTAGCCGACGGATACGGGTTCCGAGGCGGTGGCCCGGGACGTGGAGTATTCACCGCCCCGGACGCGGGTCGCGATAAGCATGACGGCGAGTCCGGCAACGGTGATCCCCGCGCCGGCCCACAGGGGAGAGGTGTAGCCAAGGCCCGCGGCGATCGTCAGCCCACCGACCCAGGCACCCAGCGCGTTGCCCACGTTGAAGGCGGCAATGTTGGCGCCCGAGGCGAGGGTGGGTGCGTGGGCGGCATGGTTCATGATGCGCATCTGGAGTCCCGGAACGGTGGCGAAGCCGATGCCGCCCATGAGCACCAGGGCAATGATGGTGGCGATCTGGTTGCCGGCGGTGAGCGCGAAGGCCACCAGGACGACGGTGAGGACCGAGAGCACGGTGATCAGCGTGACCGCCAGGTTTCGGTCCGCGGCGCGGCCCCCGAGGATGTTGCCCACGAAGAGCCCGACCCCGAAGAGCACCAGCAGCCAAGGAACGGAACTGGCGGCGAAGCCGCTGACACCGGTGAGGGTGAATGCAATATAGGTGAAGGCGCCGAACATGCCGCCGTATCCCAAGATGGTCACGAACATGGACAGCCAGACCTGCGGGCTGCGGAAGATGTTGAATTCGCCGAAGATTCCCTGGTTGCCCGACCGGGCCAGGTTGCCCGGCACCAGAACCAAGATGCCAACGAAGGCGACGACGCCGATGGCCGTGATGGCCCAGAACGTCGAACGCCATCCCGCGGCTTGGCCCAACAGCGTGCCGAAGGGTACGCCCAGGACATTGGCGATGGTCAGCCCGGCAAACATGAACGAAATGGCGCCGGCACGCTTGTTCGCGGGCACCAGGTCGGCGGCCACGACGGAACCGATTCCGAAGAACGCTCCGTGGCACAGGGCGGCGACAATGCGGCCGACCATGACCAGTTCGTAAGTCGGGCCCGTGGCGCTCAGGAGGTTTCCGATGATGAAGAGCAGCATCAGGAACAGCAATGACTTCTTGCGGTCCAGCCGGCTGAAGACCGCGGTGAGGATGATGGCGCCGATGGCCACGGCGAGGGCATAACCGGAGATGAGATAGCCGGCGGCGGTTTCGGTGACCCCGAAATCCACGGCAATTTCCGGCAGGAGACCCATGATGACGAATTCGGTCAAGCCTATTCCAAAGCCGCCCAGGGCGAGGGCGTATAGAGCTGCGGGCATGGTGAACCTTCGGTGTGTGATGGTTGAAATGAGATGCGAAGGATTTCCCCGCATCAATAGTTGCGTGTGCAACTAAGTGCTAACGCAATGATTGCACACGCGTTATATGGGCGCAAGGTGATATGCTGGAGCGGACGATTGAACGAGGAGGGGTCTCCATGGGGATCAAGGACGATGCCGTACAGGTCCGCGCGCAGGGCTGGCGCACGCTCGCCGCATTGCACAACCTCATCGAGGGCGAGCTTGAGCGCGCACTGCAGGCCAAGCACGGCCTCTCCGTTGTCGAATTCACGGTGCTCGATGCCCTGAGTCGGCAGGACGGTTGGCATATGCGCATGGCCCAGCTTGCCCGCGCCGCCGCACTGTCGAGCAGCGCCACGACCCGGCTGGTGACGCGGCTCGAGGACCGCGCCCTGTTGACACGCATCCTATGCACGGATGACCGCCGGGGAATCTACACCGAGCTCACTGCCGCTGGAAAGAAGCTCCTGGCTGAGGCCCACCCGACGCACGACGCGGTGCTCCACTCGGCGCTGGAATCCGCGGCGCGGGTTCCAGAGCTTCAGGAGTTGGTCACGGCAGTGGCTCCCGAGGGCGCAAACTAGCCGGTCGACCCACCTCGCCATGGTCGCGCCGGTATTGCGGTGGCCCGAGTGAAGACAGTGTCCCGTCCACAGACGCCCGGCGTCCGCACGGATGGAATCAGTCGCCGGCACCCAGATAGCTGAGGTCATCCGCGTCCATGTGGTCCGCATAGTTGACTTCAAGGCCCGCCGGTTCGGCGATGGCGTAGGCAATCATTTTCTTGAGCACCGGCGGAATCCGATAGCTCGTATCGCGCAGCACCAGGCCCTCGCCGCACAATAAATCCAAGGCCAGTTGGGCGACCATGAAGTCGACTTGGTCGTCGCCGGTGGTTGACTCAAGGGCCACTTCAAGGTGCGCCACCGAATATCCCTCCTCGATCCCCGCATCCAGGAGCAGCGAAGTCATGAGGATGCCTGCAACGTCTTCGTCCGTCAGATCCTCATCGAAGGCGTCCTCATTTTCGTGTTCTTCATCGACGGCCGTAAAACGGAGATAGAGGCAGAGTGCGAGATCGCGAGTGATATGCATCAGCAAGTCTTCGCGATCCGACCCGGTGGTTGCCGCCAAAGGGTTGTGCAGCGTCGCCCGGCGTGCGCCCAGCTCGATGATCCCGATTTGGACCAAGGCTTCCCAGTACAGGTCCAGGCGGGGAACGTCCTGTGCCGTGGTGACGCGCAGCGGTTCGCCGTCTCCGGGGGTGAACATGGTCGGAGCAGTGGGCACCCCCACCGCTGCTACATCAAGGGCCGCTGCTGCGCCTTGGATGTCCTTGCGCGTCAAAACACCTTTTGAGGAGACATCGCGTTTATCGCCAAACCATTCCATGAATGCTTGGAGACGTCTTGAAAGCGGCAATTCGAGAAGTCCAGCGAGAGTTTGCTTGCGGCTTAGCGCGGGTACCTCGAAGACCCTGTCATCGAATGCGGCATCGGATCGTTCGTCGATGATTTCCAGAATTGCCGACTGGGCCGCTTCGAACTGCGCTTCGCTGCCGCTCCAGAGGTCCGAGTCGTCCGGGAACAACAGGTATCCCATGACGACGTGCAAGACGAACTCGAGATCGTTTTCCTGGTCTTCGGTGAGATACCAGGCCAAGGCGGCTGCGATGGGGGAGGCCTCCAGGGACGTGGTGTCGGGACCACCGCCAAATCGCCGGTAGTGCTCGAGGAATCCATGGAGAATCGGCAACGGATCACCAATTGCCGTCAGGGACGTGTTCGCGCGGACCCATTTCATGAAGCGTGCCGACGCATCGTCGCCGGTGCTTCGGGCGCGGAATTCGTCAATGCTGACGATCTGCCCGGCTGCCGCAGAACGTGCGGGATGTCCCTGCTTGGTCTTGGAGGAGGACGACGGCTTCTTCTTGGACACTTGATCTCGCAATCGGTAAGGCGCGGCCGGGCAACTCCCACTCACAGTACAGCAGTTGCTTGTCCGGGGCTGGTGGGTTGATGCGTCGAGAGAGCCCCTTCCGTTTCGTTGCATTTGTCTCTAGATAATCTATTCTTTGCATGATAATGTTTTCTTGACATTCATTGCGGAGAGGTGGGCCATGGCCTGGGGATTGATTAGAGAGATGGGCCATGTGTCCATTCAGACCAATGACATCGAGGGGTCCATCTTTGACGCCACGCAACTTTTGGGATTGCGCGTCACCGAACGCACCGAGAACGAGGTCTACCTGGCAGCCAACGCTGTTCACCACGAGCTGGTGTACGTGGAGTCGGAAGTCAACGGCATCCAGTCCATTGGCCTGATCGCGCGCAACGGCGATGCGCTGCGGGAGATCCGTCGCCGCGTCGAGAATGAAAACCTCACGTTTGTTTCGGACACCGCCGTGAGCGCCGGCGTTCAGGACGGCTTCAGTTTCATCGGCCCTGAAGGCTGGATCTTCGAGATCTACACCGGCATGCAGGTCAGCGACCCAGGACTGCAGGGGTTTGGCCCGGACCGCTACGGACACATCAACTTCCATCCGCGGGACCCCCGCGGCATGATGGAGTTCCTGCGCCGTATTTTCGACTTCCGTCTTTCCGATGTCATTGGCGACGACTATGCCTACTTCATGCGCTGCAATGCCGACCACCACGGCATTGCCCTGATTGGCGGCCGTGGCACCTTCCATCACCACGCCTGGCAGGTCCAGTCCATCGCCGATTTGGCCAAGTTGGGCGACCGCCTGGGGCGCGCGGGGCGCGAATTGATCTGGGGTCCGGTCCGCCACGGCGCCGGCCACAATATCGCCGCCTACTACGTGGAAACCTCCGGTGCGGTCGTCGAGCTCTACACCGACCTCGAGCAGATTTACGACGACGAGCGCGAACCGGTGATCTGGGCAGAGGATGAGAACTGGTGGAACATGTGGTCCAACCGCCGCACCGACGACTTCCGCACGTTCGGGATCCCCTCGGTCACCGAGTTGAAGACTTTCCGCTAAGCCCACGGAGGATCGACGTCCAGGCAACTGGCACACGGCCTCCCCAAAAACCTTGAAACAACACTGAGCTGAAAGGCCGAAATCCATGCAATATGCATCCTTCCTTGCCACCGACGGTTCCGAGACTTGGGGTCTGGTCATCGACGAGACCACCTACGATCTGGGCCCCACCGGCCTGAACCTTGCCGCAACGATGCGCGAATCGATTGAAACGGGCATCTTCGGTACCGACCTTGACATCGACGGGGCACCCGCACGTCCCGAATCCGAGGTCACCTTCCTGCCTTCGCTGACCAACCCCGGCAAGATCATCTGCATCGGCGTGAACTACCGCGCCCACCAGGAAGAATCGGGCAAGACCGGGCAGACCGCCCCGACGGTGTTCACGCGCTTCGCGGACACCCAGATGGGCCACCTCGTCGACGCGGTCAAGCCCACCAGCACCACCAAGTTCGACTACGAGGGCGAAATGGCCTTGGTCATCGGCAAGGAGGCCTGGCACGTTTCCGAGGAGGACTCCTGGAACCACATTGCCGGGTACGCGTGCTACAACGACTTCTCCGTGCGCGATTGGCAGAAGGCCGCCAGCCAGTGGATCCCCGGTAAGAACTTCCCGTCCACCGGCGGGTTCGGCCCATACCTGGTTCCCGCGGCCGACCTGGGGGATGTCAACAACCTGACCCTTGAAACCCGCGTCAACGGCGAGACCCGGCAGAAGGCCTCGGTTGCGGACCTGTACTTCACCATCCCGCAGCTGATGGCATATGTCACCGGCTTCACCAAGTTGAACCCGGGCGACGTCATCGTCACCGGCACCCCCGGCGGCGTGGGCCTCTTCTGGGGCGAGGGTGGCCTGCTCAACGCCGGCGACGTGGTCGAGGTCGAAATCACCGGCCTTGGCACCTTGCGCAACACGGTCGTCGACGAAGCCAACTAGGCACCGGAACCATCCGGGCATAAGGAGCAAAGCATGGCAGAGCGCATCGATGTCGACGCATTGGTCATCGGGGCGGGCCCGACCGGCCTGACCGCGGCGAACCTCCTGGCGGATCAGGGATTGTCCGTGGCGTTGATCGAGAAGCACTGGGGGTCCGGCGATGAGCCGCGGGCCATCAGTGCCACCGATGAGACGCTGCGGGTGATGCAGCAAATCGGCATCATGCCTCGTCTTGCCCCGGAAATGCTCATGGACACCGGGGCGAGGTACTACGGGCGCGGCGGCAAGATCCTTGCGGACGTGCGCCCGGGCAACCCACGTCTGGGCCAGCCCGGCAAGTCCCAGTTCGACCAGCCCGTGATGGAAGGCCTGCTGTTCGAGGCGGCCTCCGAACGCGCCGGAATCGAACTGCACTTCAACACCGAGGCCACCTCGATCGCCCAACACCCCGACGGTGTCACGGTGACCGCGGTGCGCCGCGGCCACCGGAACCGCGGTGTCTCCGGCGTCGTTGCCGGAGACACCGGAACCGACCACGCTCCGGCCGCCGACGCCCCTCAAACAGAACTGGTCATCAACGCCTCGTGGGTCATGGCCTGCGACGGGGGCCGAAGTTTTGCCCGACGCGAATTGGGCATCGGGCTGGGGGGATCCACCCAGGTGGAAAAATGGATCGTCGTGGACCTGCTTGACGTGCCCGGGGACCCCGAGCCCTTCGCGTCCTTCCATTGCAACGGCACCCGCCCCACCGTCGTCGTGCCCGGCGTGCGCGGTCGGAGACGCTACGAATTCATGCTCTTCGAGGGCGAGGACGAGTCCGAGATGACCACGACGTCCTCGATCGCCGAACTGGTGTCCCCCTATCAAGACGTCTCCAGGGTCACGGTGCGCCGGGCCACCGTCTACACCGCCCACCAGCGCATCGCCGAAAAATATCGTGTCGGGCGGGTCCTGCTGGCCGGAGACGCCGCACACCTGATGCCGCCCTTCGCCGGACAAGGCCTCAATGCCGGAATTCGCGATGCCGCATCCGCCGTCTGGCGCGTGGCGGCCCACGTCAAGGGCGAAGGAACGGACGCGCTCCTCGAGGACTACGCCACCGAGCGCCGACCCCACGCCGCAGAGATGGTCAAACTCTCCAAGCGCATCGGCTGGGTCGTGATGAACACCAACCCGGTCATCACGCGCATCCGAGACGTCGTGGTCATCGGCACCCGCGCCATCCCCCCGTTGAACGCCTGGCTCACCCGGATGAAATTCCTCAAGCAACCGCACTACGTGGAGGGGACCGTAGCCGCTCCCGCCCCTGATGTGCCTGCCAAGGCTGCCACCCTCATCGGACGTTCTCTGCCCCAACCCATGGTGCTGGACGCCGATCACAAGCAAGTCCCGCTCGATGACATGCTCTCCAACGGGTGGAGCCTGATCGAAGTCGGCCCAGGCGACCAGCTCACTATCGAAGACGGCAGGGGGGCCAGCTCGATCGCGACGGACATCTCCGGCATCTTCAGCGACGCAAAAGACATGATCCTGCTCGTGCGGCCCGACCGCTACGTCGCCGGCATCGCACCCTTCGGCCAACGCGCGAAACTGCTCTCCTCGCTCTCGTCCAAGGCCACGGGATTGTCGGCAATGGTTGGCGCCTAGCGCCCAGCAATAGCGCCCCGGTGTCGGTCCGAATAATCGTGTGGACGCCGGGGCACACTGCTGTGCCGTGGCCTTTCCCGCATAGCGATGCAGTCTGCACGCCTCGAAACTCGGGGACCGATGCGCATGAGCGCTGGTTGCGGGTAGGTTTCTGCCACGAAATCCGGCCTTGAAACAAGACTGGACAGGATCCGGGAGCAAATTGCCCGTTTCATGGCCTGCAGGAAGATGCGACTACCCGGGTTCGCCTCGATTTGAGGGGAACCCGGGTAGTCGTTGTGCGTGGGCGTGAATGCTAGTCCAGTTTGACGGTGACCGACTTGATCGAGGTGTAGGCCTCGATACCCTCGCGGCCGTTTTCATGGCCCCATCCAGATTGCTTGAAGCCGCCGAAGGGCATGTTGGCGTCCATTCCGGAACCGGTGTTGACCCGGACGTTGCCGGCCTGGATGCGCTTGGCAAAGAGCAACGCGCGCGAGATGTCTTGGGTGAAAATGATCGAGTTCAGCCCGTAATCGCTGTCATTGGCGCGGCGTAACACCTCGGCCAGGGAGTCCTCGTCGCCAAAGGTGCTCACCGAGAGAACCGGGCCGAAGATTTCCTCGCGCACGATTGACATGTCGGCACCCACATTGCGCAGCACCGTCGGTGCGACGAAGAAGCCCTCTCCCTCCGCCATGGTGCCGCCAGTGACCAGTTCGGCGCCGGCAGCGACGCCGGCGGCAATGTAGCCCATGACGCGCTCACGTTGCTGCTCGGAGATCAATGGACCAAGTTGGGTGGCCGGATCCAGACCGGAACCGACGGTCAGCGACTCGGCGAACCGGGCGATCCCCGCGATTACCTCTTCGGCGACATCCTCGTGAACGTAGAGCCGGGAGCCGGCCGCACAGACCTGGCCCGAATTGGCGAAGATGCTCATGGCGGCGCCCGGAATGGCCTTGCCCAGATCCGCATCGGCGTAGATGACCACCGGGGACTTGCCACCGAGTTCCAGACTCAGGCGTTTGAGGTTGCCCGCGGCAGAGGCGAGAAGCCGCTTCCCCACCGTTGTCGAACCGGTGAAGGACACCTTGTCCACATCCGGGTGGTCAGCAAGTGCCTGTCCTGCAACCGGACCCAGGCCCTGGACCACGTTGAGCACGCCCGCCGGGATTCCGGCCTCAAGGGCAATCTGCGCGACCCTCACCGCAGTAAGCGGGGTCAGTTCGGCGGGCTTGAGCACCACCGTGCAGCCCGAGGCCAGCGCAGGGGCGATCTTGGACAACGCGATGGTGAACGGCACGTTCCAAGGCACGATCAGGCCGGCCACGCCCAATGGCTGGCGCAGCGTGTAGGCATGCCATGCTCCCGGCAGCGAGACGTCGCGAGTTTCCCCGTTGAGCTTGGTCGCCCAGCCTGCGTGGTAGCGCAGGATGTCGATTCCTTGCGGCAATTCAAAGTTGCGGGCCACCGCATAGGGCTTGCCACAGTTCAACGACTCGAGCATCGCCAGTTCGTCGAGGTTCTCTTCCAGGGCGTCGGCGAACTTGTGCAGCAGGTGCTGGCGCCGGCTGGGCGACAGCTCGGCCCATGGACCCGATTCAAAGGCCGCGCGGGCGGCGCCCACTGCCTCATTGACATCAGCGGCCGTGGCCGAGGCGGTCATGGCCAGTTGCCGGCCGGTGGATGGGTCCGTAACGACCAACGGCTCTCCCCGCCCCGTGACGGACTTCCCGCCAATGGTGAGCGGAAGCGTCTCGGCAAGAAGCCGCGTGCGCAATTCGCTGGCCAAGTCGTGCGTGCTGGTGTCGGTGGTGGTCATCGTGGGATTCCTAGCGTCGTCGGTCCAAGTGTCGGGCAGGTCGGGAAAAGTGCCTCCGGTGTGAAGCTTGCCACATAATCATACTAAAGATATATTGTCTCAAACGGAATGCATTCTAAATTTCGTCGACTTGGGATCCCATCCCACCGCCCCACCGAATGACGGGGCACTACAACTCGCTGGCCGCAGGGCCAGGAATCTCGCTGAGGAGACATACCGTGGGCAACACTCGACACACATTTTTGGCCAGGGCCGCATCCGGCCTTGCCGTGGCAACTTTGGCCGTCGCAGGCCTCACCGCTTGCGGTGGTGACACCGACACCGCCGCAGGCGCCACCGGTGCGGCGGGGGAGACGTCGCTGCGCGTCGCGGTGGCTCCGATTCAGTTCGAAACGGCATACCTCGCCGAGGAACAGGGCATGTTCGAGAAGCACGGACTCGACGTCGAGATCGTCAGCGGCGCGGACCCGGCCGCATTGCTTGCCCAGGTTGTATCCGGCGACGTGGACATCGCCATCGGTTCATGGATCAACGTGGCGACCTCGGCGGCCAAGGGCGTGCCGGTCAGTGTCATCGGCGGCAACGGCCTGGTCGATGACAAGGCCGAGAACTCGGGCGTATTGGTGGACAAGGATTCCGGCATCACCGCCCTTGAACAGCTGGCGGGCAAGACCATCGGCGTGGTCGGGGTGAAGTCCGGTGGCGACATTCCCGTGCTGCAGGCACTTGAGGGCGCGGGCATCGACGTAAATTCCGTGAAGGAAGTCGCCATCCCGTACGCCGGCATGCAGGCGGCCCTTGAACAGGGCACCGTTGACGCAGTGGTCCCGGCAGACTCCTTCTACCACCAGATGGTAGATGCGGGCTTCGTATCGATCTCCAACCCGGTGCGCGAGTACCAGGGCAACATGCCGGTGACCGTCTGGACCGCCAAGAAGGATTGGTTGGCAGGCGAGGGAGCCGAGCCCGCCAAGAAGTTCACCGCGGCGATGACCGAGGCCGTGGACTTCTACTCCGACCCTGCCAACCTGGCAGCGGTGCAGAAAGTCAACGCCACCGTCAACCAGATCGACGTCGCCAAGGCTCCGAAGGCCTTCGTTCCCGCGGACGTGACTTTCAACGTGGCCGAGGCCCAGGCCGGCATCGATGCGATGGTGCACTTCGGCCTGCTGGAAAAGTCCATTGCCGTTGACGACGTGCTGTGGGCCGAGGCCCCGCGCCGCGACTCGGCCGACGCCAAGTAACCACCGAACGAGCAGCCGGCGTTCCGGTACCCCCGGAACGCCGGCGACCCGCCGTCCCACCACCATTCTGAGGTAGACCATGAAAGAGACCCTGACCACGCCGGGTAAGCTGCTGGTCCAGCGACTAGCGGCGATCGCGATCCTGTTGGGCATCTGGTGGCTAGTTATCGCCAGCGGAACCATGCCTTCGATGCTCCCCGGAGTCGGCCAGATCCTGGAAGCCATTGCGGAGGCCTTTGTCAGCCCGGCCTTCTGGGCCTCGCTGGGCAGGACGTTGACTGCGGCATTGGCCGGCTGGGCCATAGCCTCCGTCATCGGTGTCCTTTTCGGCCTGCTCATTGGATCCATTGGTTTCCTTGACCGGTCGACCAGCATCCTGATCGACTTCGGCCGCTCCTTCCCGGTGCTGGCCCTGATGCCGGTTGTCATCATGCTGCTGGGCTCCAACATCCGCATGGAAATCGTCATCGTGGCGCTGAGCTGCCTGTGGCCGGTCATGGTCCAGACCATCTACGGCGCCCGACGCCAGGATGCGGCGGTTGCCGATACCGTCGCCGTCTACCGCATCCCGCCGATGCTCCGCTTCCGCCGCGTCCTGTTGCCTTCGGCGCTGCCGTTCATTGCAACTGGCGTGCGGATTTCAGCCTCGATTTCGCTGCTGGTTGCCGTCGGCGTCGAGGTCATCAGCCAGGCTCCCGGCGTCGGACGCCAGATCACGCTGATGCAGCAGGCCCAACGCTGGGACCTGGCATTCGCCTACCTGTTCTTCACGGGACTTGTCGGCTGGGCACTGGCCGCGATCCTCCAGCGCTGCGAGAATCGCCTACTGATTTGGAAGAGGCAAGAAAATGACTAACGCGACCTTGAACGCCGTCGAACCGCGCGCCAAGCGCAAGGTGCGCACCACCGGCGCACCGGGAAAGAAGATCCTGCAGGCCACCTGGTTGATCGTGGTCCTGATGGTGCTGTGGTGGGTGCTCTCGGCCGGAAGCACCAACTTCTTCATCCCGTCCCTGGAACAAATCCTGACCGTGCTGGTCCGGGACCTGGGCAACGGGGTGATCCTCGCAGGGGCGATCTATTCGCTGACCAATCTCTTCGTCGGCCTGTTCATTGCGGCGGTGCTGGGCATTGGAATCGGCCTGCTGCTGGGCGAGGTCGGATGGCTGCGACGGATCGTGGATCCGATCATCAACTTCTTCCGCTCGGTGCCCCAGGCAGCGCTGGTGCCGATGATCATCGGTGTGTTCGGCATGGGGCAGGGACCCAAGATGGGAACCATTGCCTTCGCCTGCATGTGGCCGATCCTGCTGAACACCATCGACGGCGTGCTGGGCGTGGAGCCCACCATCCGCAAGTTCTCCAAGGTCTACCGCATCCCCCCGATGCTGCACTTCCGTCGGGTGGTCCTTCCCTCGGCGTTGCCGCAGATCGTGGCGGGCATCCGCGTGGCGATGCCCATCGGGATCACCGTGATGGTGGTTTCCGAAATGTTTGCCTCGATCGAGGGGTTGGGCTTCTACATCCTGAATTCCTCGGCAACCTTCCAAGTTCCCGAAACCTGGGCCGGCGCCCTGCTGGTCGGCGTGATCGGCTACATCATCTCGATGTTGTTCATCCTGGTTGAACGTCGCGTGCTGCGCTGGTACCACGCCTCCGGATCCCAGTGACCCGGGCAATGCCCCCACTCGTATTACACAAAGACCAAGGAGACGCCATGACAGCCCAGGTACAGGCCAACGTCCAACACGGCCAGGACACCAAATTGATGAAGGTCCGCGGCATGTCCATGAGCTATGGCTCGGGTGCCGCGGAGAACAAGATCCTTGAGGACCTCAACCTCGATGTGAACACCGGCGAGTTCATTTCCATTGTCGGACCCTCAGGCGTCGGCAAGACCACGCTGTTGCGCTGCCTCTCGGGTTTGCTGCGCCCCAAGGCCGGCACCATCGAAGTCGGAGGCACCCTAATCACCGGTCCCCACCCCGACCTTGCCGTGGTTTTCCAGGACTACAGCCGCTCGCTGATGCCGTGGATGACCACCCGCGACAACGTGGCCTTCCCGCTGCAGGGCAGGGGCATGAACAAGGTCGACCGGATGCGCGTCGCCGATGAGAACCTTGCCGCCGTCGGCTTGGCGGGTCAGGGAGACAAGTACCCGTGGGAAATGTCCGGAGGGATGCAGCAGCGCGTGGCCATCGCCCGCGCCCTGGCGTACAACGCCAAGGTGCTGCTGATGGACGAGCCCTTCGCGTCCGTCGACGCGCAGACCCGCTTCGACCTTGAAGATCTGGTGATCAAGCTCAAGCAGGACCTGGGCGTGACGATCCTGCTGGTGACCCACGACATCGACGAAGCGCTCTACCTGGCCGACAAGGTCGTGGTGATCGCCGAGAAGCCGGCAACGGTGGTCGATGAGATCGTGACGGGCTTCGGCGAGGCGCGCGACCAAGTCGACACCAAGGCCGATCCGCGCTTCGCGGAAGCGCGCGCCCGAATCCTGCACCGCTTGCGCAAGAACTAGGGCGTGGGCGGCTACATCTCGCGCGCCGCGGTGGTTCGCGACTTCGATGGCACCTTCGCCATCGAGGGCATCGAGGTCTCTTCCCCGCACGGGGCCGAGGTGCTCATCGAGGTCCGAGCCGCCGGTCTCTGCCACTCCGACCTGCATCTGGCCTCCACCAATCTTGGCATCCCGGCGCCCGCGGTGTTGGGCCACGAGATCGCAGGGGTCGTGCGCGAAATTGGCGACAGGGTTTCCGGCATTGCCGTGGGTGACCACGTGGTGGCCACGCTGATCCAGTATTGCGGGCGCTGCGCCGACTGCCTCTCCGGGGACGGGCATCGCTGTCTTAATCGGTCGCACACCCTGCGGCAGCCGACCGAGTCCCCGCGGCTGGAACAGGACGGGTCGCCGGTGACCCAGGTCTTCGGACTTGGCGGATTTGCCGAGCTGGCTCTGGTCCACGAAAACCAAGTGGTCCCGATCCCGGAATCCTTCCCCTTCGCCCAGGCCGCGGTCATTGCCTGTTCCACGTTGACCGGCGCCGGCGCCGTCTTCAACTGCGCCAGGCTGGAACCGGGGCAGGGCGTCGTGGTGATCGGTGCAGGCGGTGTGGGGCTCAATGCCATCAACGCCGCGCGCATTGCCGGCGCCGGGCGGATCATCGCGGTGGATCTTGCTGCCGACAAGCTTGAGTTGGCCCTCTCCTTCGGAGCCACCGACATCATCAATGCCACCGCGACCGATCCAGTTGCGGCGGTCCTTGAACTGACCGGTGGGGGAGTGGACCACGCCTTCGAGATGATTGGCCTGCCGACAACCAGCCTCCAAGCGCTTCGGATGACGCGCACCGGCGGCGATGCCTACCTGATCGGACTGCACCGGCCCGGCAGCACGCTCCAGATCGACGCGATGGCGGACATCATTGCCCCGCAGCGCTCGCTGCATGGCCTGTACATGGGATCCTCTGCCCCGCGCCGGGACGTGCCGCGCTACGTGGCCCAATACCTGGCGGGGCAACTGGACCTCGATGCCCTGGTTGCCCGGGAATTCTCGCTCGACGAAATCAACGTCGGGTTCGACCTGCTGCGCACTGGAGGTGGGGTCGCCCGCGGCGTCATCACGTCGTTCGGCTGAGTCCTGGGGCAGCCGCGAAACGGGCGGTCGGAAGCGTATGCTGAGCATACAATATTCGGCCTATTTGCCAGCTTTGGCTAACTTGCAAGTGTGCCGCGAGGGATAGGGGGCTATTTTAGGAGAATTCGCCGGGTTGATTGACTGAAAAAACAAGCGGCGAAAAGTCCGTAACAAGGCCGCGTCCTTAAACCCGAGCGCGGTTTAACACATGGAGCCGCGACAGCTGAGACAAGAGATGGATCATCTGAGGAACTAGAATATTGTCGATGTCGATGTCGATGTCGATACGTCGCAAGTGAGATGACGGTATCCAGTTATTCAAATGCTGATAAATAAATGAAATAAGTTCCGACGAATTGTTTTACTATCTTCAAAAGTCTCAGGTATAAAATCTTCGCGCTAGCCAGCCACGATATTCTGCAACTGTTCCATTCGTAGAATTAGCAGGGGGCGTCCCGTGAGGAGGAAAACCTCACCAAGCAATGTAGGGTGAGGAATCTGCGATGTCATCCAATCTTCTTTTGCGTCATCCGTAACGAAAACCACAGTGGATTTTATTTTATCGTCGACGTTCAGGTTTAAGTTTTTTAACCCCAATAAGAAATCCGACCAAACATAAAAATCACCAAGTCTATTCGCTTTCTTCGAATCGTCGGCAAAACCGGGGGCAATGCCGGAAGCGAACCGACTTTCCCCAATGGCAAATATTTTTTCTCGAGGGACGTGGGAGACGATAGCGTCCGGCAGAAGTGAATTCCAAAGATCCACGGATTCCTTCAATAAATGCGGATTTTGAGAGTCAGCCACATCGTCGGCCAGAGATGCTACTTGGGCAGCCATTGTTTCAAGCTTGGATCTTGAGGCTGAATTCGTGGTCAGTTTACCGTAACGGACCGCAAGTTTTTTCGTATCATTCTCGAGATTTTGGACGTCCTTGGTGAATATTCCATGATTATTCCAGTATTCCTGAATCGCTTGTGCGGGGAGAATCATCGGAACGGTTTTACTCTGAAGATATGTCAGAATTGAAGTTCTTTTGTCCGAAGGGAATCGGCGAAGCTGCTTGAGTGCGTTTGTGTCAAACCCAATTGCTGACCACTCTTTAGGAATCTTATTCTCCGTGTGCAGCCTAACTGGATCAATCCAATTAAGCTCACCAATATTCCGTGAGACGCAATCTATCACTGTATCCAAGTTTGGGTTCACCGCAGATTCACTCATACCAAACCTCGGCCGCTAGACGTGAGATATCGGCATTTTGGTTGCGCACATCATCCACCGACCATCCCTTGGATGTCCTCAATGAGGGATCTTCATACGACATTGCCATTGGCAGCAATTTTTCGATTACACCCTCTTCCGAGTTTGACCCCCGTGGCCTGCGATCGAGTTGCGCGATGAAGCTATTGCCTATGGTTGAGCCGAGTACTCTGTAGTCTTCGTCAGTGAAGTCTGGCCAGTCTTCTATTTTTCTGGGCCGAATCTGGTGTAAATACCCGTCAATTACTGGCAGCGGCGTATCCTGGAAGACAGAAGCCCGAATTACGTGTTGGACGCCCTTATTTAGCGGTCGAGACTGGAGGCGTTCGGTAAACTCATTCTTGGTTGGAATAAGCTCGTTTAGACCTTGGATACCAGCTTGCCAATCTCCATCGTTGAAAATTGTCTTTGCCGCATCCGAAAATTTACGTTCGATACTGCCTGTGCCAAAAGTTCCAGTCACGATACGGGGAACAATTACACGAAGCAGTGCCTCGAATCCTTTGTCCCGATTTGCAGCTTTTGCGATGGCTAGGAAGATGGGTCGTATTGTCCGCAAGCCCAACGCGTCTAAAACTAGGAATGCTTTAAGCTGATCGTCGGCGGTATCAAATACTGGATTGACCATCTGGAGATACAGATCAATTTGGGCCTCAAGCTCGGTCAATAGCTTACTTGTACCGGAACTGTCCTTGTAGTTCTCGTTTATTGCCTGGTAGAGATCCCGCGGTTCTACATATCCGTGACGCAATGTCACAACATTCCGGATAAACTGAGTAAACTGAGAATCTGCACCAATTTCCAGGAACGGTTCTTCGAGCGCCGTCCATCGGTCGTATGAAGTTTTTTGATTTTCAGGACCAGCGGATCCTATGACATAACTCTTAATCAGTTGCGCAGGAGTGAGATCTTTGCCGCGCATATTGACCACTTCAAATACTTTGTACGCTGCGTTTCGGTCTGGATGTTCGAATACAGCGAATGTTAAACCGTTTGAAAGAAAATGCGCCCATTTGCCTAAACGTGCTGATTCGTCGCCTGAATCAAGATCAGATTCAAGTTGATTATCTAAAAAGATTTGGGCGTCGATAAGTCGCTGATTTAAATTATTTGTGTTTGATCGTGTACTTTCGCGATTCAACAACTTTTCCAGAGTTGAGTGATCGCGTTTCGATGCGAAGTCAACTCGTGGTGACCTAGAGTCGGTTTCATAATTTATTGCGAATAAAAAAACATCTCGCATGCTGTCTGCGACAAGAATTTTGTTACGCGCCATTGCTGCTTTTCTTATGGCATTTGCCAGTAGCGTGAGGGTAACAATTCTTTGCTGTCCATCGACTACCGTTTTTACATTCTCTTCGTCTGTGAGTATTAGAAGGCCTAAGAAGTATGGAGGGTTATCTATTCCTTTGGAGAAATCATTCCAGAAGTCCGAAACTTCCGCGTCTACGGTCCAGCTGTAGTCTCGCTGAAAGTCAGGAATGTGAAAATCGGCAGTTGAGAACAGCTGGCCTGCCTTGATTGTTGAAGCTTCGACCTGTGTGCCCAATTTGTGTCGATCCTTTGTGCTCGTGGATGTCCTACTGCAGTACACGTTACCCCAGGTGCGGGAGCATTTGGCGACCGCCCAGAGGGGGCAACTGGCATAGCAGCCGTGACCGGCATAGTGGCTGGCGGCAATTGTCGTTGCCTTCCCGGCGTTGATTTTTCGTCGAACAAAAGAACTCCCCGGGTGCCGTATCTTGATTTGGCAGGTAATGCTTGGCAGAGTTCCCTGCTCGAGGGTTTGGTTTCTGCAGTTGAATGTTGAAACCCATCTGGGTTGGACCGAACGTGAGAATCCACACTGGGAGTATGGACCCGCGCCGATTACTCCTAAAACCTGGTGATCACACTTCGGGCCACCGCGCCCGAACGCAGGGACTGGTAACCCTGCTCGATCCCGTCCAGGCCGATGTGGGAGGACACCAGCTCGTCGAGCTTGAAGCGGCCCTGGAGATACAGGTTTGCGTACATGGGAATATCGATGGCGATATTGCTCGAACCCATCGCCACACCGCGAATTCCCTTCTGCTTGCCCATGAGGTCGCCGAACGGGGTGATGTCGATGGTGGAACCCGGCTGGTGGACGCCGATCAGGTAGGCGGTGCCGCCCACCTCCAGCATGGCCACCGCCTGTTCGGTGGTCCGCTTCAGTCCGATGACCTCGAAGGCGTGCGTGACGCCGCCGCCGGTGAGCCGCAGCACCTCCGCCACGGCGTCGGAGTCGCCGCCGTTGATGACATCGGTGGCGCCGAATACGGTCGCCAGCTCCAGCTTGGCCGGCTGCAGGTCGACGGCGATGATGCGTGAGGCGCCGGCCAGCCGTGCACCCTGGATGACGTTCAGTCCCACGCCTCCAGCACCGATCACCACCACGGTGTCGCCTGGGCGGATGCGGGCGGTGTTGATTGCGGCCCCTGCACCGGTCACCACGCCGCAGCCGAGCAGTGCGGCCTTGTCAAAGGGGATCTCGCGGGGGACGGGCACCACGGTGTTTTGGTGGACCAGTACCTGCTCGGCGAATCCGCCGACGCCGATGAACTGGGTCAGGGCGCGGCCATCGAGGCTCAGCCGCGGGGCTGTACCCGGCGCCCTGTTGGTGTGCGAGGGAACCCGGCACTGGTAGGGCCGGCCGGCCCGGCACGAGGAGCAGGCTCCGCAGGAGTGCACCGGGGACGTCACCACGTGGTCTCCCACCGCCAAGCCCGTGACCGCGGAACCGAGCGCCGCCACGACGCCAGAGATTTCGTGTCCCAGCACGGCGGGCATCGGGAAGCCCACGTCGTTGCTTGCCACGTGCAGGTCGGAGTGGCAGAGTCCGCTAGCCCGCACGTCGATCAACACTTCCTGCGGCGCCGGATTGTCGATGGCTATCTCGAGTACCTCAAAGGCACCCTTCACTTCGGAGACCACTGCAGCTTTCATGGAGTTCCCTTCAAGAAATAATCGGTCGAGTTGGTGACACGGACCACATATGAAAATATACTAGTGGAAACTATGCATTATAAGTAGAGTTCTGCAAACTTAGGGAGTGCCATGCGTGCAGCAGTCATTAACGCCATTGGAGCGGGATTCGAGATTGAGGACCTGGACATCGACGAACCTCGCGGTGCGGAGGTCTTGGTCCGCGTCGAGGCCGCGGGCCTGTGCCACTCGGACATGATCGTTGCCACGATGGATCGGGGAAGGCCACTGCCCATGGTTGTGGGCCACGAAATGGCGGGCGTCGTAGTCAAGCTGGGTCCCGAGGCCACCGATTTTGAGGTTGGCGACCACGTCATCGGCAGCGAAATCAGCTTCTGCGGCGTCTGCGAGGAATGCGTAGCCGGCGCCACCTACCGCTGCCTGAATCCGGGCGCGGTCATGCGCAGCCCGCAGGACCCGGCACGCCTGAGCCGAGACGGACAGCGAGTGGAGGCCTTCGGCGTTGCCGGCTTTGCCCAGTTCACCGTGCTGCACCAGAACAAGCTGGTGAGGATCCCCGCCGAGATCCCGTTCGCCCAGGCCGCCGTGCTCGGCTGCGCGACGGCCACCGGCGTGGGCGCCGTGTTGAACTCGGCCAAGGTGGCGCCCGGGCAGAGCGTGGCGGTGGTCGGCCTGGGCGGAATCGGCCTGAACCTGGTCGCCGGAGCCCGCCTGGCCGGGGCCCGCACCATCATTGGCATCGACCTGCAACCCGAAAAGCTGGAGCTGGCACGCAAGTTCGGTGCCACCCATGTGATCAACGGCGCCGAGGAAGATGTTGTCGCCCGCGTGCAGCAAATCACCGGCCGCGGCGTGCACCACGCCTTTGAAGCCATCGGCCTGGGTGCCACCCAGCGCCAGGCCATCGAAGTGACCCGCACCGGAGGCGACGTGCACTTCATCGGCATCCCGCAGGGCAAGCCGTTGGAGCTGAGCGTCATGATGGACCTGCTGGTGAAGCAGCGCTCACTGCACGGGATCTACATGGGTTCCTCGAACATCCGCAAGGACATCCCCTACTACGCGGAGCTCTACCTGCAGGGCCGGCTGAACCTCGATGACCTGATTGCCCAGGAGATCGGGCTGGAGCAGATCAACGAGGCATATGAGCGCCAGGAAACCGGGGCGATCGCCCGGAGCATCATCCGCTTCTAGCTGCACAGCGCAGCCGCAATTGGGGAAGACCGACGGCGATGCGAAGAAAAGGTCGGGCCGCCTTGGGAAAGGACGCCCGACCTTTGTCGTACCCCCGCCACGGAGCCGGTCGCGGGAGTCGTTCCCTCGAACGGGTCCAAGGACAATGGCTTAGGCCGGTCCATTTCCCGAGGGGAACGGACCGGCCTAAGCTGCCTGCTTGCGTTATCTAGACGGTTCCGCCGTGGCGGGCAACAACCTCGCGGGCCAGGGCCTTGCCGAAGGCGGTGTGCGCGGCCAGGGCATCCTGGGCGGCATCGGCATCGTGGGCGGCCAGGGCATCGGTCATCTCTACGACGTGGGTGTGGTCCATGTGGCGGGACCACTCTGCCGGTGTCAGAGCCTGACGCCACACGGTCCCCACACCGAGCCGGCGGAAGGAATCGGTCAGCTGGGACGAACCTGCCACCGCGACCAAGGTGTCGTGGTAGGCGACGTTCAGGGCCAGGAAATCATCCAAATCCGACGCCGATTCCCGACGGAGCCTGCCCAGTTCGTCGGTGATGCGGCGCAGCTCGGCGATGACCTCATCGGAGAGCTTGTCCAGGTGCGAGGCGATGATGCCTGATTCGATGGTGGCCCGCGAGTCGTAGGCCGAATCCGTAAATTCAGCGGTAATGGGGCGGGGCTGGAAGGTTCCCGCCTCCGTGCGGAAGACCAGGTGCTCGCTTTCCAGCTTCACGAGGGCGTTGCCCACGTGGGCGGCCTCGGAGCGGGTGGATTCGGCGATCTGCTCGATATCCAGGTCGCTTCCGAGGGCACTCTTGCGCTGCAACACCCAATCGCGGGTGGCCTTGTAGGCGCTCAGTTCCTTGACAGGTTCCAGCCGACCCATGGTGCCACGGTAGTAGGCCAGTGGTTGGCGGTCGTGGGCCTCGGCGCTGGTGGCCAGGCCAAGGAAGACCGTGTGGGTGCCGCCGGTTGCCGTCTCATCCACCTTGCACACGATGGTGGCCAGCGCGCCGTCGATCAGCGGGATGCCTTCGGGGGAGATGGTGTGCGGGACAGAGGCGAACTTGTCCTCGCCCTTCCGTCCGAAGTGGAACGCCAAGTCGCTCTGGTCATCGGCCAGGATGTTGATGCCGAAGTATCCGGCCGAGACTACGCGGTCGTGCGTTGATGAGGAGCGGTTGAGGCAGGCGAGCATCATTGGCGGTTCCATCGACAGCGAAGAAACTGCCGACGCGGTGGTGCCGTAGAGGACCCCGTCCACGACGGTGGTGATGACCGTGACGCCCGAGGCGAAGTGGCCCACCACGTTGCGGAAGATCCCGGCCTCGACGACAGCGGTCTGGTCGGCGGTGTTTTGGGTATTCATCGTAACTTCTCCTAGCGGATCGGGGTTGAAACAGTGCAGGTGGGGTTGAGGGCTGCCATGAGGTCCCCAACGGTGTCGGCCGTTTCCAGGACTTGGACGGCGTCGATGACCTGGGGCGCGCGATCGGCCATGCTCGGCAGGCCGAAGCCGAGGTTCAGGGTGAACTTCTCCAGCAGTCGTGGCCGGCTCAGCGGTGTTGATGCATGGTCGCCGGCGGGATTCTCGACGCGTACATGCCGGGTGCTCCCGTCTCGCAAGGTGGCAGTGGCCTCGGCGGTGAGGCGCTGGTCATTGGAGAGCGAGCCGACTAGCTCAATGCGTCCAAGCAACTCAGCGATGCGTGGATCGCCCATGGCCTCGGGGGTGAGATGCTCGGGCCGCACGGTGCCGTGCAGCAAGGCAGCGGCGGCCGTGAAGTGGATCGAGAACAGCCCTGCCACCGGGCGGCGCTCGGCCGGGTCGAAGCGGGCGCCGACAAAACCGCCAAGCGTCCGTGCCGTCACGTGGATTTCGACCTTGTCTATGTCCTCGATCGCCACGCCTTCCTCGGTGACCAAGCGGATGCAGGCTTCCAGGGACGGATGTGCCGCCCGGCAGCTTGACCACGGTTTGATGGTCGTGTCCCCGAAGTAGTGCTCGCCGAGTTCGGCACCGGCCAGTTCGGGATTGGGGTCGGTGCAGTACATCTGGAAGAACCCGTGTTTTCCCTGAAGCGGATCAATAGGTCCGGTGAGACCGGCCGCCGCCAACTGGGCGGAGGCGATGGCCGTGCGCGCCGCGAAGGCGATCGGCAGCTTGAAGGCACTCGCCGCGTCGAAGATGTTGGCAACGGTGCCGCCGAGTTGGTTGGCGGCGATGCCCAGGGCGTGCTTGGCAGCTGCCGCGTCCAGCCCCAGCATCCGGGCTGCCATGAGCGTTGCCCCCAGGGTGTTGACGGTTCCGGTGTTGTCCTGTCCGGAGTACACGTCGAAGCCACTGGCGACGGCCAGGCGTGCCGTCACGTCGTCGCCGACCGCCAGTGCAGTCAGCAACGCTTCGCCACTCGCGCCGGTGAGTTCGGCCAGGGCCAACGCGACCGGAACGGTTGTCCCGGAGATGTGGGCGGCAACACGGGTTCCGTCCGGCCCGTCGGCCTCGACCGGTTCGAAGTCGAAGGACCGGGCCAACACGGCATTGGCGAATGCGGCCGAGGCAGCGGGCAACCGCAACGAGGTTCCGGGAACCGAGGCCTCGTCGCCGGTGCCCCACGCGGCGGCCAACCGCAGAATGGCTGCCGAGTCGGGCTCGCCGTGGCCCGCGGCCATCGCACCGAGGGCGTCCAGCAGCCGGGTCTTCACCCTGTCCACGGTCACCGGATCGAGATCGCCGAAAGTTGTCCCGAGCGCATGGGCGACGAGCCGGTCCACCAGGGCAGGTGCGGTTTCCATTGCCGTTCTTCCTAGGCCCGGGTTGCCAAGGTGGCCGCGTCGAGACCCAGGTCCTCGGTCTCGGTCAGTACCGGAAAAATGCCCAGTTCGGCAAACATCGCATCGAAGGATCCGGTCTCACCCTTGGCCTGTGCCTTCTTGTGGTCCAGGGCGCGGGCGCGGTTGACCGAGCCGAGGTAGAAACGCTCGTACAGTTCGTTGCGGCTGCCCAGCGCGGAGCCGGCGAAGTCCCAGGCGGTGCGGAAGATCTTGGCGCGCTCCTCGGGGGAGATGCCACCGGCTCCCGGCAGGTACTTGCGCAGCAATGGGCCGAGGCGCGGATCGTCGAAGGATGCAGCTGTCGGTGTGGCCAGGAGGTTGTGCGAGCCCATGGACTTGATGATGTCGTTTACCCGTGCCATCCACAGCGGCATCATGGTGCGCAGCGCGGAGATGTCGTCGTGGCAGAAGAAGGCCCCGCCGCCCCATTCCGAGGCATTCATCTCCGCGGAGTGGATGACGGCGCGCGCGATGCGCAGGTAGGAATAGATCTCGCCGAGCATTGAGGCGGTGTCGGGCTTGGCATCGGTGCCGGTGACCTTGGCCATCTGGGTGCACAAGTCGTAGGCAAACTCCAGCTTGACCGAGGCGCGGATGGCCGTCTGCTGCTGGGTGTTGCCGGTGGCGGTGCCGCCGTTCAATGCGTTGTAGACATCCAGCTGCCCGTCGATGAAGACGCGGTCCCAGGGAACCAGGACATCGTCGAAGATGATGACGGCGTCCTGCTCGTCAAAGCGCGAGGAGAACGGCTTGTCGACGACTTCCTGGTCCACGCCGTAGTGGTCGCGGCACACCGAGACGACGCCGGGGGTTGCCACCGGGATGGCGAAGGAGAGTGCGTACTCTTCGTAGCCCTTCTGTATGGGGACGGCCGGGTAGACGTAAAGTTCGTCGGCGATCGGGCCGAGCGTGGCGAGCATCTTGGCGCCGCGGACGACCAGTCCTTCGTCGGTGCGGTCAACGACGCGCAGGGTGAGTTCCTCGTTGATGCCCTGCAGTTCTCCGACCGACTTGTCGATGGCGGCGTGCACGATGGTGTGGGTCAGGGCCAGGTCGTGCTTCTGCACATGCCTCCAGTAGGCCTCGAGGCGCTCGAAGTACACCGGGTCGCCGGAGCGGTCGAAGATGTCCTTGCGGGAGGCGTGGCCGGCGAGCACCACGTTGACATAGTCGGGAGTGCGACCGAGCATGCCGTTGGAGTAGCGGGCCAGGCGGTCAAAGGCGCGGTGGCGGCGGGCAATGTCCTCGGCATTGCGTGGACGCAGCAGCGAGACGTTGTGCTCTTCTCCCGATTCCTGATCCGTCATGAGGCAGTCGGCGGCGTATTTGTGCTGGTAGTCGAAGTATGCGGCCATGCCGTTGATCGAACCGCTAAAGGTGGGGTGCTCGGTGATGTCGATGCGTTCGTTGCCCAGCCATACCTCGCGGGAGTCTTTTAGGCCCGCCTTGTACTGTGCTCCTGTGCGTGCGCTCACTTGCTTCTCCTTAGGGTAGCTATCTCACCCCGATGAAGTGAGAATATATTCTGGCTATCAGTTTATATACCTTTGGTCGGATCGCGCAATGGGAACTTTGTCTATTTTCCGCTTTTTCGGCAGCGAGGCATGGGGCCGTCGACGGATCAAGAAAATATTCTGACGTAAAAAATGCGTAAACTTTGCAGTTTGGTGTGATGTGCGCCATTATGTACTAAGTCACACTTTTTGTAGTAAAGGAAGCCTTCCAGTGCCGATCAAAAAACTCCCCCTAACGCCGGATCCGCCGGCGTCCGACACACTTAATACCAAGGACCTGCGTCGCGTGCTTGGTTCCAGTCTCTTGGGCAGCATCATCGAGTACTACGACTTCATCCTTTATGCGACGGCCGCTGCGCTGATCTTTGACAAGGTCTTCTTTGGCAATCTGGCCCCCGGCCTCGCTCTTTTCGCTTCCTTCGGAACCCTGGCTGTTGGGTACGTTGCCCGGCCCCTCGGCGGCATCATCTTTGGTCACTTCGGTGACTTGGTGGGGCGCAAGAAGATGCTCGTGCTCTCAATGATGATGATGGGCTTCGCGACAATCGCCATTGGCCTCCTTCCAACCACCGCATCCATTGGAGTGGCAGCCCCCGTCGCCCTGGTGTTGTTGCGCATGGTCCAAGGCATCTCCGTGGGTGGCGAATGGGGTGGTGCGACACTGATGGCACTCGAGCATGCCCCGGCATCCAAGCGCGGATTCGCCGCAGCGTTCGCAAACGCCGGAGGTCCTGCCGGAGGCCTGCTGGCCACCTTCGTGGTGTCCGGGGTTTCGGCCCTCACCGGGGACCAGTTCCTCGTGTGGGGTTGGCGCATCCCCTTCCTGTTCTCGGCAGTCCTGATCGTTGTCGGCATGGTGATTCGCCTGAAGGTTGCCGAGTCGCCGGTGTTCAAGGAGCTAGACGCCAAGGCCGAAAGCATGGAGAAGGAGCGTCGGTCGCCGATCATGCGCGTTTTGCGCAACCACCCCCGCATCGTCGTCATCACTCTGGTTGCCTCGCTTGGCTTCTACACCTGCCAAGGCATTCTGACCTCGTGGGGAGTGTCGGTGGCTGTCGCCGAGGGCGTCGATCGCTCGACAGTCCTGAACATCAAGGGCCTGGCCGCCGTTATCACCATTGTCGTTTGCTTCTGGGCTGCGCGACTTTCGGATCGCATTGGACGCCGAGCTGTGCTGACCTTCGGCGGCGTCCTCGGTGTCCTGTGGGCCTTTCCTGCGCTCGTTCTGATGCACAATGGCACGGCCTGGGGCTTCATGGTTGCGGTACTTGTCGGCAACGGTGTTGTCCAGGGCATTCTGGCCGGACCCATTGGCGCGTACATCTCGGAGCTATTCCCGGCCAACGTCCGATACTCCGGAGCCTCGCTGTCCTACCAAGGTGCGGCAACCCTCGGGGCGGGCTTCACACCCATGATCGCCACGGCGCTCACGCTGGCCGGAGGCTTTGTCTGGGTCGGCGTCTTCTGGGTGGCCATCTTGGTCCTGGGAATCATCGCCGTGCGCGTTGGCCCCGAAGGTGCCGACTCCATGCAACTCAAGAAGCACGCACGGGGCAAGCAGCTGCAAACCCACTGATTGGCTCCGCGTGGAGATCGACGGGGCTCGATACCCACGGGTATCGTCCTCCGTTGATCCGCGGGACTTGAATCATCAGCAAAACTGATCTTATTGAATAGAAACTTCTGTATTTACGAACTTTGGATCTCTTGGAACGATTGAGCTAAAGCCCCCAAACATCAGTATCGTCTCGTCGCCCACTGCGATGAACGCCTGCGAAAGGAACAGCCACAATGGCACCGAAGAACCCCAAGCACATGGTGTTGACGACCTTCATGCTGCCAGCCGGCTACCACAAGGATTCCTGGCGCATGGAAGGAAGCCGCTCCGAGGAACTGGCCAATCTGGAATTCGTCTACGATCTGACCAAGATGGCCGAAGACGCAAAACTCGACGCAATCTTCTTTGGCGACATCGTCCACGCCAACACCGTGATGCGCGGCGACATCAAGATGAACGGCTTCTACGAGCCTATGACGGTGCTCGCCGCACTCGCCGCTCGCACCAAGAACATCGGTCTGATCGGCACCGTGTCCACGTCGTTCTCCGAGCCCTACAACGTGGCCCGCCAGATGGCTGGTCTCGACCACATGTCAGGCGGCCGTGCAGGCTGGAACATCGTTACCTCCTCGGACGGGTACCAAAACTTCGGCATCACCGAGGCCCCTGACCCGGCCACCCGCTACCGCCGCGCCACCGAGTTCGTGGACGTCGTCCAGAAGCTCTGGGACTCTTGGGAAGATGACGCGGTAACCAACAACAAGGAATCCGGCTGGTACGTCGACACCGCCAAGATCCACCCGATCAACCACCGGGGCGAGTTCTTCAACGTTGAGGGCGCCATCAACATGCCACGTTCTCCGCAGGGTCGCCCCGTGCTGGTTCAGGCCGGCTCCTCGGGACCCGGAATGGAACTGGGATCCTCGATTGCCGACAGTATCTACACGGCGCAGCCCATGAAGGAGCCATCGATCGAGTTCTACGCCAAGTTCAAGGCCATGGTGGAGGCCAAGGGGCGTCGTTCCCGGGACGTGCAGATCATTCCGGGCATCCTGCCGATCCTTGGCGACACCCAGAAGGAAGCCGACGAACTCGCCGAGCACCTGGCCAACCACATCCACATGGACAACGGCCGCGTCCAGGTCGGAAGCGACTTGCGGATGGATCTGTCGGGCTTGGACTTCAGCGAATCGATCCCGGCAGAATGGTTCTCCGACGACCCGGCCCTCGGCTCGCGCTACCAAATCTACCGCCGCAAGTCGGTGGAACAGGGCATGAGCCTGCGCGAACTGATCGTGGACCTGGCCCGTTCGACCGGCCACCAGTGGATGGCCGGCACCCCGGGTGCCGTGGCCGACCGAATGATCGACTGGTTCGAGTCCAAGGCCTGTGATGGCTTCAACCTGAACTCCCCGTTCAACCCGGGCGGCTTCAAGCTGATCTGCGACAAGCTCGTGCCTGAACTGCAGGAGCGCGGCTACTTCCGGTCGGAGTATGAGGGAACCACGCTGCGGGAAAACCTCGGCTTGTCACGTCCCTCCTCGATCCGCACCAACGTCCTGGCCTAGGCAGGCGGTGCGGCGTGTTCGAAGAGCTCGGTGGCAACTTCGATCCAGGCTTGGGCGCGTACACTCAACCGGGTGCTGCGCGGCCAAGCCACGGAGACGGGAACCGGCTCGCCGTTTCCCCCTCGCGGAGTGCGCAAGGGCTTAAGCACCACGCGAAGTTCCTGATAGGGCGCATCGAGCGCCGGTTGTTGGAACAGCACCGCCACTCCGCGCCCGGAACCGACAAGCGAACGAACCGTCGCATAGCTTCTGGATCTGTGGCGGATCACCGGGGCTATTCCTGCTTGCTCGTACAGGCCCAGGATCCTGCGGGACACCGGCTCCGCATCGAAGAGCACCAGAGGCTCCTCGGCAATATCGGCCAGGGTGATCGAGTCCTGTGTGCCGAGTCGGTGGTTGGAATCGACCAGCACATAGGGTTCCGCGACGGCGACCGGGGCGCTGAGCAGGGACGGGGAAATCTCTGCGCCGTAGAGGAACGCCACATCGATCGATCCGTCGAGCAGCGCCTGCTGCATTTCGTCGTGGTAGCCCTCGACGAAGTCGACTTCCACCTCCGGGCATTGCTCGGCAAAGGCGGTGAGCATCGTGGGAATGATCGTGGGTCCCAGGGTCATGAAGCATCCCACCGTGAGCGGGCCACGCAACGAGGCGCGGGTTCCCTGTCCCAGGGACTCGAGCTCATAGACGAGGGCAAGCAGCGTGCGGGCCTGGTGCAGCACGGTCCTGCCGGTGGCGGTAAGTGTCAGCCCCTTGGCTCGGCGCTTGATGGCCAAATCCGAGCCAATGATTCGCTCGAGTTCCGCTATGGACATGGAAATGGCCGAGGGGGCCATGTGCAGCCGGCGGGCTGCCTCGGCCATCGTTCCGGTCTCGGCGGCAACCACAAAATGCCACAGTTGGCGCAAGGTCAGCTGAGGATGCGACACAAGATTCATACTTATCAATCTAATTGATGCCAAATGGAATGTAGTACACAATCTTTGACTTAGCAGGATCGGCACGCGGCAATGCCCGGGCCACGAAAGGATGAGCAATGGATCGTCGTCAGGAATTTCTGCGCCGGGCGGAAGAAATCGTCGGTGCCGAGAACGTGGTGGCACTGGAGAATCCCGAGGGGTATATCGATCCCTACCCGCTGAACCCCGGACGGGTCCCTTGGCCGGGCGTGCGTCCGGCCAATACCGCCGAGGTGCAGTCGATCGTGTGTCTGGCCACGGAACTTGAGGTGCCATTGTGGACGTTCTCGTGCGGAAAGAACCTTGGCTATGGAGGCCCAGAGCCGCGAGACGCCGGCATGGTCGCGTTGGACCTGAGTCGTATGAACAGAATCCTCAAGGTCGACGATCGACTCTGCTACGCCGTCGTGGAACCGGGGGTCACCTTCTTTGATCTCTTTGAATACATCAAGGAACACGGACTGAGGGTCTGGATGAGCGTCCCGGCACTGGGCTGGGGATCGGTGCTGGGAAACATGCTCGACCGCGGCTACGGCATGACGCCGCACGGGGACCACGTGAAGTCCCTCTGTGGCATGGAAGTCGTGCTGCCGGACGGAGACCTTGTGCGCACCGGCATGGGTGCCATGGAGGGCACCGACCTCGGTCCGATCTTCCAGGGTGGTTTCGGCCCCACGCTTGACGGATTGTTCACCCAGTCCAACCTCGGTGTCGTCACCCAGGTGGGGCTTTGGCTGCAGCCGGCGCCCCACACCTACGTCAATGGAGACATCGCGGTGGAGCGGGAGGAGGACCTTCCGGAATTGATCGACATCCTCACCACGCTGCGCCGCGAGGAGATCATCCAGAACAATGCCTTGTGCGGCAACGTGGTCCGTGCCGCCACGATGCGCGGAAACCGCGCCAAGTTCTGGGACGGCGAGGGGTCGATCCCTGATTGGCGGCTCGAGGAAATGCGCCAGGAATTCGGATTGGGGCAGTGGAACGGAAAGTTTGCCCTCTATGGCGACCTGGGGCTGTGTGAGCGCCGTCTGGAAATCATCAAGGAGCGCGTTTCAGTGATCCCCGGTGCCCGCGTGGATGCCCGGTTCTATTCGGGGGGCGAGGGTATGGCACTGCAGCACGAAGACATTGCTGACTTGGATCGTACCCAGATGGCCGGGGTGCCAACGCTCAAGCCGCTATCTACTGTCGGATGGGCAGCGGAAAACGGAGGTCACATCGACGCGGCGCCGATCATCCCGGCGCGCGGCGAGGAGGTGTACGCCTTCTATCAGGAGGCCAAGCGCCTCTATACCAAGTACGGATTCGACCTGTACATCGGCTACCACTTGTACCCACGGCACATGGTCCACGTGACGATGATCTTCTTCGAGCGCGGCAACGAGGAAATGCTGACTCGGGCCCGCGCCCTGTACTCGGAGCTGCTGGAGGTCGCACGTTCTCGCGGATATGCACCCTACCGAAGCCACGTCGACTACATGGACCAGATCGCCGACGGCTTTGATTTCAACAACCATGCCGTTAGGCGCCTGCAGGAGAAGCTCAAGGACGCCCTTGACCCGGCCGGAGTCATCGCTCCGGGGAAGCAGGGGGTATGGCCGGCCCGCTACCGCGAAGCTCGTTCATCCCTAGAAGCAGTGGCCGGGGTCCGCTAGCCAAGTCGTAGGAGTTCCGTGGTGTCCCGTCAGTGTGACGGGACACCACGGCTTTCGTCGTGGCTCCGATGCCGGAAAATGCGTCCGGTGCCGGAGATGAGAGCCTATAGATCGAAGGGAGCCGAACGCAGGCTAGGACACCTTCAATGCGGTGCTTGCCAAGCCGACTTCGCCGGCGCGATGCACGGCGGAGAGCGTGGTTTCATAGTGATGGCGCAACAGGGAACCGGTCGTTTTTGCATCGCGATCCAGCGCAGCGCTAAGGATATTGCGGTGTTCCTTCGCGAGGTCGCGCTTGACATCGCGCGTTGCAACACCGGCCCACCGCCCATACAGCTGGGACAGGTCGGAAAGGGTGCAGGTTAAGTCGATGAGCACAGGGACACCGCAGGCCTCGACGAGCTTGGCGTGGAACGCCTGGTGGGCGTGGTTCCATTCCTCGGTGTGCACATTTGGGTTCTCCGGGTCGCGGCGAACCGTACGTTCCAAGGTGTGGTGGGCCGCGATTAGTTCGCTTTCCCATTCAATCGAGCCACGTTCTATGGCCATGGATACGGCCAGTGCTTCATTGACGCAACGCATCTCGGTGATGTCGGTCAGCTCGGCCAGTGAAAGCTCCGGGACGAAGAAGCCGCGATTGGGGCGCAGCTTCACGAGCCGGTCGCCAACGAGCCGGGTCAGTGCCTCGCGGATCACCGTGCTCGAGGTTTCGTAATGCTCGGAAAGTTCGGTCAATTGCAGCCGCGCGCCCGGTGACCACCGGCCCTCGAGAATATCGTTGCGCATCGTGTCCCTGATGTGTTTGGACAGGGTCACCGAGTCGGTCATCTTCGCCATGGGAAAATCATACCAAACGATGAGAAGAATGCATTGTGTGTTGACTTATGCATAACTGGGGGGTGAGACTTGATACAAGTCACCATGCGGCCCCGTTGTCGGGCCGGGCAACCCCACAGCACGAGGAGCGGACATGACCGAATCCCTGATCCAGGACAGAACGCAAACCCAGATCGATGACCTGTACTGGCGCGAGGAATACGCACGCATCACGGAGGATGACTCCTTTTTGCGCCGCATAGTGGAAACCGCGGACCTGCCGGCGCTGATGATTGCCCTGGCCGCAGTCACCGGGGACTACTCGATGTTGCGCGATGACCTTCGTCCCCCGCAGCCGCCGGTGGACACCGTGGGTTTGCCGCACGGAGGCATGTCCGAGACGCAACGCGAGGCCGCGCGCGAGTTGGCCTTCGAGGCCCTGCGCGCCGTCCGCGACCAGTCGCTCAACCGCGCCAAGGTGCTCAATGACGAGCAAGCCGCGAAGATCCTGGACTGGCTGACCAACGGGGCAGACCCGGCCTACCATCCGATGCTCATGCACGACATGGCCTTGGTACCCCAACACAACGGCGCGCCTCGCTGGGACGCCCGGAATGTGGCTCCGGGGCGCGAATTCACCGTGGCGATCATCGGTTCCGGAGTGGCCGGCATGGCAGCCGCCTACCGCATGCGCCAAGCGGGGATTACCTACACGGTGTTCGAAAAGGGCAATGAAGTCGGCGGCACGTGGTGGAAGAACACCTACCCGGGCGTCCGCCTCGACACCCCCAACTATGCCTATTCCTTTTCCTTTGCCCAGCGCGACGACTGGCCCCAGCAGTTCTCCGAGGGCCGGGAGATCCTCGAGTACACACGCACCGTCGCCCAGCGCGGCGGCATCAGCGAAAACATCCAGATGAACACCGAGGTGCTGGGTGCTTCCTGGAACGCCGAGGATTCGTTGTGGGAACTGGATACCGTGCGTGGGGGAGTGCGGGAGGTTCGTCGCTTCAGTTCCGTGCTCACCGCCGTGGGCCAGCTGGACCGGCCGAAGTTCCCCGAAACCCCAGGTCGCGAGTCCTTCGCCGGCGTGCAGGTGCACTCGGCCGAATGGGACCCGGCCATCGACCTGCGCGGCAAACGCGTGGCGGTCATTGGTTCGGGCGCAAGCGCTTACCAGATCGTCCCCGCAATCGTTGACGAGGTCGCCGAGCTCAAGGTCTTCCAGCGCAGCTCGCCCTGGATGCTGCCCACCCCGTTCTACTACGAGGACATGCCTGTCACCGTGAAGTGGCTCGCCGAGCACCTTCCGCAGTACGGCCAGTGGCTTCGGTTCTGGCAGCATTGGCTCGGTGTCGAAGGCCGCCAGCACACCACGTCGGCCGACCCCTCGTGGAACACCCCTGGTTCGGTCTCGGCCATCAACGAGCGGGTGCGCCAGCAGCTCGTCGAAATGCTCAAGGTGCAGTACGCCGACCGCCCGGACCTTCTGGCGAAGGTCACGCCTGACTACATCGTCGGCGGCAAGCGCATGCTCCGCGACAACGGCGTTTGGTCTGCGAGCCTGAAGAAGCCGCAGACGTCCCTGATCACCGCCGGTCTCTCAAGCATGCAGGCCGACGGCATCGTCGACGGAGAAGGCACGCTGCACGAACTCGACGTGATCATCTACGCCACAGGGTTCACCGCCTCGGAGTTCCTCGAGCCGCTGAAGATCACCGGCCTCGGCGGCCGTGACCTGCACGAGTACTGGGCCGGCAACGCCACCGCCTATGCCGGCATCACCGTGCCGGGCTTCCCCAACCTGTTCATCGTCTCCGGGCCAAACACCGGGCACGTGGTCAACGGTTCGCTGTTCTCCATGATCGAGTACGGGCTGACATACATCCTTGACGCCATGCATACGGTCCTGTCCACCGGTGTCACCGCCCTTGACCTCAAGCAGGAGGCGTTGGATACCTTCGTCGAAGCCATTGACGCGGCCAACGCCCGAAAGGCCTGGGGGCACCCGGACGTAAAGACCTGGTACAAGAACAAGTTCGGCCGCGTCTCGCAGATCTGGCCGCTGCCGATGCTCGAGTACTGGAACGTGACACGCGCCGTAAACCTCGAGGATTACGAGATCATCGCGTGAGCCCACGCGCGGTGCAGGTCCACCGAGGAGTGGTCTACGGGCAACTGGCCGATCCACGCGACCGCTTCTCCGCCCTGGTCGACCCAGTCGCCGGCGCCTCCGGGCAACCTGCAGCCTTCCCGCAGCGTCCTGGCGCGCTGGACTGGTTATTGGGTCCGGCACTCGCCGAACTCCCGCAGCGGGAAGACGCCTTCCAACTGAACATCTGGGCACCAAATGGCGCCTCGGGCCTGCCGGTCCTCTTCTACATCCCGGGAGGAGCCTTCATTTCCGGCGCGGGCACCGTGCGCTGGTACGACGGTACCCGTCTCGCTGAGGAGGGGCAGTGCGTGGTGGTCAGCGTCAACTACCGCCTCGGAATCCTCTCCCACGCCGGTGGAATCGGTGGCGGAAACCTTGGTGTCGGCGACCTGGTGCAGGCGTTGCGCTGGGTTGGCAAAAACATTGCCGGCTACGGCGGAGGCGCGGAGAACCTGACCATGGTCGGTCAGTCCGCCGGTGCCTTCTACGCGTTTTTGCTCAGTCAGCTGGAGCAGACGCGCGGGATGATTGCCCGCACGGCGTTGCTCTCCTTGGCGTTCCAGCCGCCGCTGGGAACCTCTGAGGCCGCGGAGCGTCGGCGAATCATCGCCGAAGAGCTGGGCCGCTCGACCGCCGTGGACGCCACCGGGGAGGAACTGCTGGATGCCCAGCAATGCGTTTCCCGCGCCTACGCGGGCAAGGGACTGGGCATCATGCCCACCGCCGACGACATGGTGCCCGCCGATCTTTTCGACGTTCGGGCGGCGGCGCAACGCCTGCATGTGGGAGATCTATTGTTGACCCATACTGCGCAAGAGGCGTCGGCCTTTCTGGGTCAGGCACCCGAGGCGGCCTTCGGGCCGGGGGCAGTGGCGGGATTCATTGGTGCGCACTTCGAGGATGTGCCGGAGGTGGCTGAGCATCTTGCCGCCGAGCACCCGGGCTCGCCCAAATCGCAGCTGATCGGCGCGATGACCCTGCACCAGTTCGAGTCCTACGCCGCGGAGCTTGTCCTTGCAGTCGGCAAGGCGGGGAAGCAGGTTTCTTCGGTGCGTTTCGACTACGCGGCCAAGGACTCGCGGATGGGATCGGCCCACGGATTCGACGTCCCGTTCCTATTCGGGAACCGGTTGGATTGGTCCGATGCGCCCATGCTGGAGGGGACCTCGGACGAGGACTTCGAACAGGTTGGGGGTCACCTGCGCTCGCTGATATTGGGATTCGTTGCCTCGGGTTGGGCAGGCACTCCGATGCCAACGGCACCCAAGCCGCAGGACGGCGGTGTGGCGCATGGTTATGCCCTTGACGCTCACGGGCTTCGCAGCATTCCCCTCGAGACCCGGTTCGGGGCCAAACGCCCCGTGCAAAAGGTTTCCGGTGGATAGAGATGTGACCGGCGGCCCTCGCCGAGCCGTCCTCGGCGCAGAGGCCGCACGACTGGATGCCATGATCACCGCCGACCTCGTCGTCCTTGACGGATTGCTCGATGAATCCCTGAGCTACGTCCATTCCACCGGGCGTTGCGACAGCAAGGAAACGTTGTTCACGTTCATTTCGGAGGGCGCTGTCCGCTATCTCGAGATTGAGCACGAATTGGATGCGGTGCGGGAAACGGTGCCCGGCCTGGCCGCCGTGACAGGCACCATGCGGATGCGCCTGGTCAGTGGAGGGTTTGAGAAATCGATCTCCACCCGGACTACCAACCTCTGGGTGACCGGAAGCTCCGGCTGGAGCATGGTGGCGTTTCAAGCCACCATGCTTCCTGGCTTATAGGTACGTGGAATCTGGAATCCCTGCAGTGAGAGGCAAGACCCGCACTGCAAGAGAACGCAGGCTGGGAATTCGTATCGAGCAGGCATGAACCTAAATCTTCAAGTGTTTCCGGCGTGGACCCGTCATAGGTGAACATAGGCAAAACCAATGAATTGATTCGATAAAAACAGTTTTACGTATGCTTGGCGAGGCATCATCCTTGTGTGAAGGACATCTCATTCTTCCCGCATAAGGAGCAGTTCACGTGCACAGCACTTCCCTGAAACCCCATGTAGTCACCTTGGGAACTGCGGGCGGTCCCCGTTGGTGGACCGGTGAAAACGCCGGCAAGCGTGCGGGCATCGCCACCGCCGTGGTCGTCGGCGAGGCCGTGTACCTGGTTGACGCCGGAACCGGCGTGGGCAACCAGCTCATGAAGGCCGGATTCAGCACCGCGAACCTGCGCGGGATCTTCCTGACCCACCTGCACTCCGACCACACCATCGACCTGGCGTCGCTGGCGATCTTCGGGCTCTTCACCATCACCCCCGGCCAGGCTCCGGTCCGCATCATCGGCCCCGGCGACCGTGGCGTCCTGCCGCCGGCCTCGCCGCGCGCCCAGGTCCCGCCGACCCCGCTCTACCCGAAGAACCCGACCCCGGGCACCGCGGACATGTTCAGCCACCTCATGCAGGCCTACGGAACCGACTTGAATGACCGGGTGATCGACGCCCTGCGTCCCTCCCCGCTGGACCACTTCATCGCCGCGGACATCCAGATCCCCGCCGGAAGCGGCTACCACCCCAATGCGAACCCGACCCCCGAGGGCTTCGAGCCGTTCGAGATCTACCGGGACGAGCTGGTCACCGTGACCGCCACCCTGGTCAAGCACCCGCCGATCGCCCCGGCCTTCGCCTTCCGCTTCGACACCGCCGAGGGTTCCGTGACGATCTCCGGGGACACCGCGCCGTGCGAGAACCTCGTGCGGCTGGCCCGCGACACCGACCTGCTGCTGCACGAGGCCATTGACTTCGACTGGGTCCAGCGCAGCTACGGGAGCATCGGCACCGAGGCCGCTGCCGCCTCGATGGACCACCACCGCCTCTCGCACACCTCGGCCGCCCAGGCCATCGAGCTGGCCGAACGTGCCGGGGCACGCACCCTGGCCCTGCACCACCTGGTGCCCGGGACGACGCCATTGTCCACGTGGCTCTCCCACGCCAAGGATTTCTCCGGAACCTTCCTGGTTCCCGAGGATCTCGATACCATTTCCTTTAACCGCATTGATGCAGAAATGATGGTTGCACGATGAGCCACACCCAAACGCCCGCCGGGAACTCCGCCGACGTTGTCGTCCCGTCGCTGAACTCACCACACATGCGCAGGATCCTGGCCTCCAGCTTCATCGGCAGCGCCATCGAGTTCTATGACTTCATCCTCTACGCCACCGCCGCGTCGCTGGTGTTCAACAAGGTCTTCTTCGTCAACCAGTCGCCCGCGGTGGCGCTCTTCGCCTCCTTCGCCACGCTCGCCGTTGGCTACCTGGCCCGCCCGCTGGGCGGCATCATCTTCGGGCACTACGGGGACAAGCTCGGGCGCAAGGGCGTGCTGATCACCTCCATGGTGATGATGGGCGTCGCCTCGACCATCATCGGCCTGCTCCCGCCGACCGCACAGGTCGGTGTCATTGCCCCGATCGCGCTGATCACCCTGCGCATCATCCAGGGCTTGGCCGTGGGAGGGGAATGGGGCGGGGCCATGCTGATGGCCCTGGAACACGCACCCAAGGAACGCCGCGGCTTCGCCGCCAGCTTCGCAAACATGGGCGGCCCGGCCGGCGCGGTACTGGCTACCCTTGCGGTCTCCGCCGTTTCCACGCTGCCCACCGAGCAGTTCCTGGCCTGGGGCTGGCGCATCCCGTTCATCGCCAGCCTCGGCCTGGTCGCCATCGGCCTGGTCATCCGCCTGAAGGTCACCGAGTCCCCGCTCTTCCTGGCGCTCGAGGACAAGGCCGAGGAGCGCAAGATCCCGCTGCTGCAGGTACTGACCAAGTACCCGAAATCCGTGCTCATGGGCACGCTGGTGGGCATGAGCTCCTACACCGTGCAGGGCCTGATGACGGTCTGGGCCATCTCCTACGTCGTGGAGGAAGCCGGCATGGACCGCACCGCGGTGCTCAACATCAAGGCCGTGGGCGCCACCCTGACTATCGTGGCGGTGTGGTTTGCCGCTCGCTACTCCGACCGACTGGGCCGCCGCCCGGTCATGATGTTCGGCATCCTGGCCGGCGCGGTGCTGGCCCTGCCGATGATGTGGATGCTGCAACTGGGCGAGCTCTGGCTCTTCGCGATCGCGCTGTTCCTGGCCAACGGCGTGGTCCAGGGCACCATCTTCGGGCCGTTCGGCGCCTTCACCGCAGAGCTGTTCCCCACCCGGATCCGCTACACCGGGGCCTCGCTGGTCTACCAGCTCTCCTCCACGCTCGGTGCCGGCTTCACCCCGATGATTGTCACCGGCCTGGTGCTGCTCGGTGGCGGCTCGCTGTGGATTGCCGGGGCCGTGTGGGCAGGGGTCTTCCTTATCGCCGCGCTGGCCATGCGCAGCATCAAGGAAGGCAAGGACGCCGACCTGGGCGCCGAGCACATGTAGCCGGGCAACGCCTCCGCGGCCAGGGGCCGGACCCGTCCATTCAGGACGGATCCGGTCCCTGCTCGCGTTCGGCACCGATGCCTTCACAGAACTCGATGAAGGCCCGCAGTCGCAGACTTGGCCTCTCCGATGCCGTGTAGGCGACGCAGATGTCGCTATGGCCAACCGGCCCCTCGATTTCCAGGACGGACAGGGGTAAACCGTCATAGCTCAGGCTCACCGGGGGACGCTGCACCAGCACCGTGTAGCCCAGGCCGCGGGCCACCATGCCGCGCACAGCCTCGAAGTTCGAACTGCTCCAGGCGATCTTCGGGTCCAGGCCGGACATGCGTAGGTTCACCAACTGGTTGTCACGCACCGTGGGGATGTCCAGGGACACGAAGTCCTCGTCAGCGAGTTCGCTAAGCCGAACGGTTCCGCCGCCGGCAAGCCGGTGTCCGGCCGCAAGCAGCACGTAGGGGCGCCCGCTCATGACCGTGGTGTGCTTGACGCCGGGCAATAGGTGGCGGGTGTGGGTGATCACCACATCGAGGTAGCCCTCCAACAATCGCTCCTGCAGCTCGGCGCCGTCGCCCTCGATGATGCGCACCTCCAGGCCCGGGTTGGGCTTGGTGAACTGTTCGCAGACCACCGGCAGCCAAAATGCGGAGAGCCCGGAATACATCCCGATGTTCAGCGGCCCGACCAGGCCGCTCTGGCGCTCGCCGATCAGGCCCTGGACCTCTTCGGCGTGCCTGACCAGCTCCTTGGCATCGCGCAGGAAGTGGGTTCCCACGGCGGTCAGCACCACGCCGCGGGCCCGGTGGCGCACCAGCAGCTGGGAGCCGACGATGCGCTCGAGTTCCCCGATGGACTGGGACATCGCCGCCTGCGAGATGTGGCAGGCCGTTGCGGCACCGGAGATCGTGCCGGCATCGGCCACGGCGATGAAGTACTGCAATTGCTTGAAGGTGTAGTTGACCACTTCTCCAGCGTAGGTGATGTGCGCCTGGCCATGATGCAGCGGCGGTTGGGTTGCGGTTCGCAGGCTGTGCCATGATTTCACCATGGAGAACAAGTCATCGCCCGTCGAGTCGGTAGACCGCGCACTGCTGTTGCTCATGCGCATGCGCGACCAAGGTCCGCTGTCGGTGAAGGCCGCCGCCGAGCAGCTCGATGTGGCGCCCTCGACGGCGCACCGGCTGCTGACGGCGCTGACCTTCCGGGGCTTCGCGGCCCAGAGCCACGACCGGACCTACCGCCCGGGCCCCGAAATCTCCGGGCACCCCCAGCCGTTTCTCTCCACCCAGACGCTGGGCGAGCACTCGCAGGCTGCCCTGGTCCGGCTACAGGGCACGGTAGGGGAGACGGTGCAGGTCATGGTCCTGAACGGCGGCAACATCCAATTCGTCGACGGGGTCGAGTCGGCGCGGAACCTGCGCGTGGCCAGGCGCATCGGGGACATGATGCCGGCCTTCGTGTCCTCGGGCGGCAAGGCGATGTTGGCGCAGCTGCCCAACGCCGAGCTGGAGGAGATCTACCGCTCAGGCCTGCAGTCCTGGCCCACCGGCAAGATCACCACCCTGGCCTCGCTTAGGCGCAGCATGACCAAGATCCGCCGGGACGGCTTCGGCACCAGCTTCGAGGAAACCGAGCAGGGGGTGGTGGGCCTGGGCGTGAGCATCAACGACGCCGATGGGCGCCCGGTGGCAGCGGTGACCACCGCGACGCCGAGCATCCGCTTCGACCGCTCCGCGATGCCGCTGCATGTCGAGGCGCTGCAGCTGGCCGCCGCCGAGATCATGGAGAAACTGCGCGGAGTCTGAGGTTCCCACGGTGAATAGGGCTTCACTCACGGTGCCGCCGGTGCCTCCCCTCGGGGAGACGCCGGCGGCACCTGTCGCTTAGGCTCCGGCCAGGATGCGGGAGACGGACTGCACCGTCTCGTCCAGGTCCTGCGGGTTCACCAGCACGCCGGTGTCAAGCACGCCGCCGGAACCGCCCTGCACCAGGCGCTTGAGCGGGATTTCCATGCGCTTGCCGGTGCGCGTGCGCGGGATGCTGCGCACGAACAACACGTGGTCCGGGACGTGGCGCGGGGAAAGCTGGGTGCGCAGCGCCGTGCGGATCGAGCGCTCCAGCCCCACGGTGTCCGCATCATCGGCGGCCTCCACCAGCAGCACCAGCTGGCCCATTGCGCCGCCTTGCTCGAAGTGCATCACCATGGCGTCGTTGACGCCGGGGTGGCCATCGAGCAGTGCATAGAACTCCGCGGTGCCCAGGCGCACGCCTCCGCGGTTCAGCGTGGCGTCCGAGCGCCCGGTGATGACCCAGCTGTCGCGCTCGGTGCGCACCAGCCAGTCGCCGTGGCGCCAGATGCCCTCAAAGACGTCGAAGTAGCTGGAGTTGTAACGCTCATTGTCCGGATCGTTCCAGAAGAACACCGGCATCGAGGGCATCGGCAGGGTGGCAACCAGTTCGCCGGGTTCCCCGCGCAGGGAGTTGCGTTCGTGGTCCCAGGAATCCACTGCTACACCCAGCGGGCGGCAGGCCATTTCCCCGGCGTGGACCGGGGACAGGGGACTGGCGCCCAGGAACGCCGCGCAGATGTCGGTGCCACCGGAGGTCGGCGCCATCACGATGTCGGGGTTGATCGAGTCGTACGCCCAGCCTGCGACGTCGGCGGCCAGCGGGGATCCGGAACACTGGATCTCGCGCAGCCGGGAGAGATCCCATTTCTTGCCCGGCTCGACACCCGCGTGGGCGCAGGCGGCCAGGTAGGCGGCGCCGGTGCCCATGTAGGTGGATTCGGTTTCGGCCATGACCGACCACTGCGACCACTGCCCGTCAAGGGTCGGCCAATTGGGATCCCCGTCCTGCAGGACCACACAGGCACCCACCAGCAGAGAAGAAGCACCCATGTTCCAGACCATCCACCCGGTGGTGGAGAACCAGTAGGCGGTGTCGGCCTCGGAGATGTCGAAGTGCAGGCCCATGGCCTTGTAGTGCTCCAGCAGCAGGCCGCCGTGGGAGTGCACGATGGCCTTGGGGGTTCCGGTGGTGCCGGAGGAGAAGAGCACCGTCATGGGGTGGTTGAACGGAACCGGTTCGATGATCGCCGGTGCGTGGTCCGCGGTGAAATCCGCCCATGATTCTGCACCCGGTGCGGCTGCCGCAACGTCCAGCTCTTCATCCAGGTAGGGCAGCACCACCGTGGGGATGTCGCCGAGCTCGGCCCGGACGGCAGCCAGGTCGCCGAGCTTGGAAATGTCCTTTGCTCCCCAGCGGTAACCATCGATGGAGATCAACAACGTGGGATCCAGCTGGCCGATGCGCCCCAGCACGCCCTTGACACCCATTTCCGGCGGCACGCAGCACCAGATGGCGCCCAGGCCGATGACGGCGAAGTAGGTGGCCAGGGTTTGCGGGATGTTGGGCAGGTAGCCTGCAACCCTGTCCCCGGACTTGATGCCGTGGCGGATCAGGCCCTGCTGGATGCGCTCGATCTCCTCGGTGAACCGGGCGCCGGTCCAGTCGATGGAACCGTTGGTCTGGCTGCGGGACTTGACCATGGTGTCCTGGGGGCGGCGGGCCAGGGAACGCAGGACGTGCTCGGTGAAGTTGATCCGGGCTCCGGTGAACCATTGCGCCCCGGGCATGGTGCGCTCGGTGAGCACCGAGGTGTAGGGGGCGTGGCTGATGATCTCGAAGTGGTCCCAGACCTCGCCCCAGAACTCCTCAAGGTTTTCAACCGACCAGGCCCAGGCATCCTCGTAGTCGGTGAAGTGCCGGCCGGTCTTGGCCTCGATCTTTTCCAGGAAGCGGCCCATTTGGCTGCTTGACCAGTCCTCGCGGGCGGGTGCGGGCCGCAGCAGTGCGCCGGGTTCGGTGTTCTTCATGGTGCTTTCCTTTAATGGTCTTCGTGTCGTCCAGGGATCCCGGAGGCGGGCGTGGCGGTGCGTTAGGAGGAGGTGGTGCCGGAATCGAGTCCGAGCAGCCTCACGGCGTTGTCCTTGATGATTTTTTGGCGCGGTCCCTCGCGCAGCTCCAGCTTCGCGAAGTCGGCCATCCAGCGATCCGGCGGCAACAGCGGGAAGTCGGAGCCGAAGAGGACCTTGTCCTGGAGCATGGTGTTGGCGTACTGCACCAGGTTGGCCGGGAAGTACTTGGGCGACCAGCCGGAGAGATCGATGTACACGTGGTTGTGGCGCACCGCCACCGCCAGGGCCTCGTCCTGCCAGGGGAAGGAGGGGTGCGCCATGATGATGCGCAGTTCGGGGAAGTCCACCGCCACGTCGTCCAGGGCCATCGGGTTGGAGTACTTCAAACGGATCCCGCCGGATCCGGGCATTCCGGCGCCGATGCCGCTCTGGCCGGTGTGGAAGAGTGCGGGGACGCCCAGTGACTGGATTTCCTCGTAGAGCGGGTAGGCGGTGCGGTCGTTCGGGAAGAAGGACTGCAGGTTCGGGTGGAACTTGAATCCCTTAATCCCGTAGTCCTGCACCAGGATGCGGGCCTCGGTGATGGCCGCCTTGCCGCGCGCCGGGTCGATGCTGGCGAAGGGGATGAGCACGTCGGCGTGCTTGGCCGCCTCCTCGGCGATGTAGCGGTTGGAGATCGGCGGGTGGCCGGTGGTGGCCTCGTGGTCGACGGTGAACACGACGGCTGCCATGTTCCGTTCGCGGTAGTGGGCCGCGACGGCCTCGATCCCCAGCGGGTCGTGGGCCGCGCCGAAGTGCGCCTGCGCGGCCTCGCGGAAATCGTCAGGCATGTCGGTGTGGCCGTGGTCGTCGGATTCGATGTGGACGTGCATGTCGATCGCGACCAGGTCGGCGACGTTGATCTTGCTCATGGTGGCGTTTATTCCTAGCCGGTGGCGGACGGGGCCGCCACCGATCGCTGGTTTGTCGGAAGGGGAAAGCAGGTCAGGAAAGAGTTGCGGCAACCGGTTCCGTCGAGCGGGTTTGGCGCTTGAGCGAGAAGGCCAACGCCACGATGCACAGGGCGGAAGCGGCCAGCGGGGCGGCGAAGAGCACGAAGATGTTCTCCGGCTTCCAGCCGCCGGCCAGCAGATAGCCGACCAGGATCGGGGCGACGATGGAAACCAGGCGGCCGAGGCCGATCATCCAGCCGACACCGGTTGCCCGGGCCCGGGCGCTGTAGATCTCGGGGGAGACCGTGTAGAAGCCGGCGATGCCCGCGGTGGTGAGCATGCCCAAGAAGAGCGCAAGCACCATGGCCAGGGTGATCTGGGTGAAGAGCATGGAGAAGACAACGTAGGCGGCGGCCGATCCGAGCAGCGCGATGACCAGCAGCGGGCGTGCTCGGTAGCGCACGGCCAAGGCGCTGAAGACGAAGCAGCCCAGGATGCCGCCGGCGTTGGCGATGGTGCCTGTGGTGACGCCGATCGAGTTGTCGCCGGTGACGCCGGCAATGATCTTCGGGGTCCAGGTGTTGGCGAAGTAGTATGCGGCCACGAGGCAGCCATAGCCCGCCCAGAGCATGAAGGTGCGGAAACGGATCGGGGTGGTCAGGATTTCGCCGATCGCCGACTGCTCCTTGCCGGTGGCCGTGATGGCCGGCAGTGCGTCCAGTGCCGGGCGCCCGATCTTGGCGAGGATGTTGTTCACGCGCTTGAGGGCGCCGGCGGGCCGGCGGGTGAACAGGTAGTCAAGGGATTCGGGAAGCCAGATCCACGAGACGACGAGCATGATGATGGTCAAGACCGCACCGACGGCGAAGAGGGAGTGCCAGCCGAAGTTCGGGATCAACGGTCCGGCCACGAGGCCGCCGATGGTGGCGCCGATCGGGTAGCCGGCGGTGTAGATGCCCATGATTGAACCGCGACGCTTGTTCGAGGAGTATTCGGACACCAGGACGTTCAGGTTGGCCATCATGCCGCCGACGCCCAGGCCGGTCACGATCCGGAAGACCAGGAGTTGGGTGGCATCGCCGGCGAAGACCGAAGCGACCATGCCGATGCTGATGACGACGAGGGAGATCAGGGTGAGGCGGCGGCGCCCGATCTTGTCGGCGAGCGGAGTGAGGAAGATGGAACCTGCAGCCATGCCGAAGAGGCTTGCGCTCAGCAGGAATCCGAGGGCGGCGGGCTGGATGCCCCACTCGCGAGAGAGCACCGGCGCGGCGTAGGCCATGGCGGCCACATCGAAACCGTCAATGAGGATCAGGGTCAGGGCGATGACGACCGCCATTACCTGGAACCGGCTCATGGCCGAACTACGTATTTCCGCGAGAGTTTCCATGGGAGCTTCCTGGTTTGGTAAAGGTGCAACGGGCGGAACGCCGCCCGTCAATGTGAGTTTAGTCATGGATGTGACGGAGGAACCATATTTTGTGCGCAAATTCCGTTATACAGAATTGTTGATGATGATTTCATCGCGATTCACCCTTTGGCTTTGGGGTCTGTAGGGAATCCGCGGGGTACGTGCCCGGCTCTCGATCGTCAGACTCATTCCGTATGAAGGAATTCATGATGGTTGGGAGGAGGGCGCGCAGAGTGTGTCCCCCGGGAGCGGCATGGGCGGTGCCGCACCCGTCAGCGGAGCCCGGGTGCCGGGCGGCAACATGGGATGCTTGTGCCATGACCAACTCCACGCCGGATGCAGCTGCGAGCGATTCCAAATCTTGGACCGACGGCGCAACGCAGCCGCCCATCGAATCGGTTGACCGCGCGTTGCAATTGGCTCTCATGCTCCGCTTCGGTGGCACCTTGACCGTCACCGAGGCGGCCGCGCGGCTCGGCGTGGCGGTCTCCACGGCGCACCGCCTGCTGGCCGCCCTTTCCTACCGGGGATTTGCCGGCCAGGACCGAGAACGGCGCTATGTGGCGGGACCTGTTCTTGCCGCCCACGCGGTCGGGGCCATAGCCCGAAGTTCATTGCGCGACCTGGCCCGCCCGGCACTTGAACGGCTCCATGCCAGGCTCCATGAAACCGTGGGCTTCATGGTGTTGGAAATGGGCTCGGTTCGTTTCCTCGACGGCATAGATGAAATGGAGCAGAACCTGAGGGTGGTGATTCGTGTCGGGGACAAGTTGCCGGCGCTCGAGTCGGCCGGCGGCAAGGCCATGCTGGCGCAACTGCGAAATGACGACCTTGCCGCAGTTACATCCGCATCGGGGGTCCCGGCGCCGCTGGACGAGCGGGCCGGGTCGGAAGGTGGATCGCTTGCAACGCTGAAGCGGCATCTGGCTGTGGTTCGCCGCAATGGCTATGGGGTGAATTTGGAGGAAACCTCACCGGGCATCTGTGGAGTGGGCGTTGCGATCCCCACGACAGGACAGCCGCTCGGGGCCTTTACGACCGTTCTGCCCACGGCACGCTTCCATCGGGATGAGCTCAAGGGCTACGTTGAGGCCCTTGCTCAGGCGGCGGACGAGACCGGCCGTCGCATCGCGGATCTGACGCGCGCGCTCTGAGGTCGGATAGTTCCCTGCCGGGCAATAATCCCCGCTTCGTGTGACCAAGGAAATGTTGCGTTCGACTTTCCTCTGGACGGAAAAGTTGACGAGATTTCCTGGACAGAACCCCTACTTGTATGTAATTGCATGTAATTTCTACGAGGGTGAGAACTTGACATTCCGGCAGCGGGAAAACCGGAATTGCGGTGTGATCGGCGCCGTTGACGCCGGATTCGGGCAGGCCTACTGTATGGAATGCATCAACACCGGGAGCGGAATTCCTTTCCGCACCGTGAGACGCATACAAGCACGGACCGTCACCCGCCGGACCACCTGGCCCGAGAGTCCCGGCCCTCGCCGTACATAAGAATGCGAACCGAAGTCGTGGGATCCACGGCATCGCGTAGAAGGAGTCGAAATCATGTCACAGCGTGTACTCATCACCGCCGGAGCCGGCGGAATCGGACTGGCCATCGCCAAGGCTTTCGTTGCCAACGGCGCCCGCGTCCACATCGCCGACGTCAACGCCGAGGCCGTCGCGGCGATCGTCGCGGAAAACGAGAACATCACCGGTTCGGTCGGCGACATCAGCAAGGCCGAGGACCTCGAGGTGCTCTTCAAGGACATCGAGGAACAGCTTGGCGGCCTGGATGTGCTCGTCAACAACGCCGGCATCGCCGGAGCCACCGCCCCGGCCAACGACTACCCGATCGACACCTGGGCCGCCGTCGTGAACATCAACCTCACCGGCACCCTCATGGTCACCCAGCGCGCCATCCCGCTGCTCAAGGAATCCGACGCGGGCTCCATCCTGGTGATGTCCTCGCTGGCCGGCCGCTTCGGCTACCCGAACCGCATCGCCTACGCCACGACCAAGTGGGGACTGGTCGGCTTTGCCAAGACGCTCGCCCTGGAACTGGGCGATTTCGGCATCACCGCCAACACCATCCACCCCGGAGCCGTCGAGGGCCCGCGCATGGGCAGCGTATTGGCAGGCCGCGCCGAGGCCAACGGCACCACGGTGGAGGAAGAAACCAACAAGGCGCTGGACAACCAGTCGATCCGCAAGTTCATCGACCCCAACGACATCGCCCAGCTGGCCCTCTTCCTGGCCGGCCCGCACGCCCGCACGATCTCGGGACAGATGTTCCCGATCGACGGCGACTCGAAGCACTCCTAGGCAATCTGAACCACTAGCTGAATCGCAGAACCGGACATGTCCACCACAAGTAACACTTTCGGCGAAAACCTTGCACAGGCCGCAGGCGCGGGCAACCCCCGCCCCGGGCTGTGGAAGGGCCGCATCATCATCATCGTTGGGCTGCTGCTGCTGGGCATCGGCCTGCGCTACGCGGTCACCGGGCTCTCGCCACTGCTGACCACCGTCACCGGCGAACTGGGCATCGGCACCGCCGGGGCCACCTTCATCGGCATGCTGCCCACGCTGAGCTTCGGCATCGGCGGCTTCCTGGCCCCGGTCATTGTGCGCAAGATCGGGCTGGAGGCAACCGCCCTGATCGCCGTGATCCTGGCCGCCGTCGGCACCATGGTGCGTCCCTTCAGCGACAGCCCCGCGATCTTCATGGCCCTGACGTTCGTGGCCCTGCTGGGCATGGGCTTCGGCAACGTGGCTGGCGCCCCGCTGGTCAAGAAGCACTTCCCCGACCGCCAGGCCTCCATGGTCACCGTCTTCGCCCTGCTGATGCAGGCCGGGGCAACGCTGCCGGCCATGACGGCGCTCCCGCTGGCCAATGCCGGTGGCTGGCAGTTCTCGCTCGCCTCGTGGGGCGTGCTCTCACTGGTCGCCGTCCTGCCCTGGACGCTGGTGCTTCTGAAGGAACGCCGCAGCGGTGCCCCCACCGCGGCGCAGAGTGCCACGGCCGGTGCGGCGGCCGGAACGGGTCTGGGCCTGGGCCGCTTGGTCGCCAGCCCCGTCGCCGTCGGAACCGCACTGTTCTACGCCATGGCCTCGCTGAACATCTATGCCATGCTGGCCTGGCTGCCCACGATCATGCAGCAGGGCTTCGGGCTGGACAAGGGATCGGCCGCCACGGCGTTTTCCGTCTACACGTTCATGACCCTCCCGATGGCGGTGATCACCCCGCTGATCGCCAACAAGATGCGCAACCCGGCGATCCTCGCGGTGATCCTGTCGGCGGCCGGCCCGCTGGGCTACCTGCTGATGCTGACCGGAATCGGCCCGCTGTGGCTCGCCGCCCTGGTGGCAGGTCTCGCCGGAGGAGCCTTCCCGCTGGCGATCGCGATGTTCAACCTGCGCAGCCGCACCACCGCGGGGTCCGCGGCCATGGCAGGATTCGCGATGGGCGTCGGCTACCTCTTCGGCACCCTTGGCCCGCTGCTGGGTGGTTGGCTCTTCTCCACCACCGGTGGCTGGACCGTCCCGCTGTGGGTGTACGTGGCAACCTTCATCCCGATGTCTCTGGGCGGCATCATGATGGCCCGTACCGGCCGATACGTCGAGGACAAGGCCGGGGTCGCCGGCCAGGCGTAACCGCGCGGTACACGGCGACCCGGACCCCGGTCCATGTACGCGAACGGCCCGGTCAAGCGACCGGGCCGTTCGCATGGGCGGGAGCCTCCGGGCACGCGCAAGCGCCAAGCCCCCTGTACGGCATTTTGAACTTCCGCGACCGCCTCGAGCGGGGCCGGATCCAGGCGATGTCACACCCGGGCCGGAAACCGGTGTGCGGGTGCGCTCTGTAGACTCGTACACATGTCGGTTTCGGATCTTTCCATCAGCACGCAAAACTATTTGAAGGTCATTTGGGGGCTCTCCGAATGGTCGGACGATCCCGTCACCGCAACAGACATCGCACAGAAATCCGGGCTGAAGGTCTCCTCGGTCTCCGATGCGGTGCGCAAGCTGACCGCGCAGGGCCTGGTCAGCCACGCCCGCTACGGTGCCGTCGAGCTGACCGAAGTGGGCAGAAAGTACGCACTGGACATGGTGCGCCGGCACCGGCTGCTGGAAACCTTCCTGGTCCAGACCCTGGCCTACAACTGGGACCAGGTCCACGACGAAGCCGAAAACCTCGAGCACGCCATGAGCGACTTCATGGTCGAACGCCTTGATGCCTTCCTGGGCCACCCCGACCGCGATCCGCACGGGGACCCGATCCCCAGTGCCGACGGGGTGCTGACCAGGCCTGACGCCGTATTGCTGAGCACCGTGGAGCCCGGCGTCCGGGTCACCGTGGAGCGGATCAATGACGAGGACCCGGCGTTGCTGCAGTACCTCAGCGCGCAGGGTGTTGTGCCCGGGGTGGACCTGGTCATCACCGAGGCAGCCCCGTTCTCCGATGCGGTGCTGCTGCAGGTCGCCGACGGAACCGGCACCATCAGCCTGGGACGCCAGGCCACCGAGGCGCTGCACGTCTCGCGCGGCTAGAAGGGCAGCGGCACCACGCGCTGCCAGGGTCCTGGCTTCGCCGTCGATGTCGCTCCGGGGCGGCTTACCTGGCGGCCTGCAATTGTCGGGCTTGATCTTGATGGTGTATGGCAAGGAATGGTCGCCGGTGATTGATGTTCGCATCTCCAAAGCGATAGGAATCGCGGCAAATCAGGGTTCATGGCGTTGCCTTACTGAATCAAGATGGCGATCGCCCGGTCGAGGAGGACCGTATTCCACGGGAGGGTGGCGCCCGTGAGAAGATTCAGCACTGAAGTCCGGTAGCGCTTCTGCCGGGTGTGTGTCGAATGGTGGAACGAATACGAGTTGGGCAGCTGGCCAGATGTTATGCGTGCCTTGCTCGATTTCCAAGACGAAGCAGACACGCTCCATGGGTACTGCACCTCCGGGGAAGACCGGCTGTGGTCGCGACCACCCGGGTGATCGCCGTGGGATGGCCTATTGGCCGACGGCTGTCACTCCCGTGATCTGTTCCAGGACGTGCACGCCGACGACGAGACCGTTTTCAGCGCGGATGGCGGCACCCATCTCATCGGCGCGGGAGGTATAGGAGTCGGTGTGGACGAGGGCGCCGAGACTGCTGGCCAGGCTCGTGCCCAGGTCCCTGGCCGGGAGCGGGGCGGGGCCGACGCCGAGCGCATGGACCCGCGTTCCCCAGAATGGCTGGTCCCCAGGGAACGGCACGACCAGCGTCGGGCGACCCGCCCGCAGTCCGGCCGCGGTCGAGCCCGCGCCGCCGTGGTGCACGACTCCGCGACTCGCGGGAAGAGCCACGCGTGGGGCGCGCCCTCGATGACCAGCACGTCCTCGGTCCCGGCCTCGCCGGGAGTGATGCCTCCCCAGCCGGTCGCGATGATCCCGCGCAGGCCGTGGACCCGCAGTGCGGCCAGGATGGTGTCTCGGCGCTCGTTCGCTCCCTTGCCGAAGCCCATGGAGCCGAACCCGACATAGACCGGAGGCTCACCTGCCGCGAGGAAGTCCGCCAGGTGCGCCGGCGGCTCCCAGGCGGCGCCGTCGACGTCATCCAGGAACCAGTACCCAGTGACGTGGGCCGAAGGCGGGTAGTCCGCGGGGACCGGCAGAACGTGCCTGCTGTACGGGTACATGACGTGGACCGAGCTGCCGTCCGAATTCCTGAGCGGGTCCGCGAGGTGGCCGATGCGACCCAGACCGACCTCGCGCCGGAAGTCGTTGACCATGCCGCCATACATGACACCGGCCATCCGCCTGAACCCGTAGGTCGCGCGATTTCCCCACGCACCGAAGGAGGCGCCGCCGAAGAACGGCATCGCGTGCGCACGCGTTGGGGTGAAAAACGGCAGCGGGAGCGACAGCACGCCGGGCACGCCCAGCGCCTCGGCGATGTGCTGCCCGGCAAGACACTTGGGGTGGTACACGACAACGTCCGGGTGCGCCGCCTGCGCGGCAGCCCAACACTCCGCGTTCAGCTCGCGCATCGCGGTGCTCATGATCCCCAGCGTTCGCCACGCATCCAGGGGTCCACTCAGATCCGGCATGACTTCCTGGAGTAGGCGCAGCATCGTGGAGCCGGCGGGCTGGTGCGTGATGGTCCCGGGACCGCTGTGCGGGATCAGATCCGCGAACCCCTCGGGGACGGCGAGGGTGACGTCGTGCCCGGCGCGGGCGAGCGCGCCGGCGAGGGCGGCGTAGGGCTGGATGTCGCCGCGGGTCCCGAACGACATGATCAAGACATGCATGGCAGGTTCCTCCGGACGGGATCCTTGACCGCCCAGCGGGGCTGCCGCATCGCCGAATAGACTTCCCGGTCCCTTTCAACGACATCTTGACTACGCTTAGCCATTTTGTGGGCGGTATCCCTGAAAGTTCCAGGCGGCGTATAAAAGGACCGGAACTGGCGCGAAGGTAGAACTAGGATTCCTTGCGGTGTCCGCCAAAGATCATCGAGGCCAGCGCTGCGACCCCGGTGACGGTGAATACTGCCGGCCAGGCACCGATCTTTTTGGCCAGTGGGTGGGACGCAACGAATGCCGCGATGTACGTGCAAGTGAGGGCGGCCGCCCGTGCCGTGCCGGCGTCGTTTTTCCAGACGGTGAAGGCGGCCAGGCCGCATGCCGCCAAAACGGCACCACCTGCCTGACGGTTGCCCGTATCGCGGGCGACTTTGTAGCCGAGCAGGAGGCCGGTCTTGGCCATTCCGGTCGAAATGATGCGCGACATCCGAGATCTCCTTCGGCGGTACGGACAAGCGTCAACTTAAGCATAGGTCCGGTGCCGGTGAACACGCAGGAAAAATCACTGTCGGTCTCATACCACGGCGCTATCGAGCCGCCGGAAAGGCGCCTGCGATAAGGTGCGCACGGCGTACCAGCGGCTGCTGGAGCACGAGGCCATAAGCCAGTTCCATACCGAGGCGCTCGCGGCTATCCAACGGTTCCTGAACCCGACGGTCATCACCCGCAGCCTCAAGACCAACCGGAACCAGCTCATTAACCGGGCCAAGACGCGGGCCCAGGGCGTTGACGTTCCATTTGGCGAGCAAATTAACTGAGGCACGCAAGGATTCTTGCGAGCACTAATCTTGAGTCAAAGCGACTGATTTCGAGGAATGGCTCACAGCGTCTAATATGGCTGAGGCGTGGGCTGCGCCACAAACCAGCTTGCGCATCGCCGTGCGACCCGACCCCGTCGACTTAAGGACCCCCCATGAAGCTGCTCAAATCGATTCCCCTGCTTGGCTGGATTCTCCTGGCCATTGTCCTGGGCATACTGACTGGGCCGATCATGCCGGCTTGGCTCGGTGGGGCATTCCTGACCTACAACTCGATTTTCTCGGGTTTCCTCGGCTTCATCGTGCCGCTGATCATCCTGGGCCTGGTCGCACCGGCAATCGCCGAACTCGGCAAGGGTGCCGGCAAATGGCTCGGGATCACCGCCGCCATCGCCTACGGCTCCACGATCCTCGCCGGACTGCTCGCCTACTTCGTGAGCCGCTGGCTGTTCACTCCGTCCTTGTCGGGCGGCGGCCTCGAGGCCTTGGGCGAAGAATCCGATTCGGGCTTCACCCCCTACATCACGCTGGTGGCCAGTGCCGGCGACTCGGCCACCGAGATCGTGCTTGAGCCGGTCATCGGCGTGATGAGCGCACTCGTGCTCGCCTTCGTGATCGGCGTGGGCCTGACCGCGTTCCATTCCAAGGTGCTCTTCCGCGGAGCCGTCGAATTCCGCACGATCATCGAATCCGTGATCCGCCGCATCATCGTCCCCGCATTGCCGCTGTTCATCTTCGGAATCTTCATGGACCTCTCGGCCAGCGGTGCCGCCGTCGCCGTGGTCACCAAGTTCCTGCTCGTGGCCCTCGTATCCTTTGCCCTGACGTTTGTCGTGCTGCTGGTGCAGTACTCCGTGGCCGGATCGATGACGGGGCAAAACCCGCTCAAGGCACTGTGGCGCATGCGCGATGCCTACTTCACCGCGCTGGGCACCTCCTCCTCGGCCGCGACGATTCCGGTCACGCTGGCCTCAACCAAGAAGAACGGCGTCTCCGACTCGGTGGCCGGTTTCGTGATCCCGCTGTGCGCCACGATCCACCTCTCCGGCTCGATGGTCAAGATCACCTGCTTCTCGATCGCGGTGCTGCTGCTCACCGGCGGTGACGTCACCTTTGGCGCGTACCTCCCGTTCATCCTGATGCTCGGTGTCATGATGATCGCCGCCCCGGGCGTTCCCGGCGGCGCGATCGCCGCCGCGGCCGGCCTGCTGGCCCAGATGCTCGGCTTCGGCGAGGTCGAGGTTGGCCTGATGTTCGCCGCATACATCGCGCTGGACAGCTTCGGCACGGCAACCAACGTGACCGGCGACGGCGCCATCGCACTGATCATGAACAAGCTCACCCGCGGCCACCTCGGTGCGCAGGCACAGGATCCGTCCGACGAAAAGGTGGAGACGATCGAGCGCAGCGCGACCGAATCGCACACGCTGGCCGAGTAACACCCCCCGTCTCCGCACCCACAGCAAACACAAAAGAAGCCGATGTTGCAGCGCAACATCGGCTTCTTTTGTACCTGGTGGAAATCCTGTCGGGACGGGCGACGCCCCAAACGGCCTGGTGTCCGCCGCTTCGGGTGGACGGGTATTACTTGGGGGTGCGCAGGCGGCGCGCCGATCTGGAGATGCGGCGTCCAAGCAGCCCTTGGGTGGGGCTGAAGAGGTAGACCAGCGCGAACACCGCTCCCTGGGTCAGCACGATCATGCCGCCCGAGGCCGTGTCCAGGTAGTAGCTGATGTACAGCCCGATGACCGCACAGGCGACTGAGACCGCCGGGGCGATGACCAGCATTCGTCCGAACCTGTCGGTGAGCAGATGCGCCGTGGCGCCGGGGATGATCAGCATGGCGACCACCAGGATGACGCCCACCGCCTGGAGCGCCACCACCGAGGTCAGTGCCAGCAGGCCCAGCAGCGCAGCACCCAGCAGGCGCGGATTCAGGCCGATGGCGTGGGCGTGGGTCGCATCGAAGGCAAAGAGCGTGAAGTCCCGGCGCTTGAGCAGCAACGCACCCAGGGCCAGCACGCCCAGGATGACGATCTGGATGAGCTCGGGCTTGGAAACCCCCAGAAGGTTTCCGAAGATGATGTGGCCCAGGTCGGTCTGCGAGGGGGTGACGGAGATCAGCACCAGGCCCAGGGCAAAGAGCGTGGAGAAGACAATGCCGATGGCCGCGTCCTCCTTGATGCGGCTGGTGTCGCGCACCGCCCCGATCAGTGCCACGGCAAGGAAACCGAAGAGCAGCGCGCCGATCGCGAAGGGCACCGAGAACACGTAGGCCAGCACGACGCCCGGGAGCACCGCGTGGGAGACGGCATCGCCCATCAGCGACCAGCCGATGAGCACCAGCCAGCAGGAGAGCACCGCGCAGACGGCAGCGGCGGTCACCGCCGTGGCCAGGGCGTTGATCATGAAGCCGTAGCCCAGCGGCTCGAGGAGCAAGTCGAGGAGGTTCATGCTGCGTCCCCCCGTCCCAGCACGTCAAGCCCGAAGGCCAGGGCAAGGTTTTCGGGCCGCAGGACCGTCTTGGGATCCCCGTGCATGAGCACCCGCTGCATCAACAGCACCGCCTCGTCGGCCAGTTCGGGCAGGGCGTGCAAGTCATGGGTGGAGATCAGGATCGCCGCCCCTGCCCGTGCCTGCTCGCGCAGCAGCCGGGTGATCGTGGCCTCGGAGCGCTTGTCGACCCCGGCGAACGGTTCATCCAGCAGCAGGATCGTGGCGTCCTGGGCGATGCCGCGGGCCACGAAGGCGCGCTTTTTCTGCCCGCCGGAGAGCTGCCCAATCTGCCTTTGGGCGTAATCGGTGAGTTCCACGCGTTCAAGGGCCTCGTCGACCGCCAGCTTGTCGGCCTTGGAGGGGCGGCGGGTGAAACCCATGTGCCCGTAGCGGCCCATCATGACCACGTCGTGCACCGAGACCGGGAAGGCCCAGTCGACGTCTTCGCTTTGCGGCACGTAGCCGATGGCCGCCGACTTGCGGGCCTGGGCGGGAGTGCCGCCGTTGACGCGCACCGTCCCGGAGTCCGGCTTGACCAGGCCCATGATGGCCTTGAACAGCGTCGATTTTCCCGAACCGTTCATGCCCACCAGGCCACAGATACGCGAGTTCTTCAATTCCAGGCTGGCATCCTTCAGAGCCAGGACGTCCCCGTAGCGCACGGTGAGGTCCTGGACGGTGACGGCCGGGGCGCTCATGGCTTTTCCCCGGTCAGGGCCTGAAGGATCACGTCGGTGTCGTGCCGGATGAGATCGAGGTAGGTGGGCACCGGGCCATCGGCCTCGGAGAGCGAGTCGACGAACAGGGTGCCGCCAAAGGTGCTTCCCGAGCCCTGCACGACCTGTTGCATCGGGGCATCGGAGACGGTGGATTCGCAGAACACCGCGGGCACCTCATTGTCCTTGACGAACTCGATGGCCGAGGCGATCTGCCGCGGGGTGGCCTGCTGCTCGGCGTTCACCGCCCAGATGTACTTTTCGGTCAGGCCTGCGTCGCGGGCCAGATAGGAGAAGGCGCCCTCGCAGGTCACCAGAGCACGCTCATTCTCCTTGAGCCCGGAGAGTCCCTGGACCAGGTTCTTCTCCAGCGTTTCCAGCTCCGCGTTGTAGGCAGTGGCATTTCGGGTGTAGTACTCGCGGTTTTCCGGGTCGAGTTCGATAAAGGCGTCGCGGATGTTTTCCACGTATATTTGCACGTTGACCGGGCTCATCCAGGCGTGCGGGTTGGGCAGGCCGGCATTGGCGTCCTCGGAGATGTCCATGACCTCGACGCCTTCGCTGACCACCACGTGCGGCACGTCGAGTTCGACGATGAACTGCTCGAACCAGGCCTCGAGGTTCAACCCGTTGTCCAGGATCAGATGCGCGCGCGAGGCCTTGGCGATGTCCTGCGGCGTGGGTTCATAGCCGTGGATCTCGGCACCTGCCTTGGTGATCGACTCGACGGTGATCTTGTCCCCGCCAACGTTCCTGGCGATGTCGGCCAGCACGGTGAAGGTGGTCAGCACCACCGGGCGATCGGAGTCGTCCTGGCCGGAAATGGCACCGGGGGAGTTGCATCCGGAAAGCGTCGCGGCAAGTGCCAGGCAGGCCAGGGCCGCGGACAGCCGGCGGCGCCAGGAAGTGAAGGCGCGGATGCGGGAAGGATTCGTCATTGAGGTCCTATGCGGGGCGGTGTGTCGGTGGGTGAAAACAACGGGTAATTCATAGTACGGCATGACGTACATGGATGTACGCCTCGGCGTAACCCTATTTGTCCGGCCGTCGAGGGAGTGTGGTCCGGGGAAGAATTCCGGTCTGCCGGGGCCACGGTGCCAGGGCGGCGGGCGGGACGGACCGACGCTCCATCCTACTTACTGCCGGGTACGTGGCGTCAGCCCATTGATGTGTCGCGACAGCGGGCATAGACTCACGCCTGGACCCACATTACACACCCTCATTCATTGCCTTGGAGGCACCATGCCCAAGCCGGAACTCACCGTCGGCGCTCCCTGCTGGATCGACCTGCTGACCTCCGCCCCGGAGAAATCCCAGGCGTTCTATACGGAGCTCTTCGGCTGGACCTACGAGGCCGGGGATGCAGAACTGTATGGCGGCTACATCACCGCTTCCAAGGACGGGAAGATGGTAGCCGGGATCATGAACAACGACGGTACTTCCGGGTCCCCGGATGTCTGGACCACCTATCTGCGGGTGGATGACATTGACGCCGCAACGAAGGCCGCGGCCGAGCACGGCGGGCAGGTCTACCTGCCGCCCATGGAGGTTCCCGAGCAGGGCAAGATGGCGATGTTCGGGGACGCCGGAGGCGCGGCGGTGGGGATCTGGGAGTTTGGCGGGCACACCGGATACGAAGTGGCTGCCGAAAACGGTGCACCCGCCTGGCACGAACTTTTTACCCGGGACTTTGCCCCGACCGTGAAGTTCTATGAGGACGTCTTCGGCTGGGACACCGCGGTGGTGGGCGACACCGATGAATTCCGATACACCACACTCGGTGCCGGGGATGATTCCAAGGCAGGGATCATGGATGCCAGTTCGTTCCTGCCCGCGGGCGCACCGGCCAGCTGGCATGTGTACTTCGCGGTTGAGAACGCCGATGCCATCATCGAAAAGACCTTGGCATTGGGTGGCGAGGTCATCCAGCCTGCGGAAGATACGCCCTTCGGGCGCAATGCAGCGCTGAAGGATCCAACGGGCGCGGAGTTCTGGATTACCCAGGACATCGGGCAAGGCTAAATGTGCCGGGACCGGGCCACCGGTTCCCGACGGCAGGGGGGAAACATTGACGTCGGCGCTTTGCCGCTTGGGGCCCGAGGCGCCGACGCCAATGCCCTTCATGCGATGTCCGACGCTGCCGCATACCGCGCCCAGGACGGAACCGGGACCCGCAGGATAGACGTGGGTTTGCCGGTCAACTCCGAAGGCATATATATGTATCAGCCAGTCGAGGCGTATCGAGCCTGCCCCCGGATCGGGGCAAGACGCGGGCGCTGAAATGGCCGTGGCCGTGGCCGTGGCCATGGCCTTGGGGTGGCAGTGAGTCTAGTCTCGGAACATGGTGCAAATTGGAGAAGAGATGGTCAATGCCCGCTCCGGCGAACGATTTGTCTGGCGGGCGACGCGAGTGTCAACGGGTGGGGAATACTGCGAGTTTGATCTGTACCTGGCACCGGGCGCGCGGGTGGCGGCCGCCCACCGCCATCCGAATCAGGAAGAGCGCTTCACCACGGTTTTCGGGCGTCTTGACTTGGTAAAAGGTGACAAGCGAACACTGCTGGGTCCTGGTGAAGTTGGCGTCATTCCGCCGGGTACCGCACACCGATGGGGCAATGCCGGGGAGCCCGCACATGCGATCGTGCGGCTGAGCCCCGCACTGCACGCCGAGGAATTCTTTGCAATGTTCTGTCTGCTGGCATCCGAGGGCAAGGCCAATGCCGCGGGACTTCCCCGAAACCCGCTGCAGATGGCGGTGCTGCTGGACGCCTATCGCGAGGAATTCGATTTTGCGACCGAGTCACAACACCGCATGCTCAGCGCTCCTCTGGCCGCGCTGGGCGCGATCGGCCGCCGTATCGGGCTGCGTAGCGGACATCCCGACGAAGATTCCTGAGTTTTCGAACGACGACCTCCCCTGCTCGATGTGTCTAAGCCGGGACAGGGACCCGCAACATCGCTTCGATCTTCCCGCGGCACCCGCCGCAGCCCGTGCCTGCCCGGCAAGCGGCACCGACCTCGGCCACCGTGGAGCAACCTTCTTCCACGGCGTGGGCCACCTGCCCATGGGTGGCACCCGAGCAACGGCAAAGCTGGTCATCGGCGCCCGCGGCAACCAGTGAATCGTCAGGGCCCGGGTCATCGAGCCGCAGCAACGAGGATCGATCTTCCGGCAACGTGCTGCCCCGTTCAAAGGCCAGCACCATTTCGGCACCCGTGCGCGGCAACCCGATCGCCAGGAACCCGGTCAGCACGTCTTGCTCCGTGACGAGCTTGAGGTATCGGCCTGCCTTCGGATCGGCAAACACGCTCACCCGCGCCTGGCCCTCGTCCCACGGGCCGGCCATCACGTTTCCGGCAACCACCAGTTCCAGGCCCTGGCCCTTGAGCATCAACACGTTTGAGGCACCGTGCCTCGGTGCAGCAGTCGGTGGATCCAGGGGCCCGCTCGCCGCGTCGGGGGCCGGTGCCCGGTGGGTGAGCAGGAAATCCGCCAACCATGCGGCCTGCGTCCAGCCCGGGGCCAACAACCCGGCGGGGGCGGCTCCCGCCACCTCGGCGCAGTCTCCCAGCGCAAAGACCCGGTTCTCGGTGTCGGCCACCAGATATTCGTTGGTGTGGATGCCCCTGCCGACCTTCAGCCCGCAACCGGCGGCCAGCTCGGTGCGTGCCCGCACCCCGCAAGAGAGCATCAGCGCATCCCCGGCGATCTCGCCATGGTCCTCGGTCGCCAGCGCGGTGAATCCCGAGGAATCCCGGCGCACGGCCGTGGCGCGGACCCCGGAGACGACCTCGACGCCGGCGCTACGCAGGCAGTGGGCCAAAAGCATGCCGCCCTCGGTGTCAACGGCACGGCCCAGCGGGGCGGGACCGTGGTGCACCAGCACCGGACGGTGCCCGGCCTCTGCCATGGCAAGGGCTGCCTCGATGCCCAGGATGCCGCCACCGAGCACCAACACCCGGCCGCCGGACTCCAGCACCCGGTTCAGCGCAGCGGCATCCTCGAGGGTGCGCAGCGCCATGACGCCGGAGGGCAGGTTGGCCTCGGCATGCGGGGCGAAGTCCAGCCCGTTCAGCGTCGGCACCACCGGACGGGCGCCGGTGGCGAACACCAGCCGGTCATAGTCCAACGTTCGTCCCGAGCCCAGGTGCACCCGGCGGCGCGAGCGGTCCACCCGCGTGACGGTTTCCCCCAGATGCAAACCGACGCCCGCCGCCACCAGGCGCAGCGGATCGATCATCGCCAGGTGCTCCGCCGAGGTCGCGCCGCTGGCCATCTCGGCCAAGAGCACGCGGTTGTAGGCGGCATGTTCCTCGGCCGAGACGACATCCACGGTGAACAGACCCGCGGCCAGACCCGGCAGCAGTCCCTCCAGCAACGAGGCCGCGACCGGGCCGAAGCCGATGACCAGGATGCGTTCGCGGATCGTCTCACTCATGATTCATCTCCCAACGGGTGCAGGGACACCGGTGCGTTCTTGAACTCGGGCATGGCGCTGAGAGGATCCACTTGGGAACCGGTGAGCAGGTTGGCGTTCTGGGCCCCGGCAAAGTGGAAGGGCAGGAACACGGTGTCCAGGCGGACCGCTGTGCTCAGCGCCGCCCGGGCCACGACCTCCCCGCGCACATTGCGCACCGCGACGCGTTGGCCTTCGGTGATGCCGTGGGCGCGTGCGGTGCCGGGATGGATTTCCAGCCGGGCCTCGGGTGCCGCCCCCGCCAGTTCGGCGACCCGGCGGGTTTGCGCCCCGGATTGGTAGTGTTCCAGCAACCGCCCGGTGACCAGCGCCAACTGGCCTTCGGCGTGCAGCGCCTCGAGGCGGGCGCGGGGGTGCACCGGGACCAGGAGTGCCTTTCCATCGGGATGGGCAAACCCTTCCAGGAAGAGCCGCGGGGTGCCCGAACGCTGCCCCGGAACCCGGGACACCTCGTGGCCGGCGGGGCAGGGCCAGTAGACGGCCGCCCCCGCGTCAAGGTCGTCCCAGTCAACGCCGGAATAATCGGCCAGCCCGCCGGCCGAAGCAAGGCGCAACTCCTCGAAGACCTCGCGGGCGTCGGCCGAAAACGTTCCGGGGGAATCCAGTCGCTTGGCGAGTTCGGCCATGATCCACAATTCGCCGCGTGCGCCTTCCGGTGCGCGAAGCGCCGCTCGGCGACGCAGGACCCGACCCTCGAGATTGGTCACGGTGCCCTCTTCCTCGGCCCACTGCAGCACCGGCAGAACGAGGTCCGCCTCCGCTGCGGTCTCGGAGAGGAAGAAGTCGCAGACCACCAGGAAGTCCAGGCGGCGCAGGGCCTCCAGGACCTTGGAGGCATCGGGGGAGGAGATGACGGGGTTGGAGGCGTGGACCATGAGCATGCGGGATCCGGATTCGGTGCCCAAGGTGTGCAAAAGCTCGGTGGCCGGGATGCCGGGACCGGGAAGGGTTTCGGGGGCCACGCCCCATACCCTGGCCACATGTTTGCGGTGGGCGGGATCGGTGATCTTGCGGTAGCCGGGAAGCTGGTCGGACTTCTGCCCGTGCTCGCGCCCGCCCTGGCCATTGCCCTGGCCGGTGATGGTGCCAAAACCCCCGGCCAGGGTGCCGGGCAGGCCCAGCAACAGGGCGAGGTTGATGGCGGCGGTGGTGGTGTCGGTGCCGTTGGCGTGCTGTTCGACCCCGCGCCCGGTCAGGATGTAGACGCCACCGCCGCCGGTCTTGGCGGCCATGGCCGCGGCGGCCAGGGCGCGGGCGGTGCGCCGGATCTCCGCGGCGGGAACGCCGGTGATGGTGGCGACGCGTTCGGGCCACCAGGCGCCGACCGAGGCCCGCAGTCCCGCCAGCCCTTTGGTGCGCGTGGCAAGGTAGTGGTCGTCGACCAGGGATTCGGCCAGCAGCACGTGCGCCAGGCCCAGCAGCAGCTGCAGGTCGGTGCCGGGAGTGGGCTGCAGGTGCCAGCCGGATCCGCCCACACACAGTTCGGCGGTGGCGGACCTGCGCGGGTCGACCACGATGAGTCCGCCGGAGGCGCGCGCGTTTTCCAGGTGCCGGACAAACGGCGGCATGGTCTCGGCGACGTTCGAGCCCAGCATCAGGATCATCGAGGCGGCATCAAGGTCCGTCAGCGGGAAGGGCAGGCCACGGTCCAGGCCGAAGGCCCGGTTTCCCGCCGCAGCCGCGGAGGACATGCAGAAGCGCCCGTTGTAGTCGATGCGCGAGGTGCCAAGGGCGAGGCGGGCGAACTTCCCGAGCTGGTAGGCCTTTTCGTTGGTCAGCCCGCCGGCACCGAAGACCGCCACCGCGTCGGCCCCGTGTTCCTTGCGGATGGATGCCGCGCGGGAGGCCAGCAGGTCAAGTGCCTCATCCCAGCCCACCGGGTCGAAGCCGCCGTCGGGTCGGCGGAGCAGCGGACTGCCCAGCCGTTCGGGGTGGTTGAGCAGGTTGGCCGCGCTGTATCCCTTGCGGCACAGCGCCCCGGCATTGGTCTCGAAGTCACGCCCGGTCAGCAACACCGGTTCCCGCGCACCGGCACCCGGGCTGGGGTCCAGGCTGATGCCGCATTGCAGGGCGCAGTACGGGCAGTGCGTGGGCGTGGTTTTGGGGTCTGGGGCGGTGATCGTCATTTAGATGCTCCGACCGGCAAAGGCCGTGCCGCGGCGGATGTAGCAGAACCAGACCAGGAACATCAGGGCCGCGTACAGCGCCACGAAGAGCACAAAGGCCGCCGTGTAGGAGCCGCTGCGGGACAGGGACAGTCCCAGGGCCTGCGGAATCATGAAGCCGCCGTAGGCGCCGATGGCAGAGATCAATCCGAGGGCCGCGGCACCCTTGCGTGCCGCAGAGACGTTGCCGGTGTTGTTTTCCGCGCGCAGGGCGAAAACGACGGGGATCATCCGGTAGGTCGAGCCGTTGCCGATGCCGCTGGCGGCAAAGAGCACCAGGAACAGGGCCAGGAACGCCCAGAAGTTGGCCGCCGGCAGGATCAGCACCACACCCAGAGTCACCAGGCCCATGACCGCCAGGGCGCACAGGGTGATGCGCGCCCCGCCGATCTTGTCGGCGAGCTTGCCGCCGGCCGGCCTGGCCAGGGACCCCACCAGCGGTCCGAGGAACGCCAGGGAGAGTGCGGCGGTGCCCAGGGTGAAGGATGAATATTGCGGGAAGGTGTCGTGGATCAGCTTGGGGAAGACGGCCGAGAACCCGATGAAGGAGCCGAAGGTTCCGATGTAGAGAGCGGCAATGATCCACAGGTGCGGTTCGCGCAGGCAGGCCAGTGCGCCTCGTACGTCCGAGCGGGCGGTGCTCAGGTTGTGCATGTTGCGCTTGGCGCCGTAGGCGGCCAGAAGGATCAGCGGGATCCAGATCAGCCCCGCCAGCGGCAATTGCAGGGAACCGGCGGCGAAAATGGTGATGGCGATGGGGACGAGCAGTTGGGCCACTGCAGCACCCAGGTTGCCTCCGGCGGCGTTCAGTCCCAGCGCCCAGCCCTTCTGCGAGGCAGGGAAGAAATAGGTGATGTTGGCCATCGAGGAGGCGAAGTTGCCGCCGCCGAATCCTGCCAGACCGGCCAGCGTCAGCAACAACCAGAAGGGGGTCGCTGGGTTTGAGACTGCCAGGGCCAGTCCGCCGGCCGGAATCAGCAGCAACAGGGCCGAGACAATCGTCCAGTTTCGCCCACCGAAGCGGGCGACCATGAAGGTGTAGGGGATCCGCAGCGTGGCACCGACCAGGCTGGGCATGGAGATCAACCAGAAGAGCTGGGTGGTGCTCAGCTGGAAGCCGGCGGCCGGAAGGTAGACCGCGACCACCGCAAAGAGCTGCCAGACGACGAACCCCAGGAATTCGGCGAAGATCGACCAGCGAAGATTGGTATTGGCGGTGGTGCGACCGATGCCTTCCCAAAATCCCGGGTCTTCGGCATCCCAATTGTGTACCCAGCGCCCCGGACCCATCTCGAGACGGGCCTGCGTTGTCGGCGTGCCGGTGCGATGTTGTTCCTGCTCTAGCTGTGCGCTCAAGACGTATCGTCCCCTCGTGCCTGGTGGTTGATGCCTTCAAGCATTGCCGAGGGAAGTTTCACCTGGACGCACGTGTTGTTGCGGGAAGCGAACATGTAGATCACCGAGGTGCCCGGGAGGGGGAGGAAAAGGAAACCTGGCCGAAACATCGTCCCTGCCGCCTGCCAGATGTCTCGTTAAAAAAGGCCGTGGCCTGCCCGGATCCAAAAGGATCCCGACAGGCCACAGCCTTGAGGTGCCAGGCGGCACCCCCAGAAAAATAGGTGCGGCTACTTCTTCAGGTGGTCAACCAGCTTCGAGGCGATGCCGTTGTAGGACCCCGGGGTCAGCTCCAGCAGGCGTGCCTCGGCCTCGGTGGACAGGCCCAGTGAGGAGACGAACTCCTGCATGCGGGCCGCGTCGACGCGCTGGCCGCGGGTCAGGTCCTTGAGGCGCTCGTACGGGTTTTCCATGCCTTCGACCCCGGCGATGGCCTCGGCGCGCATGACCATCTGGATGGCCTCGCCGAGCACCTCCCAGTTGTGCTCCAGGTCGTTGGCCAGCACGGCCTCGGCAACGTCCAGGCGGTCAAGGCCCTTGGCGACGTTGGAGATCGCCAGCAGCGAGTGGCCGAAGGCGGTACCGATGTTGCGCTGCGAGGAGGAGTCGGTGAGGTCGCGCTGCCAGCGGCTGGTCACCAGGGTGGCGCCCAGTGTGTCGAGCAGGCCGTTGGAGATCTCCAGGTTCGCCTCGGCGTTTTCGAAGCGGATCGGGTTGACCTTGTGCGGCATGGTCGAGGAGCCGGTGGCGCCTGCAACGGGGATCTGCGCGAAGTAGCCGATGGAGATGTAGCTCCACACGTCGGTGCACAGGTTGTGCAGGATCCTGTTGAAGCGTGCCATGTCGGCGTAGAGCTCGGCCTGCCAGTCGTGGGACTCGATCTGGGTGGTCAGCGGGTTCCAGGTCAGGCCCAGGCCCTCGACGAAGGAGCGCGAGACTTCCTGCCAGTCGGCGGAGGGTACCGAGGCGTAGTGGGCGGCGTAGGTGCCGGTGGCACCGTTGATCTTGCCCAGGAACTCGGTCTTCTCGATGCGGTCCAGCTGGCGGGTCAGGCGCCAGGCCAGCACGGCCAGTTCCTTGCCCAGGGTGGTCGGGGTGGCCGGCTGTCCGTGGGTGCGCGAGAGCATCGGAACGTCGCGGGATTCTTCTGCCATGTCGGTGATCTGTGCGACCAAGGTGCGGGCAGCGGGCAGCCAGACGTTCAGGACGGCGTCCTTGACGCCCAGGGCGTAGGAGAGGTTGTTGATGTCCTCGGAGGTGCAGCCGAAGTGGACCAGTGCGGTGAGGTCCTCGATCCCGATGTTCCCCAGGCGGCGGCCAATGTAGTACTCCACTGCCTTCACGTCGTGCACCGTGACGGCTTCGATCTCGGCCAGCTCGGCCACGGAGGCGGCGTTGAAGTCGGTGACGATCTTGCGCAGCGCCGTGCGCTGGGCCTCGGTGAGCGGGGAGGTGCCCGGCAGCACGGAGTTGTCGGTCAAGTGGATCAGCCACTCGACTTCCACGTGGACGCGGTCGCGGTTCAGCGCCGCTTCGGAGAGGTGGTCGACCAGTGGGGCCACGGCGGCACGGTAACGACCGTCCAGGGCACCTAGGGCGAGGGGTTCGGATGCAAGTGAAATGCGCGCGGAATCAGCCATGATGCCCATTCTTTCACGATTCAACCCTGCGATGCCCAGCGCGTGACGCCGCCCACTTCACGGTTATCCACACGTCGTCGTCTCCAGCGCGCCGCCGGGGCCGGCTGCAGTCACTGTTGGGTCCAGGACAACGACACCGGGAAACCGGTCCGGATATGGAAAGGATGCGGTGAAAAGACCATGTTGGAGGCCATTGCCGACGAAATGCTCATGCGGGTGGTTGCCGCCCAAGCCGCTGTGTACCGGGCCCGCGAACAACTTGAACAGGTGCAGACCCTGCAATGGGAATCCCCGGCCGGAAGGGCGTTCCGTGACCGGGCTGCGGAACTAGCCGGCAATGTCGCGGACCTGGACACCAGGTTGGAAGCGGCCCGCGGGGAAATCTGGGCCGCTCGCGCCGACTTGGCCGAGCTCGAGTCGACCATCCTGGCCACCACGGGAACTTTGGGGCCCATCCTCACGCCCGGTGCCGTGCCGCGCGGGTTGTTCGGTGGGTTGTAAGGCGCGAAAGGGGAGCAAGACGGATATGGGATACGAAGTGCACGGGGGACTGGGCTCTATCCGGTTTTCCATCACCGAAATGGAACGAACCACCTCGATGCTCACGGGCGCCGGTGCGGACCTGTTGGAAGCGACATCCTTCTTGGCCAGGTCCCCGCAGATCCCGGCAAGCATGCTGGCGCTGGGAACGGTGTTGCTGCGTGCGCGCGTGCTTGGCGCCGTGGCAGCGGTGGCCGAGGCTGCCGGGGCATGCACGGCACGAGCCGCGGAGACGGGAGTGCTGGCGTTGAAGGTCTCTACAGCGCGCATCACCTACGAGCAGGCCGAATCCGCGGTGCAACGCAAAGTGAACGAAGCGCGCGGGAGCCAATTGCCGCTGACCATCATGTGGGACCTGGCCAGCAACAAAGGCCGGCCGCGCACGCAAACAACAGAAGACATCATCAACCAGCTGCCGAACGCCCCCGGCCTGCCCTTTGGGTTTCTGCGCGACACCGAGCACGGTGGCCTGTTTGATTCCTCGGTGACCGACCGTCTCTACCCGCAACTCACCGACTTCCTGAGCGACCAGAACCTCGTGCACCTGCGGCCGATCGAGGTGGTCGGACATGGCCCGGATCAGGTTGTGGAATTCGACGGGAGCATCGAATCCCTGGTGGACTTGCAGAAGGTGGCGGAACGCGAACCTCCGGGCAGCCTTCTCATTACCCAGGTCGAAGCCCTCGAAGGCAGTGTCTACGTGTTGACGATTCCCGGGACCCAATCCGATCCGCCCCTGGACCGCCAAGGGAACGTCCGCCGGGTCGAGGGCGCGGAGCCCGGACAAGATCCGGGAAACCCCTGGGACGGGGTTGGCATCATCGAGGGCATGGGCAATGATTCGAAGAATCTTGTCCCCGCCGTTGAGGACGCTTTGAGACAGTCCGGAGCACGCAACGGGGACCGCGTGGTGGTGACCGGATATAGCCAAGGAGGGATCCACGCCGTCAACATCGTGAATAACGAACATCTCGGAAAGCTCTTTGACTTCCAGCATCTTTCAACGTTCGGCGCCCCGACGGGGCGGACCCCGGTTCCGAGTGACACCCATGCCCTGCATCTGGAAGACAAATACGACCTGGTTCCCGGTACCGACGGGACCACGAACCCTGATGAGCGCAACCGCCTGACGGTTGTCTTCGACGGTCCTGACCGGGCAAGGAACCTGGGAAACGACGGATTCGGCGAGGCCCACAAGCTGGAGAACTACAACTCGCATGCCAAGGAGCTGCGTGGTGCCACCGATCCCGGAGTCGTTGAATCGCTTGGATTGTTGGGTGCTCTTTTTGGCCGGTCCAGGCAGGGAAAGGTCCGATCGTACCAATTGGCCCGCCAACCCAAACCCAGGATCAAGGTGCCCGCGAAGGACGGGAAGCACGGCCGCCTGAACAGGATTGCTCCGTCGCGCTAGGGCGCGAACCGCTCGCCGGGTCTGGCTTCGGGCGGGGACGCTACCGTTTGGCCGGAGCGATCCAACCCATCACGGCGGAGATGATGGAAACAATCAGGGCGCCGATGATGGCGTCCCAGAAGAACTGGTCAACGTGCAGCCCGAAGGGCAAGTATTGAGTCAACCACGAGGTCAGCATCAGCATGCCGGCGTTGATGACCAAGGTGAAGAGACCCAGGGTCAAGCAGGTGATGGGCAACGACAACAAACTCACGATGGGCCGGACCACCGCGTTGACCAGCCCGAAGACCAGGCCCACCACCAAATAGGCCAAGACCAGGCCAACGGTTTTGTCCGAGGACGGTGCAGCAGTGACAGTGATGCCAGGCAGGACCCACGCGGCGGCCGCAAGGGCCAGCGCGTTGATCACCACCCGGAGGATGAACGCAATCATGGACCCATACTGGCATACCTTTCTGCGTTCCGGCCGCGTGGGCCAGCCGATTCCCGGAGAGAGATTGCCAATGCAACACATGGGGTACGCCGCGAAGGCAAGGGCTAAGCTTTGGGTCATGACCACCGAAAACCCAGCGCCTCGCGACCCGGTCCAGCCCCGCACCGTCATCGGCCGGATGCCGAAGTATGTTGCGGGCAAGCCGCCTCGCGAAATACCTGGCCTGAACGCCTACAAGCTTTCTTCGAATGAAACCCCCCTGCCGCCGATCCCGGAGGTCATGGAAGCGATTCGCGCCCAGCTCGACATTAACCGCTACCCGGATCCAATGTCGACGAAGCTTCGCACCGCGCTGGCCGCGTTCCTTTCGGTCCCTGTCGATGACATCGTCACCGGTGCCGGTTCGCTCGGTGCGCTGACCCAGATCCTGGCCACCTTTGCCGGCCAGGACGATGACGGTGTCCAGGACGAAGTGATCTTTGCCTGGCGATCCTTCGAGGCTTACCCGATCGTGGTCGAAACCGCAGGGGCGCTGCCCGTGCAGATTCCCCTGCTGGCCGATGGACGCCACGACCTGGACGCCATGGCGGCGGCGGTCAACGAACGCACTTCGGTGATCCTGCTGTGCACCCCGAACAATCCCACCGGTCCGGCGTTGTTGCGAGACCAGGTCGAGGCCTTTATCGCCAAGGTTCCCTCCAACGTGCTGATCGTCATTGACGAGGCCTACCAGGAATTCGTGCGGGACACGCAGGCCGTGAACGGGATCGACACCTACCGCAGCCACCCGAACGTGATGGTGCTTCGGACCTTCTCCAAGGCGCACGGGCTGGCGAACCTCCGCGTGGGGTACTCGGTCTCACACCCGGAGGTTACCCAACACATTCGAGTCGCCGCGACGATGTTCGCCGTCTCGTCCGTGGCCGAGGATGCTGCCGTGGCCTCCCTGGCCCACTATGACAAGGTTGTGGAAAGGGTACAAAGGATCGTTGACGAACGTACCCGCGTGGTTGCCGGTCTCGAGGAACTCGGATGGAAGATTCCGGCTGCCGAGGGCAACTTCGTGTGGTTGCCGCTGGGCGCCAATACCGCCGAATTCGTTGAGCTGGCTTCGGAGCAAGCACTGGCCGTGCGTGGGTTCGCCGGCGAAGGCGTGAGGGTGAGCATTGGCGAGGAAGAGGCCAACACCCGCTTCCTTGAGCTTTGTCGGAACTATCCAAAAGGCTCGACGCTTTCCTAGGGGCGGATAAGTCGTGATTTGCGGCGTTTCACCGCTAGGCTAGAACAGACAAAACCGCTATATGCCCCATGCGGAATCTATTCCGCGCGGGGCATATTTCATGTACGTAAGGACGCCCTCGGTATGACCAACACCGTGCACGAGCCCTCGGAGCAGGCGCTGATCCAGCTACTTACCCCTGAAGGGGAACGTCGCTCGCACGCCGAGTACGACAGCTACATCCAGGACGTCGACGCGGAAATGTTGCGAGGGTTCTTCCGCGACATGGCGCTTACGCGCCGCTTTGACCAGGAAGCCACCGCGCTGCAGCGCCAAGGCCAGCTGGCCCTGTGGGTTCCGCTGCGAGGCCAGGAAGCGGCGCAGATCGGTTCGGGTCGGGCGACCCGGCCCAACGACTACATCTTCCCGACCTACCGCGAACACGGCGTGGCACTGACCCGCAACGTCGATTTCCCCCAGATGCTGCGGATCTTCCGAGGCATTTCCAATGGCGGGTGGGACCCCCGGGAAAACAACTTCCACATGTACACCATGGTGCTCGCGGCCCAGATGCCGCACGCCACCGGGTACGCCATGGGCGTGCAGCGCGACCAGGCCGGCTGGGACGCCGAACGCCTTGAAAAAGACGGCACCGCCGTGGTCGCCTACTTCGGGGACGGGTCCTCCACCGAGGGCGAGGTCCACGAATCCATGGTCTTTGCTGCCAGCTTCAACTCCCCGGTGGTCTTCTTCTGCCAGAACAACCAGTGGGCCATCTCGGTTCCGTTCCACGTGCAGTCCAAGGTGCCCCTGGCCGAGCGTGCCGCCGGCTACGGTTTCCCCGGGATCCGCGTCGACGGCAACGACGTGCTCGCGGTGTTGGCTGTGACCCGTTGGGCCCTGGAACGAGCCCGCCGCGGCGAGGGACCGGTCCTGATTGAGGCAGTCACCTACCGCATGAGCGCACACACCACGGCCGATGATCCGACCAAGTACAGGATGAGTGCCGACGAGGAAGCCTGGGTCGCACGCGACCCGCTGCTGCGCCTGGAAAAGCACCTGAAGGACAACGACCTGGCCGACGAGGTCTTCTTCAAGCAGGTCGCCGTTGACGGAGACGAGATGGCGACCCGGGTCCGCGAGGAAGCCATGGCGTTCCCCGATCCGTCACTCGCCCAGTCCTTCGCAAATGTCTACGCCGAGGCGCACCCGCTGATCCAGGAGGAGCTCAAGTGGCACCTGGAATACGAGGCCGGATTCGCCGACACCACCGAGGAAGGGGCCACCCGATGAGCACCACCACGATGACCCTGGCCAAGGCCATCACCGCCGGGCTCGATGCGGTCCTGGCCAACGACCCCAAGTCCCTGCTCATCGGCGAGGACATCGGGCGCCTGGGCGGGGTCTACCGCGTCACCGACGGGCTGATCGACACCTACGGACCGGACCGCGTGATCGACTCGCCGCTGGGCGAGGCCGGAATCGTGGGCACCAGCATCGGCATGGCCATCCGCGGCTACTCGCCGATCGCCGAGATCCAGTTCGATGGCTTCGTCTTCCCTGCCTTCAACCAGATCACCACCCAGCTGGCCAAGATGCGCGCCCGCTCCGAGGGCCGCTTCGGTGCCCCGGTGGTCATCCGCATTCCCTACGGCGGCGGCATCGGCTCCATCGAGCACCACTCCGAATCCCCGGAGGCACTTTTCGCGCACACCGCGGGCCTGCGCATCATGGCCCCGTCCAATGCGCACGACGCCTACTGGATGATCCAGCAGGCTGCAGCCTGCCAGGACCCGGTGATCTTCTTCGAACCCAAGCGCCGCTACTGGCTCAAGGGCGAGGTCGACACGGCCAACCCGGCTGCCGACGCCTTCAAGGCCCAGGTCATCCGCCCCGGCGAGGACGCCACCATCGTCACCTACGGCCCGCTGGTGCCCGTCGCCCTGGCGGCGGCCGAGGCGGCGCGCGAGGACGGGCGCAGCGTGGAGGTCATCGACCTGCGCTCGGTCTCCCCGATCGACTTCGACACCATCACCGAATCCGTGGAAAAGACCGGCCGGCTCATCGTGACCCACGAGGCCCCGACCTTTGGCGGCATCGGCGGGGAAATCGCTGCCCGCGTGGGGGAGCGCGCCTTCCTCTCGCTGGAGGCCCCGGTCATCCGCGTGGGCGGATTCCACATGCCCTACCCGGTGGCCAAGGTCGAGGAACAATACCTGCCCGACATCGACAAGGTCCTCGAAGCACTCGATCGGTCCTTCGCCTACTAACTGAGTGGTGCGCACGAGCGCCACCGCACCGCTGCAGCATTGTTTCTTAAAAGGAGTCAGACGATGAGCACCTTCAACCTTCCCGATGTCGGCGAAGGCCTCACCGAGGCCGAAATCGTCGGTTGGAAAGTCAAGCCCGGGGACACCGTGGTGGTCAACCAGGTCTTCGTGGAAATCGAGACAGCCAAGTCCCTGGTCGAGCTGCCCAGCCCCTACGCCGGAGTGGTCAAGGAACTGCATGCGGCCGAGGGCGAGACCCTGGCCGTTGGCTCGCCGCTGTTTAGCGTTGACGAGGTCGGTTCCCGGCCAGCCCCGCTGGCCAATGTGCCTGACGTGGCCGACATTGCCGAGGCCGACACCCCGGTCGCCAGCGAAGAACCCGGCCCGCTGGTCGGTTCGGGCCCCAAGGCCGATGCCGTCAAGCGCCGTGCCCGCACCAGCCGCCCGGGAACGAACAAGCCCGCCAAGGGCGCAGGTGCCCAGGGGGCCGCCCCGGTGATCCCGGCAGCGCTTGCCGACACGATTTCCCGGCGCGCCGCAGAAATCGGCCAGGCTTCCACCCGACTGACCGCGGCAGCCAAGCCCGCCGTGGCAGCATTCGTCGACCGTGTCCTGGCCAAGCCGCCGGTGCGCAAGGTCGCCAAGGAACTCGGCGTGGACCTGACCGAGGTCACCGGCACCGGTGGCCGGGGCGAAATCACCCGCGATGACGTGCTCTCCTACAAGGCCCAGCGCGAGGCCGAACGCGACGCCGCACCGATGTTCTGGTCGGCTAAGGGCCAGGAAGAGGATGGACGCCTCATCCGAACCCCGGTGCGCGGCATTCGCAAGGCCACCGCCAAGGCCATGGTCGAATCGGCCTTCACCGCCCCCCATGTGTCGATCTTCGTGGACGTGGATGCCTCGCGCACCATGGAATACGTGGCCCGGCTGAAGAAGAGCCGCGACTTCGAGGGCATCAAGGTCTCTCCGCTGCTGGTGCTGGCCAAGGCCGTCATCTGGGCGGCCGCACGCAACCCCTCCGTCAACGCCTCCTGGGTCGAGACCGAGAACGGGGCGGAGATCCAGGTCAAGCACTTCATGAACCTGGGCATCGCCGCAGCCACCCCGCGCGGCCTGCTGGTCCCCAACATCAAGGAAGCGCAGGATCTCTCCATGCGCGAACTGGCGATTGCGCTCAACGACCTGGCTGCTACCGCCCGGGCCGGCAAGACCTCGCCTGCGGACATGACCGGCGGCACGCTGACGGTGACCAACATCGGCGTGCTGGGAATCGACACCGGCACCCCGATCATCAACCCCGGCGAAGTCGCAATCCTCGCCTTTGGCACCATTCGGCAGAAGCCGTGGGTTGTCGATGGCCAGGTGGTCCCGCGTTGGATCACCACCCTGGGCGGCTCCTTCGACCACCGCGTGGTTGACGGGGACCTGTCGGCGCGCTTCATGGCCGACGTGGCTGCCATCATGCAGGAGCCCGCGCTGCTGCTGGACTGATCGTTATCCTTTCGTGTCGCCCTCGCGTGGCCAAGACCCCTTCCTGCCTGTCTTCCACTCGCGGGCCGAGGCAGCGATCTGGATCCAAACCACGCCGGAGTTCACGGAAGCCGGCGGCATGGACAAGGACCACGTCACGTTGGGCAATGCCAGGCAGTTCATGGACAGTGAGCGCTACCGGACGATGAAGCAGGTCATGCTTTCGGTCCGGGCGAGATCCTTCTGAGTCCTGTCCCCACTCTCACTTCCCGTCCGTGATCGTTGGGATTATGGGCGGGAAGCCCCTGTTGTGTCGGCGCAGTTCACTGCCGATGTCGCCTCGATTATGCAGGATCCCGCACTGCTGATTAACTGACATGCGTGTTGGTACTTCCGGGAAAAGTGGCCGGATGCCGGTGCAACGCGCAGTGCGCGCATCGCACCGGGCATTTTCAGGCCTTTGCAAGCGCGTATCGGATGGGGCACAGTGGGGAAGGTATCGATGTCCGATTTGGCACTCGCGCCCAGGAGACAACCGATGAGTAAGTGCGCCGACGCCACCGTATCCGGCAAACCGAAGGCAATGACCGGGGCCCTGTGCATCGCCTCGCTGCTCGGGCTTTTCCTCCTGTCGGGATGCGCGGACCCCGGACAATGGGCTCCGAACGACTCCAGCACCGTCGATTCGACCCCCTTCGGCCCGCCACAGGAACCGTCCGATCGGCCCGTGACCGTGGAGGGGGGAAGTGCGATGGCAACTCCCTCACCGAAGCCCGCCGAAGAAGTCGACACCACGGGTTGGAAGACGTTCGCCACCCAGGGGCTGAGCTTTCGATACCCTCCCGACTGGAACATCGAGGAGGACGACTGCAGCAACTGCAACGCCACGGCCAAGCCCCTGGCGGACCCCTTCACCAAATGGGACATCGAGAATTCCGACGGCAACGAGATCGCCGAATTCCGTGCCGACTCGGCCACCGACATCGACGGGGACACCAGCACCTACAAGCGCACCGTGCTGGAATCCACGCCCGTGGAAGGGGGCTTCCTTGCCCCTGCCGAGGTGGTCTTCGAACACTTCGTCCTGGACATCCCGGGCAAGACCCGGGAACAGAAGGTGCTGCTGATGCTCAACGACGCGGCAGCGACCAAGGCGCGGGACATGAACCCCGCGCTGAGCTTCTTCCTGCCGAAGCAGGGCCTCGTGGCGCAGCTGACAAGTTCCGATGACCTGGCCGAGGAACTGGGATTCCATGACGACCACGTGAGCCTCGCGGATGCCGGGAAGATCATGCAGAGCCGGGATTACCGCCTGCTGCGCGCGGTGATGCTCAGCATGCGCGTTGAGAAGTAGCATGGAGGCAAACGCCATCAACGAGCCAACGCGGAAGCACCGAGTGAATCACGAGCTGTACGTAAAGATCTGTGGACTTCGCACACCGGAGACCGTCGCGGCGGCCGTCGCCGCCGGCGCCAACGCGGTGGGCTTCGTTTTTGCCCCCGGCAGTCCGCGAACCGTCGAACCGGAACTCGTGAGGACACTCGTCGCGCAGGTGCCGGAGCATGTCGAAACCGTCGGGGTCTTCCGCAACCAGCCGGTTCAGGACGTCATCGACCTCGCCCTCCGGGCGGGTGTCGGCACGGTGCAGCTGCACGGCGATGAACCGTACGCGGATCTCGAGGCGCTGCACGCCCAGGGTTTCGCGACGCTGCGGGCCTTCTCAATCGACGGCTATCGCGCCCTGGATGACGCCGAACGACAGCGCTGGGAATCCGGGCGGATCCTGCTCGACGCGGTCGAGCCGGGAGCCGGCGTCGCCTTCGACGCCACCGAACTCGTTGAGGCACCGCCTGCCGGGACCTGGATCCTTGCCGGGGGGCTGAACCCGGGGAATGTCGCGCACCTGGTGGGCACGCTGCACCCGGCAGGCGTGGATGTTTCTTCCGGGGTGGAGTCCAGCCGCGGTACCAAGGATGTAGACCTGATCGAAGCATTCATCGCGGCGGCCCGGTCCTCCTGCGCAACGAGCCCCTAGGCACCGCAAGGGCGGCACGTTCCGTGTCCCTGATCTCACCCGTGCGGAAGCCGGGAGCGCCACTGATACTTATTGGATCTGAATCGCGCGCATACATGTATTTCCCATAAGTAATCTTTGCGTCCTAATCTGGCAGTGGTGCACATCGGTGCTCCATGACCGGAGGTGGACGACGTGGAAGTACGTCAGATGCGGTACTTCATTGCGGTGGCCGAGGAAAAACACTTCGGCCGTGCGGCCCAGCGCCTGCACATGGCCCAGCCTCCGCTGTCCCAACAAATCAAGTCGCTCGAGGAGCAGCTGGGCACCCAGCTGTTGGTGCGCACCACGCGCAAGGTCGACCTCACCGCCGCCGGCGAATTGCTCCTGACCCGGGCGCGGCTGCTGCTGGCCGAGATCGACAAGCTCGAACAAGACGTCAAGCTTGTGGGGCAGGGAGCCAGCGGCGTACTGCGGGTCGGCGTCTCCGGCACAGCCACCTACCGACTGATGCCCATGATCGTGCAGGCCGCCCGGGTCCACATGCCCGGCCTGCGCCTGAACGTACAGGGCGAGATGCTCACGCCCGAAATGGAAATCGCGCTGGAAGAGCAGCGCGTGGATGTCGCCGTACTACGACCGCCAATCCGTTCGAGCCAACTGAGCCTGAAGTTCTTGGAGAAGGACGAGCTGGTTGTGGCCCTGCCCGAGGACCACGAGCTGGCATCGCGTGGCTTGCTTGACCTCTCGGACCTGGCCGATGAACCCTTTATCACCTACCCGCTGAGTTCCGCGGTTAACACCATCTCCATCGAGGCCTGCCGCCAGGCGGGCTTCAGCCCCCAAATTGTCCAGGAGACCCAGGAAACCTCGACCCTGCTGTCGTTCGTCGCGGCCGGGATGGGCGTCGCCTTGGTCCCCACCGCCCGGCGCATGTTCGCGTTGCAGGGCATTGTCTTCCGCCAGCTGCGCAATGCGCCGGCGGTCGATCTTGCCGTTGCCTGGAAAACCGACAACGAAACCGCACTGCTGAAAAAGTTCTTGGACCTCTTTGAGGCTCCAGCCCCCACGGAAGGAAACCCGGCGTGAAGATCCTACGCATCGAAGCAATCCCTTATTCGATCCCTTATACGCACCCGCTCAAGTTTGCCAGCGGGCAGGTCACCGATGCCGAGCACGTGCTGGTGCGCATCCACTCGGATGACGGACTGGTGGGGGAGGCCGATGCCCCGCCGCGGCCCTACACCTATGGCGAGACCCAGGAATCGATCATCACGATCATCGACAACGTCTTCGCACCGCAGTTGATCGGGCTAGATCCCTTTGACCGCGGCAAGGTGCACGAGGTGATGGCCCGGACCATCCACAACCAGGTCGCCAAAGGTGCCATCGACATCGCCCTGTGGGACCTGTTGGGCAAGGCGCTGGGCACCCCGGTGCACAAGCTGCTGGGCGGATACTCCGACTCGATGCGCGTTTCGCACATGCTCGGCTTCCGCCCGGCGCAGGAACTGCTCGACGAGGCGCTGCGCTTCGGCGAGGAGTACGGCATCACCACCTTCAAGCTGAAGGTCGGGCGCCGCCCGCTGGCCCTGGACATCGAGGCCTGCCACGTGTTGCGCGCCGGACTCGGCGAAGACGTGGAGCTCTACCTGGATGCCAACCGCGGCTGGACCGCAAACGAGGCCATGGAAGTCCTGCGCCGCACCGAGGGCCTGGGCCTGACGGCGCTGGAAGAGCCTTGTGATGCGAAGGAAGCCATGAGCCGCCGCCGGCTCGTGGAAAAGTCCCCGATCCCCATTGTGGGCGACGAGTCGGTGCCGACGGCAGGCGACGTATCCCGAGAACTGCTCTCCGGTGGCTCGAACGCGATTTGCATCAAGACCGCCCGCAGCGGGTTCACCGAAGCCACGGAGATCCTGGGCCTGTGCACCGGGCTCGGCGTCGATGTCACCATGGGCAACCAGATCGACACCCAGATCGGATCGTTGGCCACCGTGACCTTCGGTGCCGCCCATGAGGCGAGCAACCGCCGCGCCGGTGAGCTCTCCAACTTCCTGGACATGGCCGATGACCTGATTGCCGAGCCCATCCGCATCAGCGGTGGCCGCATCTCGGTGCGCAACGTCCCCGGTGTCGGCGCAGCCATTGACGAAGAAAAACTCGCCCGCTACCGCCAGAACTAGCACCCACCAACCACGCTTAATCCAGGAGAAGACATGATATTCCTAGCCCGCATGGACGTAACCTTTCCGGCCCACCTGACCGAGGCCCAAATCGCCGATTTCCAGGTCCGCGAAAAGGAATACTCGGGCCAGCTGCAGAACAGCGGCAAGATGGCAGGCATCTGGCGCATCGTCGGCGAGTACGCCAACCACTCGCTGTTCGACGTCGAATCCAACGACGAGCTGCACCAGATCCTCAGCGGTTTCCCGATGTACCCGTACATGAAGATCAAGGTCACGCCGCTGGCCAAGCACCCGAACTCGATCCGCTAGGCGGATCTGCGGCGGGAACGCCGCAGGGATGATGCGGAATGGGTCGGGTCCTTTGGATCCGGCCCATTCCATTGGCCGCGGGGCGTTAATTGCAAGAAAGGCTGCCAATTGCGGTCCTATATGCAGAGCGTCTCAATGGATCGGAAAGAAGTATTTCCCTCTTCTCAATAACCGGCATACATTGAATGCATAGAAAGTCGTTGTGACTGTAGTCACCGCACCATGTGACGCCGGACCAGCGCATCAACACCCCCCTCCAACTGGAGATAGAAGGAGCAACTCGTGAGCACCGAAACCACCGCAAGCGCCGCAGCCTCAGGCAACGCCGCCACCGACCGTTTCCGCCAGTCCGGCAAGACGGCATCGATCACCGCCGACGTCGAGCGCGTCAACCTGCTGGCCAGCAAGCTGATCAAGGCCGCCAACGACATCATCCTCGAAGAGCGCGTCAGCTACGACGAGTTCAACGCACTGAAGGCATGGCTGATCAAGGTCGGCGAAGACGGCGAATGGCCGCTGTTCATGGACGTGTGGCTCGAGCACTCGGTCGAGGAAGTCGCCACCGACCACCGCGAGGGCAACAAGGGCTCCATCGAGGGCCCGTACTACATCCCGGATTCCCCGGAGCAGAAGTCCCCGGCCACCATCGAGATGCGCGAGGACGAGAAGGGCACCCACCTGCTCTTCCAGGGCCAGGTCCGTTCGACCGACGGCTCGGCACTGAAGAACGCCAAGATCGAGCTGTGGCACGCGGACGAAGAAGGCTTCTACTCGCAGTTCGCTCCGAACATCCCGGACTGGAACCTGCGCGGCACCTTCATCGCAGACGAGGAAGGCAACTTCCAGATCAACACCATGCAGCCTGCCCCGTACCAGATCCCGACCGACGGTGCCTGCGGCCAGTTGATCGCCGCCGCCGGATGGCACGCCTGGCGCCCGGCCCACCTGCACCTGAAGGTCTCCGCACCGGGCCACGAGCTGCTCACCGCCCAGCTGTACTTCCCGGGCGACGCGCACAACGACGACGACATCGCGACCGCTGTGAAGCCGGAACTGCTGCTGGACATCGAGCCGGCAACCGAGGGTGAAGGCGTTCAGACGACCTACGACTTCGTGCTTGACCCCGAGTCCAAGTAGGGTCCACACCCCCACCTCGTCACGGCGGGGCTCCCGGAATGCATTCGGGGACCCCGCCGTTGTCGTACCACCATGCTTTCCGTGATGCCGCGCGCGGCGTCACAAAGGGGTACCAAGACAACACCAAGACCCATTTCGTACCCCTGTAATTTGATGTGAAAGAGAACCCGCAATGACCCAGGAAACCATGTCAAAACCGGTGGACGCGATGGAACTGCGGAGCGTATTCGGGCAATTCACCACCGGCGTCACGGTGGTCACCACACAGGGCACTGACGGCAAACCCTACGGCGCCATGGTGACGGCGTTCGCCGCGGTGTCGATGGATCCGCCCCTGGCCCAGATCATCTTGACCCGCAGCTCCAGGGCCGCCAAGCACCTGGATGGCTCATCCTTCGCCATCAACATCCTTTCGGACGGCCAGCTGGAGGCGGCCAAGCACTTCGCCGGCGAACCGATGGACTGCGAACCCGAGTGGGTCCTGAATGGAAACGTCCCGGTGCTGGTGGGCAACGCAGCCACGCTGGAATGCCGGGCGTGGAACAACTACGACGGAGGCGACCACATCATCGTGGTTGGCGAAGTCAGCTCGGTGGCACTGGGGAATGCGAATCCGCTGCTCTTCCACGAGGGCACGTTCCGCCGGATCGGTGAACGACTCGAGGACGGACAGGGTGAAAGCTGGTTCGCCGGCGCCAGGTCCTTCCAGCCATTCATCCCGTAACACCACTTGAGCGTCCGCACCGACGGTGCGGATCATTCAACCATCAAATCCATGCATTACTTGGCCCCAAAGGAGCACATCATGTTTGTCTCGACACGGCGAAAGACCGCAGGAGAACACCGGTCCGCGCGCAACTCGCGGACCACCACCGACACCGTCCAGGAACTAAACCACTGGGCCTGGACCGGATGGATGCCCGAAGCGGAGCGCGAGCTTCCCTATTCCGCCCTGCAGGCCACCGAACACCACACCTCAATGCTTGCCGCCTAAACTTTCGTCCACAGCAGCACGGACACGTGCCGGAGGCCCCGGACAGCAATGACGCTGTCCGGGGCCTCTCGCTTCTTTGTCCCAGGTTCCCCGCACCCTCGGCCCCCTGGCGGATGGAATCGACGCGGCCAAGAATGCCCAGCCGGCTGCCATCTTGTCGATCATGGGAGGCTCAACCGAGCGAGCCAAGAAAAGCCGTCGTATCCGCTGCCACCTGGGCAGGGCGTTCCCACAGGACCAGATGCCCTGCCTCCGGATAGATTTTCAGGAAGGAACCTGCGATCCGCTGGCACAGGATTTCCTCATCCGTCCGCGAAAGCACGGGGTCCCGTCCACCCCACAGAATCAAGGCCGGCGCATCGATGGTTCCCGATTCGGTGGGCGGCGTGGCTTGGCATAGGCCCGCCAAGCTGGCCCGCCAGATGTGCGCGGGCATTGCCGCACCGTCGAGCACCCGGTCCTGAAGGTACCACTCTGGAACCGCATGCTGCAGGGGAAACCAGGACAGGGAATCCCTGACCCAGTCGACGCTCACGGGATCCGTGAGGGCCTCGACCGAATCCGCGAATTCGGGTCGCCTCCGCAGGGTCAAGGGGGTTCCAGCCAACACCAGGGCCTGCACCCGTTGACCGTGGTCTACGGCCAATTGCTGGGCCACGTAGCCGCCGCTGGATGAGCCAAGGACGAATGCAGCAGGTACATCCAAGGCATCCAAGATGGCTGCGGCATCGGCAGCTTGTGCCACCAGGGAATAGCCGTCCCCGGGCTTTTCCGCATCACCGTGCCCCCGCAGGTCGGGCGCAAGAACCCTGAAGCCGGCGAGCCTGGGCACCAGGCGGTCGAAGCTTCTCCGGGATTCTCCCCACGCATGCAGCAACATCAGCGGCCTGGCATCCACGTCGCCGTGGACGAAACACGGCACCTCGATCCCCGTGGCCAGACGCAGCTTCAGGACGTCGGATTCCATGTACTCAGGCTACGCCCGGCCATCCGGCATTCCCAAGGCTAGTTGTCGGCGTCCCGATACCGCGCGGCGAGTTCGGTGCGCGAGGATACGCCCAGCTTCGCATAGATCCGGGTCAGGTGGTACTGGACCGTCTTGGCTCCGATGAACAGCTCCTCGGCGGCCTTCTTGTTGCTGGCACCTGCACAAACCAGCGAGGCCACCGCCTTTTCCTGCGAGGTGAGCGAGGACCAGTCGGCGGCGTCCCGGCGCGGGACGCTGATGCCGGTGGCCTTGAGTTCGCGGTTGCAGCGTTCGATGTAAATCGTCGCCCCCAGCTGCGTGTAACCTGCCAGCGCACGGGTCAGCGGACCGGCGGATTCGCCGCGCTTGCCTGCGCGGCGCAACGACTGCCCGTAGGCGTACTCGACATTTGCCCGCAGCACCGGCAGCGTGAGCCCCTGCAACAGGGCCAGTGCCTCCTCGAACGCGTCGCGAGATCCTTCCAGGTCGCCGCGTGAAGCGAGCACCTGCCCGCGCACCACCAGGAAGCGTGCTGTGGTCGAGCGGTGCTTGCACCTGCGGGCGGCCGCCATGAGCGGCTCCATGAACTCCAGGGCCTCGTCATAGCGTTCCTTGCGCACCAACGCATCCGCGTACATGTCGTGCCACGGCCAGAACCCCGGCTCATCGATCCCGCGCGAGCGGTCCAGCAGCAAAAGGGGCTCCAACGCCAGGATGACCTCGTCGTAGTCGGCGCGGGCGCGGGCCGAGGCACCCCTGGCCATCCGGTAGGGCACCTGCATGACCTCGTAGCTTCCGGTCCTGGCCCAGGCCTTGGCCAGGTGGGCCTCGACTTCCTCCTGCTCCCCTCGCATGGCGTGGATCTGCACCGCGGTGTAGTGCAGCAGGGGGCGAACCAGCTCGATGCCGGATCGTTCCTGCAGTGCGACGCCTGCACGCACGGTCTCCAGGGCCTGGTCCCAGTCGCCGGCCGAATACTCGGCCCGGGCCAGCCAGGCCCTGGCCCACAGGGCGATGCGGTGGGATCCTTCGGTGTAGTCGGTGGAGCTGGAGATCATCAGTTCGTGCCGGGCCAGTTCGATTTGGTCCCCGGCCACGTGCAGCCATCCCATGGCCATTTCGGCGCGTTGCCGCTGGGCGCCGGCGGGCAAGGTGGCGAGCATACGCGACAGGATCTTCTCACCCTCGGGCCCCCGGCCCAACATGCCCAGGCCCAGTCCCTGGACGGCCGAGGACTCCACGGCCACCGGGCTTTCCGCTTCGGCCAGCTCCAGGGTCCGTTCGGCCCATGACACAATCCTGTGCCCATCCAGCCGGCCCAGCGAGTCAAGGACCCGGCGCTGGGAAACGGTGGCCATGATGTCGATTTGCTGCGCGTCCTCGGCGCCCGACCACGCGCGGGAGAGCCAGCGGTCAGCTGTCGGCGCCTGGCCCTGGAGGATGGCAATGTAACCGGAGAGCAGGTCGCTTTCGGGGCTGGCCGCCAGGGAAGCCAGTTCCTCGGAGTAGGCCAGGGCGCGGGGCAGTTCGCCGGCAGCCACCGTCGCATCGACGGCCTTGAGCAGGAGAGGCTCGCGGTCCTCGGCGTGGGTCGCAAGATGCGCGGCACGGTGCAGCGCTATGGCGGCCGAAGCCCACTCGCCCTTGCCCGCCTGGCTCTCGGCAAAGAGCTCCAGCTGGTGTGACAGGGCTGGATCGGAAAGCAACGTGGCATCGGCGCGGTGTGCCAGCGCGTCGCCCGCGTTCTCGCCCAGGGCGGCAGCCGCTGCATGCAGGGCCAGGCGGCGCGAGAGAGGGACCAGGTGGTAGACGGCCATGTGATTGATGTGGCCGTTGAACAGCAGCGAAAGGTTTCCGCCGCTGCCGGCAACCTCCACCAGCCCGGAGGCCACGCACTCCTCCAGCAGGGGCAGCGGGTCCCCGACCTCGGCCAGGGCGACGACCCGTTCCAGCCGGGGGCCAACGCCCAGGATGGCGGCGGCCTCGATGACGGAGCGGGCAGGCACCGACAAGGCGTCCAACCGCTCGGAGACCTCTGCGGTGACGGCCCGGGGAGCCGGGAACCGGTGGTTCAGGTGGTTCCAGGTTTCGTCGGGGTTTTCCCGGATCAGTTCCAAGGCGGTGTGGATGTTGCCTGCGGTGTAGCCGGCCAACTGGTCGGCCGCGGCCGCCGAGAGGTCCACGCCGAGCCGGGACACGGAAATTTCCTTCAATGCGGCAGCAGTGGGCGGATCCAGGTCGATCGTGGTGCTGTGCTGTGACTCGAGAAGTTCGCGGGCACCCGGCGGCAGGAAGGCAGCTTCCTCCTCGCGCAGGGTCAGAATGACCAGCAGCTTTTCGGTGCGCAGCCGCCGCCAGGCAAACAGCAACGCGGCGAGGGACTGGGCATCGATCCATTGCAGGTTTTCCAGCAAGAGGATTCCGCTTTGCCTTCCCGCATTGCGGATGAAGGCGAGCAGGCCTTCGGCAAGGGGGGAGTCATCAGTGTCCGTGGGGCCGAGCAATTCCTGCAAGGCCGATCCGGGAACGTTCTTTTCCCACCTCGCGCCCGAGGCACTCCACGAGGCAAGGTGCTTGTTGTTGTCCATGAAACGCCGGACCAAGGCGCTTTTCCCGCACCCGGCCGGCCCGCTGACCACCACCAGCTGGGCGCTGCCGGCCTCGGCCAACTGCAGCAGTCGGGCCATGAGCGCCAGTGTTCGTTGTTGATGCATGGATCCGCCCCAGCCAACCTTTCAATGTATAAAGACGGGGGCCGCGCGAACATCCTTGTCCACGCGGCCCCCGGTGGCCGGCTCTGCAGCCGACCTGTGGTTACTTGGCGATCTTGACCCGTGCCGCGGAGCCGGCCGGCAGCTGGGTCTCGGAGTTGCGCAAGGGAACAAAGGCGGTCACCATTGCACCAACGATAGCAACTCCCGCGAAGACGTAGAAGGCGACGTGGTTTTGCACGCCTGCTGCGATGAGCAGTCCGCCGATCAACGGCCCGAAGATGCCGCCCAGGCGACCGAATCCGGCGCACCAGGCAACCCCGGCGCCGCGGGCGGCGCTGTTGTAGTAGTTGGACACGAACCCGTAGATCAGCACCTGCGTGCCGATGGTACCCACGCCTGCCACGGCAACCAGCCCGAGCAGGATTCCGAAGGGAAGCTGCAGGGTCAGCATCACCATGGCCACCGCGGCGAGGAAGAACGTCGTGGAAACCACGCGCTTGGCACCGACGCGATCGGCGCCCACGGAGGCAATCAACCCGCCGAAGACGGCGCCGGCATTGAGTACCAGCAGGAAGGCGAGCGAGTAGGACTTGCCGTAGCCGAACTGGGTCATGATCTGCGGCAGCCAGGTGTTCAGGCCGTAGGTCAGCATCAGGCCGGCGAAGCTCATCAGGCCCAGCAACAAGGTGGGCAGGGCGTACTTCTTGGAGGCCAGTGCCCGGAAGCCGATCTTTGTGTCGACCGGTTCGGATACAAGTGCGTGGGCACCGTGCGTCGGGGCCGTTTCTGCGATCGGGACGCCGGTGCGGATCGAGACGCGCTCGGCTTCCTCGGTGCGGCCGCGGGCCATGAGCCATTGCGGGGACTCGGGCAGCTTCGTCAGCGCCATGGGCAGCAGGAAGAGCAGCGGGGTTGCGCCGATGAAGAAGAGCCCGCGCCAGCCGACAAGGTCCAGCAGGACGATGGCCAGCAGTGATGCCAGGACCCCGCCCACGGGGACACCGGAGTAGACGATGGCGTTGTAGTAGTTGCGCTTGCCCTTGGGTGCGAATTCGGCCACGACCGCACCTGCGGTGGCAACCAGTGCGCCGACGCCGATTCCGGTGGCGAAGCGCAGGGCGCCGAAAGCGATGACGTTCGGGGCCAGGGCGGTCAGGCCCATGCCCACGGAGAACCAGATGATGCCGGCGATCATGATCTTGCGGCGGCCGAGGTAGTCACCGATCGCGCCGGTGACCAAGGCCCCGACCATGACCCCGAACAGTGCCCAGCTTCCCAGCACACCTGCGGTGGCCGGTCCGATTGCACCGAGCTGGGTCGGGTCATTGAGCAGGGTGGAGACGACGGTGCCGTAGACGACCAGGTCGTATCCATCAAAGATCAGGGCGATCGCGGCGATGGCGACGACCCAGTGGACGGTGTTTTTTTGCTTCTTGGTGGCGCTTGCTTCCGGTGATTTCACGATTTGCTCCATATTTTTATGGGCCCCGGGCGCACGGCTTTGTGCGGGGTTTCGGGGCACGGACAAGTGCCGCAGCGTGAGGCTGCGGGGTGGAAGCCTTGACCCGAAGGATAATCGGGCGGCGGGCCGTGGATAGCACGCAGGCGGCGGGGATACCGCCGCCTGCATGCAATTGAAAGATACCTATCTAGCCGAGGTCCCCTCCGGCCACCGCAAGGGTGCTGCCGGTGATGTATGAAGCCTCGTCGGAGGCCAGGAACACGATGGGTCCTGCCTGTTCGTCGAGGGTTCCGTAACGCTTCATCAGGGTGGAATCGATGGTCTGGTCAACGATCTGCTGGTACCAGGCCTTCTCCTGCTCGCCTTCGGGGGCCGGGCCCCGCTTTACCTGGCGTTCGGGGGCCTCGGTGCCGCCGGGGGCGGTGGCCACCACGCGGATTCCGTGGGCTGCCCCCTCCATGGCCAGGGCCGAGGTGATGGCCTTGACCCCGCCCTTGGCTCCGGCGTACGGGACGCGGTTGAGTCCGCGGGTGGCAACCGAGGAGACGTTCACGATGGTTCCGGAGCCGGCCTTGACCATTTCCGGGAACGCCGCGCGGCACATCCACAGGGTCGGGAAGAGCGAGCGCTGGATTTCCTTCTGGATTTCCTCCGGGGCATAGTGCTCGAACGGCTTGGCCCAAATGGTCCCGCCGACGTTGTTGATGAGCACATCGATCCGGCCGTATTCGGTGACCGCGGCGGTGACCGCGGCCAGCGCGCCCTCAAAGGTTTCGAGGTCGGCGGTGACGCTCAGCGCCTTGACGTCCTGCGCCCGCAGGCCCTCGGCGATGTCGTGCACCAGCGGCGAACGGTCCACCAGGACCAGCTCCGCACCCTCGGCGGCAATGCGCCGGGCCACTGCCCAGCCAATGCCCTGGGCGGCTCCGGTGATGAGCACGACCTTGGAGGCGAAACGGCCCGCGTGGAAGGATTCGGGCAGTGGTGCCGCGGCGGCATGGTTCACCGCCGGGTTGTCGGCGCTCATTTGGACGCGCGCGACGCGGCGGCCATGGTGGCCTTGGCGTGCTCGTTGTGGGCCATGATGGCCGTGCGGGCAGCTGCCAAGTCCTGGTTCTCGAAGGCGGCGACGATTTCCAGGTGGTCGGCGTCGACGGCGCCGTCGATCCAGTGCTCCTGGCGCAGTACCTTGGCCATGGTCGCGGGGACCTCCAGTCGGTTGTACGCCTGCAGCAGGTGTTCGTTGCCGACACAGCGGAACAGGAACTGGTGGAAGGCGTCGTTGGTCACGGTGAATTCCGCGGCGTCCACGAAATTCTCACCCGACAGGGTCTTGCCGGCCAGTTCGGCCAGGACCTTGAATTCGGCCAGCTGCTCAGGGGTCAGCTTGCCCATGGTCAGTTCAACGATGGCCAGTTCCAGGGCCATGCGCGCGTCGAATTGCGCCTGAAAAGTTGCGTGCTCTTCGCCGATTTCGTAGGTGGGCAGGGCTGCTGGAGCCTCCACTGCCTCCTCTGCGGGAGCTGCCGGTGCCGGTGCCTCCGGCGCCGCGGCCGCATCGGGAACGACTGCAAGGGCGAACTTCTCGAAGTAGAAGTTCTGCGGCTTGATGCCTTCGGCCTCCAGGTGGCGGCGGACGCCCTCGACCATGGGCGGCGGGCCGCAGAGGTAGATATCCACGTCGCCCTCGGCCAGGTGGTGCGGCTCGAAGTGGTTGGTGACGTAGCCCTTCTTTTCCGCGGCGCTGTTCGGGTCCCCGACGACGGTGTCGAAGGTGAAGCCGTCAATGCGCGACTTGTAGTCCTCCAGCACGTCGAGCTCGACCAGGTCGGTGTCGGTGTTGACGCCGTAGATGAGGTGGGTCGGGTGGGGGGTGTCCATGCCCGAGAGCTTTTCCAGGATGGCCAGCAGCGGGGCCAGTCCGGTGCCGCCGGCGAGCAGCAGCGACGTGCGCTTGGGATCGCGCAGGAAGAAGCTGCCCATCGGGCCGGTGAAGTTGATCTGGTCCCCGACGGCTGCGACGTCGCGCATGTAGGTGGACATCAATCCGCCGTCGGTGATGCGGATCAGGAAGGAAAGGGTGGAGACCTCCGGGCCGGAGCTGAAGGAGTACGAGCGGGTCTGGCCGCCGGAGCCGGGAACCTCGATGTTCACGTACTGGCCGGGCAGGAAGGAGAGCTCGTCGCGGTTCTCGATCTCGAGGCTGAACGCGTAGGTCGTCTCGGAGAGGCGGCGGATCTCTGTCAGCGTCGAGGAGTAGGTGGTGGCAGTCGTCTTGGCGACATCCGAGGTCGTGGGGATCTGCAGCACGAGGTCGGATTCGGGAACCATCTGGCACGGGAGGCAGAAGCCCTTCTCGGCCTCGTCGTCGGTCAGTGCCTCCTCGATGTAGTCACCGCCGTCGAACTTGCCGGATTCGCAGAAGGCCTTGCAGGTGCCGCAGGCGCCGTCGCGGCAGTCAAGCGGAATATTGATCCGTGCCTTGTAGGAGGCATCGGCGACGGTTTCGCGGGGTCCGACTTTAATGAACCGGGTAATACCGTCCTCGAAGGCGAGGGCAACCTGATAGGTCATGAGGGGGCTCTTTTCAAAATAGTGCAGGGTGGTGCGGCAGCTGGTGCAAGGTGGTGGTGCGGGGGCGCAAGATGCGCCCCCGCACCACCAGTCCGGCGGGCCGGGAACGGGCCCCGGTCCGGGCGGGACTAGATGTGGTAGATGTCCACGACGTGGTGGATGTAGTCGTTCTTCAGGACAACCTTCTTGGCCATGATCACCGGCTGGGTGCCGGAGTAGTCGATCGTGTAGAAGGAGGTGCCGAAGTAGGTGTCGACGTTCTGGTAGCGGTAGTACAGGGTGAACCAGTTGAAGCGCACATCGACCTTGTCGCCGTCGACCGAAACGATCTCGACGTTGGAGATGTTGTGCCCGGTGCGCGGCTCCGGCAGCGAAGTGGCGCTGGAGCGGTCGGTCTTGATGCGGAAGACGCGGTCTTCCAAGCCACCGCGGTTTCCGTAGAAGATCAGCGAGATCTCGCGCTGCGGATCCTCGGTGAGCTTGTCGTCATCGGCCCAGGCCGGCATCCAGAAGGTGGCCTCGGGGTGGTAGCAGTCGATCCAGCGATCGAAGTCGCGGTCATCCAGGAAGCGGGCTTCGCGGTAGAGGAACTGCGCGATGTCCTCCAGCTTGACCTCACCGGCGCCGGTCTGGATCTTGGTGACGATGGCGTTAGTGGTTGCAGTCATGGTTGTTCCCCTGTTCGGTGGTGCCGGTGGTGGTGGATGAGGCCTCGGCGGCGACGGCCTTGCGCATCGTGTCCAGCCAGTAGCCGTGCTGGATCGGGTACAGGCCCTCGTCCTCGGTGCGGGCGCCGGAGGAAATCGGCTCCAGGCCGATCTTCTTGGCGTTCTCGTCGGCACCGGTGATCTGGTGCGCCTGTCCGCGGGAGAGGTCGTTCCACTTGGCGGCGGTGGCCAGGTAGGTCTTCTGGCAGGAGCGGAATTCCTCGAGGTCATCCGGGGTGGCCATGCCCGAGGCGTTGAAGAAGTCCTCGTACTGGCGGATGCGGTTCGCGCGGGCCTCGTCGGATTCGCCGACCGGGGCGATGCAGTAGATGGTGACCTCGGTCTTGTCGACGGCGACCGGGCGGAAAACACGGATCTGCGAGGAGAACTGGTCCATTAGGTACACGTTCGGGTACAGGCAGAGGTTGCGGGAGACACCGATCATCCAGTCGGCCTTGGCTTCGCCGTGGGCGGCAACCAATTCGTCGCGCTTCTCGGCCAGCGGGCGGTTGGCCGGGTCCAGCCATTCGGTCCACAGCAGCAGGTGGCCGTTTTCGAAGGAGTAGTAGCCGCCTTCCTGCTTGTCCCAGCCGCCGGCATCCATGGTCTTGGTGTCATTGGTGGACTCGCCCGCGCTGCGGCGGGCCTGGGTGGCAGCGTAGTTCCAGTGGGTGGCCGAGACGTGGTAGCCGTCGGCGCCGTTCTCCGCCTGGAGCTTCCAGTTGCCGTCATAGGTGTAGGTCGAGGAGCCGCGCAGGACCTCGAGGCCCTCGGGGGACTGGTCCACGATCATGTCGATGATCTTGGTGGATTCACCGAGGTGCTCGGTCAGCGGCTTGACGTCCGCGTTCAGCGAGCCGAAGAGGAAGCCGCGGTAGGACTCGAAGCGGGCGACCTTGGTCAGGTCGTGCGAGCCGTCCTTGTTGAAGCCCTCCGGGTAGCCGGCGCCGCGGGAGTCCTTGACCTTGAGCAGCTTGCCGGAGTTGTTGAAGGTCCAGCCGTGGAACGGGCAGGTAAAGGTGGTGCGGTTATCGGTCTTGCGGCGGCAAAGCATGGCACCGCGGTGGCTGCACGCGTTGATGAGGGCGTTGAGCACGCCTTCCTTGTTGCGCGAGATCACGATCGGCTGGCGGCCGATGTTCGTGGTGAAGTAGTCGCCGATGTTCGGGATCTGGGATTCGTGGGCCAGGTAAATCCAGTTGCCCTCCCAGATGTGCTTCATTTCGAGCTCGAAGGTCTCTTCATCGGTGAAGATATTTCGGTTGGCGCGGAATTGGCCGGTCTCCGGGCTGTCGACGAGTGCATCATCAAGCAGGGCCGAGACGGTATCAAGTGTTTCTGTCATGGAGTGCTCCATCCTTCGTAGCGGGCGCTGGCGCCCTGGTCCACCCGGTGGGTGGCGAAACCATGAGATACACCATGTCAGTATGTGCGTGACCTCACACTGGGCATATGCCTAGGGTTGACCCAGGGTGGTGTCCATTGAGTGGATTGCGATATCAATCACAAAGATCTGGGTATTTGTCAGGCACCCGACCTCGCCGTAGCGTTAGGCCCCAAATGCTCCCTTCCAGGCCCGGTTCCCGTGCCGTCGCAGGGATCGAGGCCGTTGCCTTCCAATCGAAAGACGGCTCCAGTCGTGCCTGGGCACCTGAGAGCCGGAACCGGGACCCGAGGTCAGCGCAGGCGTCTTCCGCCTCCCGTGCCGGGCCGATGCTGGTCATCCAGGCTGTCGAATGGCCAGGCCTGGAGTCGGCCAAAGCGGCGTCCTAGGTATGGGCGGTGCCGGTCTGCAGCGGGATCCAGGGCCTAGCGCCTACATTGAGGCCGGTTGGCTCATGTTGGTGCTGAGTCTGACGGGTCGATTTGGCCGGCTGCTGGTGTCGGTTCCCCGCCCGATCCTGGCCGCGGTGCTGGCCTCGTTGTAGCTACCCTTCGTTCGGAATGTCACCCAGGCGGTGCTTGTCTCGCCACTGGTTGCCGGCATACGGAAATAGCACCCCCGCTTCGGGAATCCCGGAGCCAGAGCTTCCCTTCGGGGCCCCTGGCTATCGCGGCTCCGGGGCAGCGAGGCCGGCCAGTTGCTCGATGATCCGCCGCCCGGCCCCGGAGCCCTGCCAGTTCCGCAACAATGCTTCTCTCCCCGAACGCCGAACCACAAAGCGAAGCACCAAGGCCACCACCAGTACGTCGTCGGCATAGCCGACTACGGGGATGAAGTCCGGCACAAGGTCGATGGGGGACGCGAGATAGGCCAATAGCAGCACCAGGGCGCACCGGGGCCACCACGGCAGGTCCCTGTCCGCCACGAGCCTGCCCAGGAACCGCAGGAGATCGGGTAATAGGCGCAAGGCCTCGCCCAGGCCGACGGCGTCTGGGTTCCTCAGCGCGTGGCGCCGCAACAACGCCAGCAGCGCGGCATAGACCAAGAGCAGCCCGCCGAGAGCCGCGAGAAGGACCTCGAGCCACGCCACGTCTTGCTCAGCCCTTTCCCGCGTTCGTGGCCTCGTCGTGCGAATCGTCGTTGTGCAGGCGGGCGTAGACCATGTCGGCGTACTCGTCCAGACGCTCGACACAGGTCTTGAGGTGGGCCTCGGCCGCTGTTGCCTCGGCCAGCCCCAGTACGTCGCGGCTCTTGAGCTCACGGTGCCACCGTCGCAGGCGATCGAGGCTTTGTTCTTCTTCCTCGAGTTCCGCAAGGGTGAACTTCTTGATGCGGATTTCCTTGGCGATCTCTTCCTCGAACTTTCGGCAGTCACCGCCGAATTCCTCCCACTCCTCGAGGCGCTGCGTGCGGAACGCGGAGACCATCGCTTCCTCGCCGGGCGCCCCGGCGGTTGCCGTTGAGAGAACGATGACGTCTCCGGAGCCCTTGCGGGCCAGTTCCTCTACCTTCGTGACGGCCTCCCTGAAGTGGGAGGTCTCCGGGACCGTCCAAACCCCCTGGGTGACGGGGGCGGCCCCGATGCGGCGCAGTTCCCGCCATACCGCCACCCGGTGTCGAGAAGTAGCTCCGGTCAGGCGAACTATCAATACCATCCATGTCATGCACTCAGAATATATGGTTACAGGAATAAATGTAACAAGTAGTACATATCTGAATGCAAGGATCTCTTGGTTAGCTGCTTCGGCACCGCATTGCCACCACTGCCGAAGGCGGATCCTTGATCCCGCGCTCGTGCTGTGAAACTATGTGCGTATGAATGCAGATAACAAGTCTTGTACCCTGGACTCCGACAGCCAGTATGTGGAGCTTGCCGTTGAAGTGTTCAGCATGCTTGCCGACGCCACCCGCGTGAGAATCATTCTGGCCCTTCGGTCCGGGGAAATGGCGGTGGGGGCACTGGCCGAGCTTTTGGGCAAAACCCCTGCCTCGGTCTCGCAGCACCTGGCCAAGATGCGCCTGGCCCGGATGGTCGCCACCCGTCAAGAAGGAACAAAAGTCCTCTATCGGCTCGAAAACGAGCACGCCCGCCAGTTGGTCGTCGACGCGATCCACCAGGCCGAACATGCCCTAGGCGGCACACCCGCCCACCACGCGCGCGGACGGCAATCGGCATGAGCCCGAGCGATGAGTCAGCAGAACACAGCCACGGGCATGACGGGCATGACCACGACCACGATCGTGACCACGATCACGACCACGGACATGACGGGCATTCCCACCACCATTCCGGTTTCAAGGGGTGGCTCTTTGAACTCTTCGTCCCGCACACGCACGACTCCGCCGATTCGATCGACGACGCCCTGGAATCCAACATCCAGGGAATCCGCGCCCTGAAGATCAGCATGTTCATCCTGCTGGGCACCACGGTGCTGCAACTGGCGGTGGTCATGGTCAGCGGCTCGGTGGCGTTGCTCGCTGATACCATCCACAACTTCTCCGATGCGCTCACTGCCGTGCCCCTGTGGATTGCCTTCATCCTCGGACGCCGGACAGCCAACCGCCGCTATACCTTCGGATACGGGCGGGCCGAGGACCTGGCCGGGCTGTTCATCGTCGCGGTGGTCGCGCTTTCGGCCATTCTCGCCGCCTGGCAATCCATTGATCGCCTGATCCACCCGCAACCGCTTCAGCATCTGGGCTGGGTCCTGGCGGCCGGGGTCATTGGCTTCATTGGCAACGAGGCCGTGGCCATGTACCGCATCAGGATCGGCCGGAAGATCGGTTCCGCCGCACTGGTTGCCGATGGGGTCCACGCGCGCACCGACGGATTTACCTCCCTGGCCGTGGTCCTGGGCGCGGGAGGCGCCATGCTGGGCTTCCCCTTGGCCGATCCGATCGTGGGACTGGTCATCTCCGCCGCCATCATGGTCCTGCTCTTCGGCACCGTGCGCAGCATCGGCCGCCGGCTCATGGATGGCATCGAACCCGATCTCCTGGCCCGGGCGGAGGAAGCCTTCAACTCCGTTCCCGGGATCCTGGCGACGCCCCGGATCCAGTTGCGCTGGGTGGGCCACCGGCTGCACTGCACGGCGACGGTCGAGGTTAGGGACGCGGCGCTCTCCGAGGTCGAATCGACTATCCGGGAAGCGAAGCTGCAGCTCGTCCGGGCGCTGCCCAAGCTTGATGACATCCTCATCCAAACCGGGACGCGCCCGTTGGATGTGGTCAGGGAATCCGCGGAATCCGGCCTCGCCCGGGACCTCAGGTCCTGAACCCGGCGCCTACCTGGGCAAGCGCCCTGGTGAAATGCCCGGGGATGCGGCCAGCAGGGCACGGGTGTATGGATGCCGCGGATCGGTGAAGACCGACTCGGTGGCACCAGACTCGACAACCTCCCCGGCGCGCATCACCAGTACCGTATCGCTCATGTGCCTGATCACTGACAGGTCGTGGGAAATGAAGAGGTAGCCCAGCCCGAGGCGCTGCTGCAGCTCGTCCAGCAGATCCAGCACCTGCGCCTGGATCGAGACGTCCAGGGCGGAGACCGGTTCGTCGCAAATCAGCACGCGCGGGTTGGGTGCCAGGGCGCGGGCGATGGCCAGGCGCTGGCGTTGGCCGCCCGAAAGGGTGGCGGGGTTCCTGACCGACAGCTCGGGTGCGAGGCCCACCAGGGAGAGCAGCTCGGTGATCCGCCCGGCGTGTTTGCGCGGATTGCGGGTGGCCCCGAAACTCAGCGCATCGGCCAGCACCTGCCCCACCGAATGGCGTGGGTCGAAGGACGACAACGGGTCCTGGTAGATGGCGCCGAGCCACGAGCGGCGGGTGCGCCGTTGGGACTCGGGCACCGAGCTCCAGGGCTCGCCGAAGAGTTCCACCGAGCCCGTGTCCGGGCCCAGCAGCCCCAGGGCCATGCGGGCCGTGGTGGTCTTCCCGGACCCGGATTCGCCCACCACACCCAGGGTGCGGCCGGGCAACAGGTCGAAGTCGACGTTTTTCACCGCCGGAAAATCGGCGGCCCCCGGCACCTTGAAGGACCGGGAGAGCGAGCGTGCGCTGAGCACCGGCAGTTGCGCGGAATCCCCGGGCATCACCGGCGGCACAGCGGGTCCCGGTTCCGGAGTCGCGGGGATGGCGGTGGCGGGGGAGAGTCGCGCGAATCGGGGCTTGCCGGCCGGCACCGCGGCCAGCAATGCCTTGGTGTACGGGTGCTGCGGATCGCCCAGGATCCGTTGTGTCGGACCGGTTTCCACGATGCGCCCGGCCTGCATCACCGCAATGGTGTCGGCGACGTTGGAGACCGTGGACAAGTCGTGGCTGATCAACAGCATGCCTGAGCCCGCGGCCCGCAGTTCGCCCAGCAGATCCAGCACCGCGGCGGCGATCGTGGCGTCCAGGGCGGTGGTGGGTTCGTCGGCAATGACCAGGGCCGGGTCCAGGGCGATGGCCGAGGCAATCAGGGCGCGCTGGCGCATGCCGCCGGAAAGTTCCCCGGAACGCTGCCCGGCCCGGCGCACCGGATCATCCAGCCCCACCGATTCCAGCAACTGCACGACCTTGGCGGCGCGCGCGGCACCGGAGCCGGAACCGTGCAGGCGCAGCGCGTCGTCGATTTCCTTGCCGATCTTGCGCAGGGGATCCAGCGAGGTCAGGGCGTCCTGCAGGATGAATCCGACCTTGCTGCCGCGGATCGAGCGCCAGGCACGTGGTGAAAGGCCCCGTGCGTCCACGCCGGCCACCTCCAGTGCGCCGGCCCGCACGGTGGAGCCCGGCCCCGCCAAACCGATCAGTGAGCGGGCCGTCACGGACTTTCCGGAGCCCGATTCGCCGACCAGCGCCAGGCATTCACCGGGGCCCACGGAGAGGGAAACGTCCAAGACAACTGGGGTTTCCCCGAAGGAGACGTCGAGGTTTTCGACCCGAAGGATCGGTGCCGGTGCACTCATCGGGCACCCGCGGCCTTCATGGCCCGGGAAAGGACGGTGGAGGCGGCGGCGACCAGGACGATGGCCAGGCCGGGGAAGAATGTCATCCACCAGGCCAGTGCCAGGTAGGTGCGCCCGGCCGAAAGCATGGCGCCCCACTCCGGTGCCGGGGGAGGGGCCCCCAGGCCCAGGAAGCTCAGCGACGCCGCCCAGAGCACGGCCTGCCCCAGGCCCAGGGTGCCCAGCACCGCGATCGGTGCCAGCGCGTTGGGCAGGATGTGGATGGCCAGGATCCGGGAGCGGGTTCGCCCCAGCACCGTGGCGGCCTCGACCATGGGGGAGGTGCGCAGCGCGATGATCTGGGCGCGGATCATCCGCGCGTAGCCGGGGGCCGTGGTCAGCCCCACGGCAACCACCGTGGTTCCCACCCCGGGTCCGGCCAAGGCAATGAACACCAGGGCCAGCAGCAGGCCAGGCAACGCAAAGAGCACCTCCAGGACCCGTCCGACGCCGAAGTCCAGCCACTTGCCGCCGAATCCGGCAATGGTCCCCAGCACCAGGGCCAGCCCCAGGCCGATCGCCGTGGCCGCGGCACCGATCAGCAGCGAGGGCCGCGCGCCGTGGATGATGCGCGAATAGATGTCGCGCCCGGATTCGTCGGTGCCCAGCAGGTGTCCGGGCCCGGGACCGGAGAATGCATCGGCGGGGTTGATGGCCAACGGGTCGTAGGGAGCCAGGAGGTTCGGGAAAATTGCCGCCAGCAAGAAGAACGCGAGCACCGTTGCCGAGAGCAGCAACGGCAGGCGGGCCGCCAATGCCCTTAGCCCCCCGGTGCCGGGTGCAGGACGTGTGGATGGATGCGGGGCCAACACCGGGTCTCCCGGGCTCAGCTTGTTTTTGTCTAGGCTCACGATGCGGCCATCCGCGGGTCGGCCAGCCGCTCGGCCAGGTCGGAGAAGGCCATGATCACCACATAGGCGGCTGCAGAGAGCAGTGCCACGCCGGTGACCATCGGGATGTCGCGGGCGGTGACCGCCGATAGCAGTGAGCGGCCCAGGCCCGGCCGGGCGAAAATGGATTCAACGACCACAGCGCCGGAGAGCAGGGAACCGAAGGCCCAGCCGGAAAGGGCGATACCCGGCAGTGCCGCGTGGCGCAGGGAATGGCGCAGCAGCACGCCTGTCTCCGATTCCCCGCGCGCCCGGGCCGAGAGTGCGAAGGCGGAGCGGTGCGCCGCGTTCAGGGTGTCGCGCATGACTTGGCCCAGGAAACCCGCCAGCGGCAGGGCCAGGGTGGCCACCGGCAGCACCAAGCCGGCCGGCGCATTGGTGCTCACCGGAGGCAGCCAGCCCAGCGCCGTGGCAAAGAGCATGATCAGCACGCTGGCGAGCCAGAAGTGGGGGACGGCGGCCGAGACGATTTCCAGGCCCGAGGCCAAGGCCGAGCCCAGGGCACCGCTGCGCGTGGAGAGCACCGCGACCACCAGCGCCAGCGCCCAGGCCACCAAGAGGGCGAGCACCGCCAGGACCAGGGTGGGCGGAACCAGTTCTCCCAGGACCTCGGCCACGGGGATCTTCAGCGAATAGGAGGTGCCCAGGTCGCCGGTGGCCAGGCGCCACAACTGGCCAAAATATTGCACGTACAGCGGTTGGTCCAGGCCGTAGTCGGCACGGGCCTGGGCCAGCGCCTCGGCCGAGGCCTGCGAGCCGGGCCCGCCCATGATCGCCTCTGCCGGGTCGCCGGGAATCATCCGGATGCCAAAGAAGATCGCCGTGGACACCGCCCACAGCACGAACAAGCCTCCGCCGACCTTGCCCAGCACCCAGCGGGCGGCCGACCGGGCAATCCGGGTCGACCGCCTGCCGCTTGGGGCACGAAGGCTCATGGGTGGAGGTATTCGGGGCAGTGGGCTACTTGGCCAACCAGGTGTCGAAGAACGTCGGTGTGGCCACCGCGGTGGTGGTTCCCACGTTCTGCAGCTTCGACGAGTGGAGGAAATGGTTTTGCTGGTTGTAGAGCGGCAGCAGGTAGTAGCCCTCGAGCACCAACTTCTGCGCCTGTGCGTACAGGTCCTTGCGCTGTGCCTCGTCTTCGGTGGAACCGGCGGTTTCCAGCAATGCGTCGAGCGACGGATCCTTGACCTGGGAGAGGTTGGCGAAGTAGCCCGAGGGTGCCGGGACGGTCGAATCCGAGTGGAAGAGAATGCTCAGAACGCTCGGGCCGACCTTGGTGTAGGGCGCGGAGACCAGGTTGTAGTTGTTCTTGAACAGTTCGCCATACCAGCTGGAGAGATCGAGCAGGTTGATCTTGACCTCGATGCCCGATTCCTTGGCGGTGGCCTGCAGCTGCTCGAAGAGCGACTGTTCGGCGGGGATCGACTGGCTGGTGCTCACCGGAAAAGTGAGCGAGAGGCGCTCCCCCTCCTTGATGCGGTAGCCCTCGGAGTCGCGTTCGGTCCAGCCGGCGGCATCCAGCAGTTCCGCTGCCTTGGCCGGGTCGTAGCCGAAGAGCGATTCAGCGGAGTACGCCAGGGGCTCGACACTGGAGAGTGGGGAGTAGGAGCGCGGCGCGGTGCCGAAGAAGAGCGAGTCGATGCCGGCATTGACGTTGACCGCGTGGATGAAGGCCTCGCGGACCAAGGCGTCGTTGAACGGGGCCTTAGAGGAGTTCAGCTCGATGCGGTTTGAGGCGCCGGGGCGGGGTGCGTCCAGGTGCTCGATGCCCTGGGACTTGGCGGCGGCGGCAATGGTGTCGGGCTGGGCGTTGTCGATGATCTGGACCTCGCCGGCCTGCAGGGCGGCGTAGCGGGTGGCGGCCTCGGGGATGAAGCGCCAGGTGATGCCGTCCAGGTAGGCCGCGCCCTCGTGGCCGGGCGTGGCCACAGGCTGCACGTAGTCCTCGTTGCGCACCATGTTCACCGCGTCCTGCTTCTTCCAGGATGCGACCTTGAACGGGCCGGTGCCCACGGGTGCAGCACAGTTCTCTTCCTGGCTGCGCTTGAGCGCCACCGGGGACTGGATGGAGACCCACGGCATGGAGAAGGACTCGAGCAGGGAGTTGTCGGGGGCCTTGAGCTTCAGCTCGAGGGTGGCCTCGTCGATCGCCTTCATGGAATCGATCTTGCCCAGGGCCAGGAACCCGGTGGAGGACGCTGTCTTGGGATCGAGCAGGTGCTCGAAGTTCGCCTTGACGGCCTCGGCGGTCAACTGGGTGCCGTCGGTGAAATTGATGCCCTCGCGGACCTTCACGGTGCGGGTTAGCCCGTCGGCGGAGACGGTGGAATCCTCGGCGAGCCAGGGAACCAGTTTGCCATCGGCGGCCTTGGTGTACAGGGTCTCCAGATACTGGGAGGAGACCAGCGCCTGGGGGTAGTTGCCGCCCACGTGCGGATCCAGGCAGTCGGGCTCGGCATCGCCTGAGGCGTAGACCAGGGTGCCGCCGGCGACCGGAGTGCCGGCATCGGTGCCGGATTCCGGCGTCGTGGTGGCCGGTGCGCAGCCGGCGAGCACCAACGCCGCGGCCAGGGCCGTTGCGGCCGGGAATAGGCGAGTTGCCAGGGGGCGAACGTGTCTCATGTAGCTGCTTCCTGCGAACCGATGAAGTGATGTGTGATGGCCGGCCGCGAGGCTCCCGGGGCGGATGGCGGCGGGAGCGCGGGCAGCTAGGTACCGCCATCCACCTTAGTCCGCGACGCGGACATGGCGCAGGGCTGTGTGGGCGAGTTCATAGCCGATTCCCGGCACCGACGTCTGGAGGTTAATTGCCGACGGGTGCGGGGGAACCGGTATTCCCGGTCCCACCACACCCGTTGTAACGCGGGGATGAATCCCGCGCGACGGCGTCGCGGTAAGGCCTTTAGGCGCTTGCCACCGTGAAACGGCGGTGTTGGTGCTTGGGATCCTCGAGCTCGTCCAGGGCGGCAACGGCGAAGTCCCCGGTGCTGACCTTGTCTCCGGCGGGGGAGTCGTTGCCCAGGACGATGGCTCCGGTCGGCTCGCCCGGGGCGATCACCGGTGCCGGTGCCAGCATGGTCCAGTCCAGGCCGGAAGCCGAGGTGTAGAAGTCAAGGACCTCGCCCATGGTGCGGGCCTCGGGCATATATTCCTCGGGGAAGCCCGGGATATTGAACAGGCGCACGCCGTCGACCTCGGTCGCGCCCGCCCCGCCAACGATGAAGACGCGGGCCGGGACGAGGGTCTCGGAGATTTCCTCGTGTGCGTCGACGAAAGGCTGGTGGGACTCACCGGTGCGCGACGGCGGAATCGAGAAGACGACTACGTCATTCTCGGTGGCCAGGGCACGGTAGGCCGCCATGTCGCCCAGTTCGGCGGTGGCCACGTTGGCGGCTCCCTGGACTTCGCGTCCGCTGCGCGACACGGCGGTGACCTCGTGGCCACGCTTGGCTGCCTCGGCAACGATCTGGCTGCCGACCATTCCGGTGGCTCCGTAAACGGCAATCTTCATGGGCTGTTCCCTTCTCTCTGGTGGTGCGGGCCATGCCGGCCCGGACAGTTGCATGACGTCTATGGTATCCAATTGATATCGAGTACCTCAACGTAATATGGTTACCTAATGGATACTGATCAGCGGGCCTTCGATGTCATGAGCCCGGACTGCCCCTCGCGCTCGATCATGCAGCGCATGGGGGACAAGTGGACGCCGCTGGTGTTCCTGGCCCTGGAATCGGGGCCGCGCCGATTTTCGCAGCTACGGCAGGACATTGGCGGTGTCACACCCAAGGTTCTCACCCAAACCCTGCGCTCCCTAGAACGTGACGGGTTGTTGACCCGGACCATTTACCCCGAGGTGCCGCCACGGGTGGAATACGAACTCACCGCACTTGGTGCCACCTTGCTGGGCCCCCTTGCCGTCGTGCGGGCATGGTCCCAGGACCATGCCGAGAAAATCATCCGGGCACGAAACGACTACGACGACCTCCATGAGGCACCGGTTCCTTCCTGAAAACTTTTTTGTGTTTCGGGCAATCCGTCGGCACGGCGGTTCCGAATTCCTATTGTCAGCAACGCAGAGGCGTTGAAAAACGACAGGAAACCAAGGAGCCCATCATGGCCTCGACACACATCACCACCCGCCCCTCCCTTCTCCAGTACGTGGCGTTGGCCGTCGGCGCTGTATTCCTGCTGGTAGGCATCCTGGGTTTCATCCCCGGCATCACCAGCAACACCGAACACCTTGGAATGGCCGGACACCACTCGGGCTCAATGTTGCTGGGCATCTTCCAGGTCTCGGTCCTGCACAACGTCGTCCACCTGCTCTTCGGCGTCCTCGGCCTCACGCTGTGGCGCAGTGCGGCCAAGGCAAAGACCTTCCTCGTTGTCGGCGGAATCATCTATCTGGTGCTGGGTTTCTATGGCGTCTTCATCGACCAGTCCAGTGCCGCGAACTTTGTCCCAGTCAACACCGCTGACAACATCCTGCACTTCGCATTGGGCGTTGGCATGGCCGGACTCGGCCTGGCCCTGGGCAAGAACCCGATCCCGGCCCGACGCACCGCCTGAGCCTGCCCCTACTTCCCCACTGAATCCGATCCCGGGACCCGCCGTACGCTCACCATGTGAAGCGTGCGGCGGTTCTCGTTTGCCATGACCTTATGGGGGGCTGCCGCCGCAACCAACTCGTTGTTTCGGGGTCGGAGCGGTATGGTCAATCGCAGCAGAACATGCCGCGTGAACCCCCAGGGGGCGGCGCCCCGACCAAAGGAACCGCCGCATGCTGGCACTGGCTGCCGCCTCCCCGATCGTGGTGGCCATGGGCTTGTTCCTGGCCCGGACGAAGGCCACCACCATGGCCATCTACTCATTGCTCACCGGCGTGCTTGCGGCAGTCTTCTTCTTCCCCACGCCGCCCGCTGAACTCATGCGGGCAGGGGCCATGTTCGGGCCCACGATCCTCGAGGTGCTGCTGATCCTCTTTGGCGGCGTGCTGCTCTCGCGCATCACTTCAGAAACCGGTGCCATGGACAGGATCTCCGGCTGGCTGCGGCAAAGCGCCTCGAACCAGCAAGCCGGGACGGTGCTGGTGGTTTTTGGGCTGGTTCCCTTCGCCGAGTCGGTCACGGGCTTTGGCATTGGCGTCACCGTGGGCGTCCCGTTGTTGATCCAACTGGGACATTCGGTGAAGCACTCCGCGATCCTGAGCCTGCTCGGTTTGGTTGCCGTTCCCTGGGGAGCGCTGGGTCCCGGCACCCTGGTGGCAGCCGAGTTGGCCGGGCTCACGCTGTTCGACGTGGGTGTCCGTTCGGCGCTGTTGACCCTGCCGGTGGTACTGGGTGCGGGAATCACCGCATGGCTGGTGCTGCGCGGCGAATCGACCAGGCCCGGGCGGTTGCTGGCGCACCTGATGGGCGCCGCGGTGCTGCTCAACGCCGGCATCCTGGTCGCCAACCTGCTCATGGGCACCCCGCCGGCGGGCATCGCCGGCTCCCTGCTGGTGCTGGCGGCGCACCTGGTGGCCTTCAGGATCGGAGGGTCGCTGGTTCCGGCCGGGCGCGCGGTCCGGGTGGCATTGTTGCCCTATGCGGTGCTCACTCTTGGCTTGCTTGCTGCCCGCGCGTTGAGTTCGCCGATGGAAGCCTCCCTGCTCAAGCGCGCCATCACCAGCGGCGGCGTCTGGCTGGTGGTGGCATGCCTGGTCGCCCAATATGGGTCAGCCTCCCTGGGCGGCGGAACCTCCGGCCTGCGCGCACGCGCTGCCCTGGCCTACCGCAGTTGGATTCCCGTGGGGATAGCCACCGGCGGATTCACCATCCTGGGTGCACTGCTCGCGGCCACCGGAATGGGCAGGGAGCTGGGTGCGGCGCTGGCCGGAATCGGTGCCGGATATCTGGTGCTGGGGCCGGTCGTCAACGGCTTGGCCGGATTCATTTCCGGATCCAATACCGCGGCAAATTCCATGCTGGCCGCAACCCAGGCGCAAGCGGCGGCAAGCATGGGATCCTCGGTCCTGCAGATCGTCGCGGTATCCAATGTCACCGCTTCGATGGCCACCATGCTCGCGCCCTCGCGCATCCTGTTGGCCTACGAGATGGCAGTCGTACCCGCGGCAGCGGCCACGGGCCCCGCCCCTGAACCGGCACCGCCGAGCGAGGGCGAGGTCACCGCATGGATTGCCCCGCGTCTGGGCATCCTCCTGGCCGTTGTCTGCACCCTGTTGGGCGTGGTCACCTGGGTGATCCACTAGCGATTTCCTCCAGACCGGCCGACAGCCAAGCGGTGGGTGAACGACGCTGCTACTCGTCCTCGGAGGAATCCAGGCGACGGCGCGCGCTGAGCAGTTGAACTTCAGGGCGGGCCGCGACCAGGCGCTCGATGCCGTCGAGCACCTCAATCACGTGCACGGCGTCCGCCGCGACGAGTCCCGCGGCCACCCCTGCGCGCCGGTGAAGGTCATGTCCGCCGGTCTCCGCGACGGAGACCTCGAAGCGGCGCCTGATCTCGCTGAGTATCGGGCGCACGACGGCACGCTTCTGCTTGAGCGAATGCACATCTCCCAGTAAGAGATCGAACTCGATCCATCCAAACCACATGGTTACATCATGCGCCTTCCGGCAGGAGCCGTGAATCCCTCCGCGCGGGAGTTCCACCGCGCTGGTGCGGCAGTTCCTAGCGGACGCCGTTTTCGGCGATGGCCTCGGCCAGCACCGGGGCCAGGCGCTTGACGCCCTCGCGGATCTTGTCCTCGGGCACCGCGCTGAAGGCCAGACGCAACCGGTGGCTGGGGGCGTCGTGGGGGCTGAAGGCGGCACCGGGAATGAAGACGACCCCTGCCTCGATCCCCTTGGACAGAAGTGGGTAGGTGTCGATTCCTTCCGGCAACGTGACCCAGATGAAGAACCCACCCTCGGGCCGGGTGTACCCAACACCTTCGGGCATGTACTCGTCCAGGGCCTGAAGCATCGCCTCACAGCGCCCTGCGTAGAGTTCCCGGTAGGTCTGGATTTGCCCGCGCCAGTCATGCTCCGAGAGGTACTTGCTGATCAGCATCTGGTTGAACGTTGCGGGGCAGAGCGTGACGGCCTCGGCGGCCAGATAGAAGCGACGGAAGAGGTGCGTGGGAACCACCGCCCAGCCGATCCGCAGGCCGGGTGCCAGGATCTTGGAAAACGAGCCCATGTAGATCACGTGGTCCGGGTGGTAGGCGCGCAGCGGCTTGATCGGTTCCCCGGAATAGCGCAACATGCCGTACGGGTTGTCCTCCAGGACGAGGATGTTCTCGGCGATGCAGATCTCGGCGATCTCGGCCCGGCGCTCGGCAGCCAGGGTGATGCCGGAGGGATTGTTGAAGTTGGGGATCGTGTAGAGGAACTTGATCCGTGCCCCCTCGCTGCGCAGCTCGTCGATGCGCTGGCGCAGGGCCGAGGGAATCAGTCCGTGTTCGTCGGTGGCAACGGGTTCGGCGCGCACCTGGTAGGCCTCGAAGGTGTTCAGGGCGCCGACATATGTGGGATCCTCGCACAGCACCGTGTCCCCGGGATTGCAGAAGACCTTGCAGGCGACATCCTGTGCGGCCTGTGACCCGGTGGTGACCACAATGTTATTTGGGTCGACCCCGGTGATCCCTTCCTCGGCCATGACCTCGCAGATCTGCAGGCGCAGTTCCTCGGTGCCCTGGCCGCTGCCGTACTGCAACGCTGTCATGCCCTGGGTCGCGATCAGCTCGGAGGCCATCGCACCGAGCTTTTCCAGGGGCAGCGACTGCAGGTAGGGGTTGCCGCCCGCCAGCGAGACCAAGGTGGGGTCCAGGGAGAGTTCGAAGACGTCGCGGACCGCGGATTGCTTGATGTGCGATGCGCGCTCCGAGAAGAGTGATTCGTGCGCGGCCGCACGGGTCATCGCGATTTCGGTTTCACTGCCCATGCCAGGTTCTGTAGTTGAGGTCACACCGGCACTTTATCAACACTTGTTGCCTATAAGTCAACACCGGGCTATTTCAGGCTAAGGCTTTCACCGATATCAACGCCATCGATGAGGATCCGGGCTTCTTCAGTCCCGGCGGCAACCATGGCGGTGTGGGTGAGCTGGGCAATGATGCGCGGATCGTCGCAAATGCCGCCGGAGCTGAGCTCTCCGGTGAGCTCCACCGTGACGATGCCCTCCGACACCGTGGACGAGACGTAGTACAGGTCCGAACCCGCGAGCGCATTCATCAGGCCCGACTGGCCGAGCTCGATTTCCTTGTTCTCAAGCAAGCCGCTCATGGCCGCCTCCACCTGGCTGGCATAGATCACCGGACCCGTTTCGGTGGCAACGATGCTGTCGCCGCAACCAATCATGGGACCTGCCTTGCCCTGGTCACTGACCGCCACGTAGAAAATCCTCAATGAGGAGGTCGTCGTCTCCGGCAGCGCTGTGGCGGACGGGGACTCCGGGGCGGGAGTTTCAGCCGGCGGGGGACTTCCAACCGAGGATCCGGTGGCGCTCGCCGAATCGGAGGGCTTTGGCGGCAGCGTTGCCGGGGTCGGGATGCTGCTCGGTGCGGCAGCGGCGGACGGAACCTCGCTGGGGATCGCGGAACCGTTGGCAGACGGTGACGGTGACGGTGTCGGTGTTTGTGTCTGCGTTGGAAACGGTGCCGGCATCGGTGTCGGCACGCTTGACGGAACACTTGACGGCGGGGCGGAGATCGAGGGGGCTTTGGACTCAGACGTCCCTGTCCCGGTTGTTGGTGGCGCCGGTGCCGGACCGCCGGTGCAACCCGAGAGCGCCAGAACCATTCCGGCACCCGCAAGACCGCCCAGCAAGAGGCGCATCAAACGATTCCGGAACACGGCTTCCCACTCCTTCAAGCACCTTCATCCGCCATTGCGGCCACTTCCAACATACGAAGGTCTTGCCCGCCGAATCCAGCACGGTGGAGTTGCGGTTGGGCCTATTCCGGGGTATCGGTCGGCGCTTCGGTGCGGTTGTCGAGCCAGGCCTGCACCGCGGCGGGACGGATCCTGCGGTGCGTGCCGCGGTACTCGACGGGAATGATTCCCGAATCGGTAAGTTTGCGCAGGTAACTAGCCGAAACGCCTGCCATTTTCGCCGCTTGCGAGGTGTTCAATAACGATTCGACGGTACTCACACTCACTTCGTCGCCGAGCGCCATGCGTTGGAGCACCTCGATGAGTGCCGCATGGGCGACATCCGGCAATTGCAACGTGGTGCCATTGACAAAAATGGTGGTGTCCGCTGATTCTTCCAGGGCCGCCGCGAGCCTTGCCGCGGCCTTCTTTTCCAGGGCGGGGAAGGCCCTGACCTTGCTCAATGACGGTGTTGGAGACGACATGCTTCCATCATGCATGATGCCGCACAAAAGTGCCGGTCGGACGCGCGTCGCTGATGTGGGTCCGCATGCCGGATCCGCTGTTCCCCGGCGGCCTGCCGGTGGCGATTGTTTCACGATGGTTGCGCCAAGCGGTGGCACGAGAGCGTCGAAGTGCAGTAGTGTGTGGACCACGGTCTAAAGAAAGTACTGACCAGTGCGCATCGTCTGAGCCCCCACCCCGGGCCGGCAGACGCACAGCGAGGCTAAGCAGTAGGTGATCACCACGTCGACGTGGGATCGGCCGAAACTTACGACATCTACGATCATCGAATCGATTCCTCGCTCCGACACATTTCAGAACTTTCAAGGAGTCTTCCATGTCCATTGACACCTCTCTTAACGCCGCCGCCTCCATCACCGAGGCCGATATCTTCGACGCCCACATCGGCGGCAAGCTCACGGTCCAGTCCAAGATGCCGCTGGCCACCAAGCGGGACCTCTCCATCGCCTACACCCCCGGTGTGGCCCAGGTTTCCCGTGCCATTGCCGCGGACCCTGCCATGCATGCGACCCACACCTGGGCTTCGCGCCTGGTCGTGGTGGTCTCCGACGGAACCGCCGTGCTGGGATTGGGCGACATCGGAGCCGCTGCCTCGCTGCCGGTCATGGAGGGCAAGAGCGCGCTCTTCAAGGAATTCGGCGGCCTCGACTCCATCCCGTTGGTGTTGAACACCACCAACGTCGACGAAATCATCGAAACCTTGGTTCGCCTGCGCCCCAGCTTTGGCGCCGTGAACCTTGAGGACATCTCCGCCCCGCGCTGCTTCGAACTCGAAGAGCGCCTCATCGAGGCCCTTGACTGCCCGGTCATGCACGATGACCAGCACGGCACCGCCGTGGTCGTCCTGGCGTCCCTGCTCAACGCGGCAAAGGTTGCAGGCAAGGAACTGGGCCAGATGCGCGCCGTCATCTCCGGTGCAGGCGCCGCGGGCATCGCCATCGCCGAGATCCTCATCAACGTCGGCCTGGGCGATGTGGTGCTCGTCGATTCCAGGGGCATCATCCACCGCGACCGCGACGACCTGAACGCCATCAAGGCCAAGTACGCGGCCATCACCAACAAGGACGGCCTGATCGGCGGCATCCGCGAGGCGCTCGACGGAGCGGACCTGGTCGTTGGCGTTTCCTCCTCCAAGTTCGTGGAAGAGGACCTGGCCGGCATGAATGACGATGCGATCATCTTCGCACTGTCCAACCCGGACCCGGAGGTCATGCCCGACGTTGCCGCCAAGTACGCAGCCGTGGTCGCCACCGGACGGTCGGATTTCCCGAACCAGATCAACAACGTGCTGGCCTTCCCTGGCATCTTCCGCGGTGCACTGGATGCCGGCGCCCGCCGCATCACCTCCGAAATGAAGATCGCCGCGGCCCACGCCATCGCCGAACTGGCGCAGGACAAGCTCTCCGCCGACTACATCGTGCCCTCGCCGCTTGACCCCCGCGTCATGCCGGCAGTTGCCGCCGCCGTAGCCGAGGCCTCGAAGGGCCAGTAGCACTTCGGATCCATCCAACGGCTCCGGTTCGTCCATCCCCCCGGGTGGACAGAACCGGAGCCGTTTGGCGTCCGGCCTCTCCACGCCCGACGAGTACCGTTTCGACAGCTGCGCCGCCCGTTTCCTTCGTCCCGTGCGGGATCGTTGGATGCAATGGAAACGTCACCGAAAAGCGGCCTCCCCGGTCTCGTTTCGGCGCCGGGCGCGCTGTTACAGTGCCTCATGAGCCAGAACCCAGCACCGTCCGGCCGTGGCCGCAAGATCGTAGTCGCGCTTCTCGTGGTGGCACTGGCGGCCGCACTGGCCTGGGTGGCGATCCTGCTGATGCAGCCCGCGGACGGCCCTGGCGAAGACGGTCCGGGAACGACGGCCTCGCCGGGGACCAGTGCGCCGGCAAGCCCCTCCGCCACCCCCTCGCCAACGTCGAGTGCCTCGGATGTACCCAGTGCCGCGCCGTCATTGCCCGCAGCCGAGGCTGCGATGGTCGTCTGGCCGGATCCGGGAGGCACGCTGCGCTACGCGGCGCCGGAAGAAGCCGCCGCCGGATTCGCCGAGGAATTGGCGGGCTTCACCGACCCGGTCTACGGGGACTTCATGCAGGGCGATTCGCGCTCGGGTGAATTGGAGGTCCGCGCCATATCGGACGGCGCCGTGACCACCGTCCTGTTGCGCCAGCTCACCGACGGCAATTGGTACGCCATCGGGGCGATGAGCAGCGAGATCGTTCTGGATTTACCCAAGGCTAGCGACCCGATCACCTCTCCCGTGGCCCTGTCCGGGTCCTCGCGCGCATTCGAGGGGACAGTGGAGGTCGTGGTCCGATCCCACGGTGGCGCCGAGGCACTCGGGACCGGGATCGTGACGGGCGGAGCCGGGCCCGACTTGGGGCCTTTCAGCGGGAGCATCCAGTGGGACAACCCAGGCTCCGGCGGCGGCGTGCTGCTGCTGTTCGAGACCAGCGCCAAGGACGGCAGCATCTGGACGGCCGCCGCGGTCCCGGTCGGGTTCGCGGCGCAGCAATAACCCCGTGGGTTCACGGCAGATCGGCAGGGAGCCCGGCACGCTGCGGGACAAGATCTCCGGACGGGACCGCCTGCCCGCACCCCCATGTGCGGCCTATCGCGGGGCCTTCGGGCCCCACGGCATTGCGCGTAGGCAGGATATCGTGCAGGTCGGGTCCTCACCTTCCTTTTGAGAACCACCGGCTCCGGCGACGAGACGGCGGATTCGAGCCCGTGCCCCGGGTGTCGGACCCGCCGTCCTTTCTCGTCTCGGACGTTATCCACAATTCCCACCCGGCGCCCCACCGCACGACGGGAACGGCGAACACTGGGAGATGTCAGCAACACGTGGGGACGAACCAAGGAGCGGGAATCATGTGCCTCGAATGCGATGGGTGGACGGCCGACGAGGTGCGGCAAAGCATCGACAACCTGATCGATCAATACGGGTGGGCCGTTCAATATGTGGAAGACCCCAATCTGCGCCGAAGTTTCGGCTACACCGTCGGACTCACGAAACTGGGTGAGTCGGAATTCCTGGTCCGCGGCCTCGACATGGCCGAAACCAACCGGTTACTCAACGGTTTCGCAACGTCGGTGACCCGGCGCCATGAACACTTCGACAACGGCCACACGGCCGATGGGCCCGACGGACGGAAGCTGTATTTCTCCACCATGCACGGGGCCACCAAGTTCGCCCTGGGTGCCTACTCTCGTTACGGGCACGGAACACGGGTGCTGGAAATCCATTTCATGGATCGCGAGGTGCCGCCGTCGACTCCCGCACTGATGTTCAAGTCGGTGTCGGCCCCGGTCGGCCACGGACCTGTCACGGGCCGAAAGCGTTAAGGACATGCTGTTTGGACCGGCTTCGGATCCCGCAAGCCTGGAGTTTCTGCGGCCGATTCGCGAGCTGATTTGCCAAGAGGGCTACGCCGTCGTCAACGACACCGACTCCGAGCACAGACAGGAAGTCTGCTACTCGGTTGGACTGACTGACAAAGGCTTGCCCGAGCTCATCGCAGGGATGGAAGACTTCACCGAATTTCCACAGGGGTCCCCGGGCATGCTGCACCATCTGGCCCGCATGTTGCTGGCGCGGGGCGGCAGCTATGGGGAAGGTGACATCTTTGAATTCCACGGGCAGTGGGTACGACTGGTGCCCGAGACCCTCTACAAGGCGCAGTGCGACGTGAACCTCGGGCTGTACGGCCCAAAGTTCTCCTTGCTGCAGGTCGCTCCCTGTTCCCCGAACCCTACGGAACGGAAAAAAGTCCAACCGGTTTGCCTCAACTGACTCCAGGGCCGCGGGGGGCCTGGAATGACTCCCCGTCAATGCGAAAGGCGGCGGATGCGACCACCCGTAAATCGGGTCATCGCATCCGCCGCTTCGTTGGGGTGGGGGTTGCTAGGCGCGCAGGCGGGCCCTGCGTGCTGCGTGTTCGGCCGCGACCTTGGCATCGTGCTCGGCGCGGATTGCCGCGTGCTCCGGGTTGCGGCGAACCATCAGGTATCCGAGGCCCAGTGCTACGAACCAGATCGGGGTGAAGACCAGAGCCATCAGCGTGTCGGGCTGGGTGGTCAGGGCCCAGATGATGAAGCCGAAGAAAGCAAGCACCACATAGGGCATGAACAATCCGCCGGGCATCTTGAACTTGCTGGCCTCATTCAGCTCCGGGCGGCGACGGCGGTAGACGATGTAGCTGATCAAGATGATCGACCATACGAACATGAAGCACAGCGCCGAGATCGTGGTGACCAAGGTGAAGGCCTCGGCCACCGAACCCTCCGCATAGAGCAGGGCCACGCCGGCGAGCAGGAACATGCAGGAGAAGATCAATGCGTTCTTCGGAACCTTGCGGCTCGAGAGCTTTCCGAAGACCTTGGGTGCATCGCCCTCGCGAGCCAGCCCGTAAACCATGCGTGACGTGGAATATATGCCCGAGTTCGCGCTGGAAGTCGCCGAGGTGAGCACGACGAAGTTGATTACGCCTGCGGCACCGACCAAGCCAGCCAAGGCGAACATTCCCACGAAGGGTGACTCATCGGCGGAGTAGCTGGTCCACGGACGGACAGCCATGAGAATGACCAAAGCACCGACGTAGAAGAGCAGCACGCGGATCGGGATGGAGTTCACTGCGCGGGGCAGGTTCCGTTCCGGGTCCTTGGTCTCGGCGGCAGCGGTGCCGACCAATTCGATGCCGACGAAGGCGAACACGGCGATCTGGAAGCCTGCAACAAAGCCCATGAAGCCGGTCGGGAACATCCCGCCGTGTTCCCACAGGTTCGTGAAGGAGGCGCGTGCGCCATCCGTTTCGAAGCTCATGATGATCATGACCAGGCCGACGACGATCAGGGCCATGATGGCGATGATCTTGATCAGCGCGAACCAGAACTCGGTCTCGCCAAAGGCCCGGACAGTGGGAAGGTTCAATGCGAGCAAGACCAGGATGCAGAGGATGGCCGGAATCCACAGTGCCAGGTCGGGCCACCAGAATGCGACATAGTGGGCAATGGCCACCACGTCTGCGATGCCGGTGACAATCCAACAGAACCAGTACGTCCAGCCGGTGAAGAAAGAAGCCCATGGACCCAGGAGGTCACCGGCGAAGTCCCCGAAGTTCTTGTACTTCAGGTTGCTCAGCAGCAGCTCGCCCATGGCGCGCATGACGAAGAAGAGCATGAAGCCGATAACCATGTAAACGAAAATGACCGATGGGCCGGCCACCGAGATCGTCTTGCCCGAACCCATGAACAGGCCCGTGCCGATGGCACCGCCAATGGCCATGAGTTGGATGTGGCGGTTTGAGAGGGCCCGTTCCAGTGGCGGATTGCCGTCGGTGGACTCTTCGCCCGGTGCTTTGTCGAGCGTTTTTTCAGTCATGGTGCGGACTATCCTTGTGGAGATTGGTGTTGCCTGTGACGGCCAGTACAGAGCCTCAAAAACCCTACTGCAATTCCCGCAACCGGCGAAAATGGGGGTCGAGTTAATCACACCGTTGACGCATTTGCCGATCATTGGCGACTTTGCGTGCCTGCTGCACGACGCGCGTTGGTACCTTGGCACGCGAAGTCGGTAGGCTGGAGGCATGGCATTCCGTAACCGTCGCGCAGCTAACCTTCCGGCAAAACTTTCCCGCTCTTGGCTGCTAGTCAACGCCTCGAAGCCCGAGGACTTCGGCCCGGCGCTCGCGTCCGAGGCCGATTCGGTCATCTTCGACATGGAAGCCGCCGTTCCGGACGACAAGAAGGATGCCGCACGCGAAGCCGTGGTCGAGGCACTGTCCACCGGGATGACGGCCTGGGTGCGCGTCAACGGAATCGACACCGACTTCTGGGCCAAGGACCTGGCCGACCTGTCCAAGGCCCCGGGCCTGCGCGGGGTCATGCTGGCCATGACCGAAAAGCCCGAGCAGGTCACCTACACGGCCATGCGCCTGCAGGCAGGCACCCCGGTGCTAGCCCTTGTTGAATCCGCGCTCGGCATCGAGAACGCCACCGCGATCGCCTCGGCCCCCGGTACTTTCCGCCTGGCCTTCGGCGTGAACGATTTCCGCAAGGACACCGGCGTTTCCGGAGACCCGTTGGCCCTGGCCTACGCCCGCGGCAAGCTTGTGGTGGCATCGCGCGTGGGCAAGCTCCCCGGCGCCATCGACGGGCCTCCTGCACCGGGTGCGGATGCCGCCGAAGTCTTGGCCGACTCCGCGATCACCGCATCGATGGGCATGACCGGCAAGCTGGCGCTCTCGCGCACCCAGGTCGATGAGATCAACCGGGGTCTTTCGCCCAGCACCGACGAGCTGTCCTGGGCACACGACATGCTTGACGCCCACGCGGCCGGCGCCACGGTGGGCGATGGTTCTTACCTGCCGCGTCTGGCACGTGCACAGAAGATCGCCGACCTGGCCGACTCCTACGGATTGTGGAACGCCTAAGACCTCCGGTTGCCCGCGGGTGACCATGGCCCGGCAGGTGCGTTTCACGACGCACCTGCCGGGCTTTTCCATTTGTGCCATGCCTTGTGCCGACAGCCCTTGCCCCCTTGCAAGCAGGGCCGTCCGCACAGAGACTGTTGGCATGAGCGATGAAGGATCCGGCCGATCGGAGGTTTTGGCCTGATGACCAATCTCTATGAGAAACACGTGTTGCCTCGTCTCGCCGCGTTCTCCTGCGGCACCAAGTCCCTGGACCCGATGCGAACGCGGGCGTGCTCCGGGCTTGCCGGTAGGGTGCTGGAACTGGGTTTCGGCTCGGGAAGCAACGTGGGGCACTACCCGAAGGAAACGACGGAGGTGGTGGCCATTGAGCCCTCCGACACCGCCTGGCGGCTATCGGCCGGCGCACGGGCGGCATCGGCCATCCGGATCCTGCGCGGATCGGTTGACGGCCAGCAGCTGGGGGAGCCCGACGGGTACTTCGATGCCGCACTGAGCACCTTCACGCTGTGCACCATTCCGGATGCCGCCGCTGCCCTGGCTGAGGTCCACCGCGTGCTCAAGCCCGGCGGGGCGCTGCATTTCCTGGAACATGGGCTGGCCCCCGATGAAAAGGTCCAACGCTTCCAGCGCCGGGTCGAACCCCTTCAGAAGGCGCTGGCCGGAGGTTGCCATCTCACCCGTTCCGTCGCTGCGATGCTTCACGATGCAGGGTTTCAGACCTCCGAGTTGGACACTTTCTACCTGCCCGGAGCGCCGCGCTTCGAGGGTGCGATCAGCCTGGGCGTGGCGACCCGTTCCTGAACTCCCGCCCCGGCCGCCTACTCGTGCGAGTACCGGGTGACCAGCTCGCGCTTGAGCACCTTCCCGCTGGGGCCCAGCGGGAAATCCGCCACGATTTCGACAAGCCGCGGATACTTGTAGGCCGCCAGCCGTTCCCTGGCGTAGTCGCCAATGGCGTCGGCACCCAAAAGGCTCCCTGCCGCAAGGGTCACCGCGGCCACGATTTCCTGGCCGTGCTTTTCATCCGGCACCCCGAAGACCGCGGCATTGGTGATCTCCGGGTGGGTGACCAGCACTTCCTCGACCTCGCGCGGGTACACGTTGTAGCCGTTGCGCAGGATCATGTCCTTCTTCCGGTCCACGATGCTGATGTAGCCGTCCTTGTCCTTGGTGCCCAGATCCCCGGTGCGGAACCAGCCATCCACCATGGCTTCGGCCGTTGCCTCGGGGCGGTTCAGGTACCCGGAGAAGAGATTGTGTCCGCGGATCACCAGCTCGCCCAATTCACCGGTTTCCAGCAACTCGATGGCATCGGAGACCTCTGGGCGGGCAACCTCGATCTCGACTCCCCAGACGGGCTGGCCCACGGTTCCTGGCCGCGGCTCGATGCCCACGTGGTTGAAGGAGGCCACCGGTGAGGTCTCGGTCAGTCCGTAACCCTCGTGGATTGTCGCGCCGAAGTGCTCGCTGAATCCCTCGAGGATGGCCAGCGGCAGGGCAGCGCCGCCGGAAACCGCGTAGCGCAGCGCCGGGGCAGGCTCCGGGCGCACCTTGGCCGCGGCCAGCAACCCCACGTACATGGTGGGCACGCCGATGAAGATGTTCACGCCCTCGTCCAACACCATGTCCAAGGCCGCCTCTCCGGTGAACTTGGGCAGCAGCAGGATCTCGGCGCCGGCGCGCAACCCCGCGTTCAAGGCCACGGTCTGCCCAAAGGTGTGGAAGAGCGGCAGGCCGCCAAAGAGCTTGTCTCCCCGGCGCATGTCGAAGGTGTTCAGCAACAGCACGTTGACCTGCTCGACAAGGGCGAAGTGGGTGCCAAGCGCGCCCTTGGGCTTGCCGGTGGTGCCGGATGTGTACAGGATCGTGGCGATGTCCAGCGGCCCGCGCGGGACGTAGGCGCCAATGGGTGTTGCGGCCTTGGCAAGGTCCTCAAGACGGGGAAGATCCCCGGCCTCGGGAGACATCACGGTGAAGACCCGCGCCCCGGCCGCCAGCGCACCCGGTGCCCCCTCGCCCAGCAGCGGCGCGGCGCAAATGAGCGTCTGCGCCCCGGCGTCGCCCAACACGTATTCGATCTCATGGCGCTTGAAGAGTGCATGCACGGGGACCGCCACGGCTCCCAGTGCCAGCACCGCATAGTAGACGCGGGCGAAGTCGGTGACGTTGGGGATCATGATGGCGACCTTGTCCCCGTCCGTCACCCCGGCCTCGCGCAAGGCCCCGGCGTAGGCGCGCGCCTGGTCCCACAGATCCTTGTAGCTGGTGCTGGCCCCGCCCAGGGTGATGGCCGGCAGGTCGCCGTTGCGCTTGGCGCCCTCTGCCAGGATGGCTGCAACGGACAGGGTGGCGTTTGGAACTGGTGCGTTCACGGCGGATTCTCCCAAGACGAAGGTGCGGGCGGGCTCTCGCCCATCGTGCTCGCCGTGCCACCCGCCTGTCAACGAACAGCGCCGCGCGTGGCCCGCCGTTCACCGAGGAACCGGGTCAGTTGCCCGCGGCCACGACCTGGGCGACGGGGACGTCCCCGTCGCTGAACTTGATGGTCCGGCCGATGCTTGCCGGCTCATCCAGCGCTGCCACGATGGCCAGTGCCGTGTTGGCCCGGGAGGTCGAGGTATCCGACGCGGGGTCGGGCATCGGGTTCAGCAGACCGGTGGGTTCGGCAAGGGTCAGGGCCCCGGGGCCCAGGATGGTGTAGTCCAGGGTGCTGGCACGCAGGTGTTCGTCGGCGGCGATCTTGGCGGCCATGTAAGGGTAGAACGGGTCATCCAGTGCCACCAGGTGCTCGGTGTCGGCGGTGAGGAATGAGACCATGACATAGCGCTTGGCCCCGGTGATCTCCGCGGCGTTCATGGAACGGATGGCGGCGTCGCGGTCGACGGCATAGGTGCGGTCCGGGTTTCCGCCGCCGGCCCCGGCTGACCAGACAATCGCTTCGGCCCCCTGGAAGGCCTCGGCCATTTCTGCGGTCGTCGCGTTCTCCACATCCAGCACCAGTGGTGTGGCGCCGGTGGCGGAGACATCCGCGGCGTGGTCGGGGTTGCGGATGACAGAGATGACGGTGTCGCCTCGCTTGGCCAACTGGGCAGCTGCCAACAGCGCGACCTTGCCATGGCCGCCAATGATCGTGACCTTCATGATGCTCCTTGAGTCGTGTTCAACGTGTGCCTGGATGTGCGGCGTCCGCGTCGAGCGGTCCAATGAGGTGCCCGGTGTGCTGCATTCCGTCCCTAGTCTTTCAGTTTTCGAGCGGGTGCGGGGCGAACCACCGGGCCGGGACCCTTAGGCGGCCACGAGGATTCCGTCCTCGTCCGAGTACAGCATGGCGCCGGGGACGAAGGTGACCCCGCCAAAGGACACGACCAGGTCCACCGCGCCCACCGAATCCTTGGCGCTCTTGCGCGGGTTCGAGCCCAAGGCCTTGATGCCCAGCGGGGTGTCGGCCAGGGCCACGCGGTCACGGATCGCGCCGTTGATCACGACGCCGGCCCAGCCGTTCTCCACGGCAGCGGCGGCGATCATGTCGCCCATCAGTGCGGATTCCAGCGACCCGGCCCCGTCGACCACCAACACCGCGCCTTCGCCCGGGGAGTTGAGCAGGGACTTGACCAGGCCGTTGTCCCGGTAGCAGCGCACCGTGCGCACCGGACCGCTGAAGCGGGGGTGGGCACCGAAATTCTCAAATTGCAGGGAAACCGATTGCAGGTTTTCATCGTTGTCGAAGAGATCGCAGGTGGTAAACGTCATGTTCCCCAGCCTACGATTCACGGTGCCGGAATCCGGCCGGTGTTACGCCGGATGCGGGGTGTCCGTTCGCGACGCCCGGTGGGGACCAAGTTGTTGGCTGGGCCTCTGGGTGGTTTCGGCGTAGCATGCGGCCATGGGCAACGTGGTGATCAAGCGAGTCTACGAGGCAGCCGAAAGCGACGACGGCTACCGGGTCCTGGTGGATCGGATCTGGCCCCGGGGCATCAAAAAGGATGATGCGGAACTGGACCTCTGGCTTAAGGAAGCAGGGCCGTCCGATGAACTTCGAAAGCAATTTGGCTACGTCGCCAAGAAATTTCCGGCCTTTGCCAAGGCCTATCGCAAGGAACTGGACGGTTCGGAGGCCTTGGAGAAATTGTTGTCCCTAGCCAGCGACAAGGAGCGACTGTGTCTCTTGTATGGGGCCAAGGACGAGGAACACAACCAGGCCGTGGTGCTGCGTTCGGTCATCGGGGAGCAGCTGGGCACGGGCGGGGCGTAATCGGTAGAGCGGATCCGGGGCCCAACGACGGAGCCATCCGCCACTGCGCCCCGGATCGGCAGGCGCCTAGATAAAGGTGTTGCTGCTGGTGCCCAGGGATTCGATGGAGGTTTCCAGCACGTCGCCTGCCTTCAGCCACGGGTGGCGTCCGGCCTCATTGCGCCTGCCCAGGGCCACGCCGGCGGGGGTCCCGGTGAGGATCACGTCGCCAGGGCGCAACTCATTGAACACCGACAGGTAGGCCACCAGCGCCGCGGGGGAGAAGACCAGGTCGGCGGTGGAATCTTCCTGCACGATCTCCCCGTTCACGCGCGTGGTGATTTTCGCACCCGTGGCGAAGTCCTCGGGGCTGACCAGCCACGGGCCCAATGGCGAAGCCGCGTCCCAGCACTTGCCCTGGGTCCATTCGGTGGTGCGGCCTTGGTAGCCGCGCATGGACACGTCGTTGGAGACCGCGTAACCGGCAATGTGCTTGGGGGCATCGGCCTCGGAGATGCGGCGCCCGGGTTCGCCGATAATGACGGCGAGCTCGCCCTCCCAGTCGATGCGGTGGTCCTCGGCCGGGATCTCGATCTCGTCGTTGGCCCCGGTCAGCGAGGAGGCGAACTTGGTGAAGACCGTCGGGAACTCGGGTTCCTCCTTGCCGACTTCGGCAATGTGGTTGCGGTAGTTCAGCCCGATGCAATACACCTTGGCCGGGTTGGTGATCAGCGGGGCGTAGTCGGCGTCGGCCAGCTCGGCGACGGCGCCGGTGGCGGCTACACCCAATGCCGCGGTGCGGGCCTCGGGGTCGGCGGCCAGGAAGGCCCCCACATCGGCGAAGCCCTCGAGCTCGCTGAAGTTCTTCTCGGTGATCAAGGCGGCAAAGGTGCTTTCGGGCGCATCGGCCCGGCGCAATGTGGCAAGTTTCATGCCCTTATCCCATCACATGGGCACCGATGCGCCGGAACCGGTGACGCATTTTTTCTTTTCCCGCGGGTGCCGCTAGCGCAGGGCGGCAGTGAATTCGGCGGCAAGCATGGCAATGGCCTCGTGTTCGCCAGCGGCCACCAGTGCTCCGGGAACCACCGAGGAATCGACACACACAGCCAGCGCCCCTGCCTCCAGGAACTCCTTGGCATTGGCCAGGGTGACCCCGCCGGTGGGCAGCAGGCGCACGCCCGGGTAGGGACCCTGCAACTCGGTGAGGTAGCGCGAACCCATGATTGCGGCGGGGAAGATCTTGACCATGGCACTGCCAAGGTCAAGGGCCATGGCCACTTCGGTCGGGCTCATGGCCCCCAGGCAAAATGGCACCCCGGCCTGTGCGGCGACCTCGGCCACCTCCGGGCGGATGCCGGGGGCGACGATGAACTGGGCCCCTGCATCGATGGCGGCGCGAGCCTGGTCCGCGTGCAGCACGGTTCCGGCTCCGACCACTGCTCCGTGGGTCTGCACGGTGTCGGCGGCGCGGGCCAGGTGGGTGAGCATTCCGGGGGTCGTGAAAGTCAGTTCCACCGCGTAGATGCCTCCGGAGACCAGTGCGCCGCACAATTCTGCGGCGTCGGTGATCGCCTCGGTACGGACCACCGCCAGGGCCTTGTCGCGTTGGAGCATCTGGATCATTTCCGGCGTGTTCATGTGGATTGCGTTCTTCCTTTCGCGCTGCGTCGCAGCGCCCGGCCGGCGAGGGCCGAAGTGGGTAGGTGCTCGGAAACGGCGGCCACGCCGTTGACGAACACGTGCTGTATTCCTGCCGCCGGTTGCCGTGGATCGGCAAAGGTGGCCCTGTCAATAATGACATCCGGAGCGAAGACCAGCACATCGGCGGCGTTCCCCTCGGCCAGCACACCGCGACCGACGAGTCCCAGGCGGGCCGCTGGACGGCCGGTGAGCTGGTGGATCATCCCCGGCATGTCCATCGGTCCCGCTTCCCCGGCATACTGCGCCATGAAGCGCGGAAAGACGCCCCAGGTACCTGGGTGGGCCGCGGCCAAAGGCGCTCCGGGACCGGACCCGCTGTGGCTGCGGTGCCCCATGATGGCCCGCAGGTTTTCCTCGTTCCCGGTGCGGTGCAGGATGCCGGTGGCCAGCTCATCGGCGCCCAGGATGCGCAGGAAAGTGGTGACCACGTCGGTTGACTGGATCGCGGCAATCCGGGTGATGTCCTGGCCCACCAACATGGACAGCCGTGCGGAACCCACCGAGGCGATGCGCACCGCTTTCCAGTCGATGTTCGGATCGGCCTGGACCTCGGCCCGGATCCGCGCCACGGCATCGGCATCGTCGAAGCGGGCCAGGATGTCGGCGGTGTGCCCTTCCCGTGCCCAGGAAGGCAACAACGAGGACAGGAGCCCGGGGACCTCGAGGTAGGGGTGGGAATCGCAGCCCAGGTCGACGCCGGCATCCAGGGCCGCGTCAAGCATGTCCAGAAGTTCCGCAACCGTACCCGGGGATGCCCCGGCATCCATGCGCAGATGGGCCAGTTGTAGGGACACCCCGGTCCTGGCGGCCACGGCGATGCTGCCGGCCACGGCTTCCAGCACAGTGCCGTGGTGCGGGTCGTGTTCCGGGGACCAATAACCGCCGCAGGCGGCAATGGCCGTGCCCAGGGCCTCAAGCTCCGCTGCGGTTGCGCGAGGCTCCGGGTCATGTTCCTGGCCGGAGGACATGCCCACCGCGCTCTGCTCCAAGGCATCGGCAATGGCCTTGGCCTGGGCGGCAATCATTTCGGCCACGGACGCGCTCTCTACGCCCCGCATGGCAACGGCCCGCACGCTCCCCAGCGGCACCAGACAGGCCACATTGGCGCCTGTTCCCTCGTCGATCCGGTCAAGGTATTGGCCCACGGACGGCCAGTCAAGTGGTGCACGCGATTCTACGTGCGGGGCGAGGGAGAGCTTCTCCTGCCCCAGGACCTGGGTGGTCACGCCCTGCGTGAGGGCTGCATGGTGGGCAGGACCGGTCGGCAGGGTCGGCTCGGAGCGCCCGTGCATGTCGATGAATCCCGGACAGGTGACCAGGCCAGACCCGTCGATGACCAGCGTGTCGCCGTCCTCGATGAAAGCCCCGGCCGGGAGAATACGCGAAATGAGGCCGTCCTCGAGCACGACGTCGCCGGCGTATTCGGCGCTCCCGGAGCCGTCGATGATACGGGTGCGGGTGATGGCTGTGCGCACCGGGAGCGGGCGCACAGCATCGATCCGCATTAGAAGAAGGTGTGAACTAGGGAGACGACCCGTTGGTCCTCCACTGCATCCTCGAGAACCGGGATCAACGACCACTTGTCAAAGGCAGTGCAGGGGTGGGACAGGCCCAGCCGGATCACGTCGCCGACCTTTACCGTGGTGGTGGCCGGATCGAAGCGCAGGAAAGAGTGCTGGTCGTATTGCGTCACGATGCTCGCACCGACCAATTCGGTCATTTTGCTGCCCAGGTCTGGACCGATCATTTCTGGTTCGGGCAGTCCCTCATCGAAGGGGAAATCGCGTTTGCCGCCGTCGAGCAGGGCCAGACCCGCCTCGGGCTGGGAAACCACGCGGGCCCAGCCGTGCATGGCGGCGCGAAACGGGGCAATGCGCTGGCGGGCGAAGTGTGAAATGCCGCGGTGGAACCGGTCGTCATGCACCAGGTAGTCCCCGGACCGGATCAAGACATCGATCCGACGGCCCCCGGCGCCGGTGCCGGCGTCAATGGCGGGTGACAGCATCGACGCAACATCCTCGAAGCTGGCCCTGCCACCGGTGCTCAAGATCAAATTTGCCCCGGCGGCGTAGTGCCCGGACGCCAAAATGAGTTTGTGCGCCTTGAACATCTGCACCAGGTAATCACGCACCGTTTGCAGGGCGGCCTCGTCGGCGCCGTGGGCCGGTGTACCCTCATAGCCGCCGATGCCCACAAGGATGAGGTGGGTGGATGCGGCAACGGCGCGGGAGATGTCCAGTACTTCATTGATGGTACGGGCGCCGGTGCGGCCGACGGAGCCGCCGAGCTCCACCATCACCCGCAGGGGAGTAGGCGTGCTTTCCATGCTTGCGGCCAGTCGCGTGAGTGTGGCTTCAAGCAGCTCCACGCTTTGCAACGAGTCGACCCATGAGACCACTTCGAAATCGTCCCCGGTCACCGAGGACACCCAGGCGATGGCCCTCGGATCGGAAAGCGTATTGGGGAGCAGCACCCTCGCGATGCCATGGGCGTGTGCCACACGCATTTGGGCGTAGTTGGCCAAGGTGATGCCCCACGCGCCGCGTTCCAATTGTTCGGCCCACAATTGCGGGGCCATGGTGGTGGTGCCATGCGGGGACAACAACACCCCGCGCGCGCTGCCCCAGGCAGAGATCTGCTTGAGGTTGTGGGTCATGGCCGTGAGGTCCAGGGTCAACAGCGGCGTTTGCAGCTGGGAAAGCTCCACGTCCCCCGAGGTGAATTCGGCGGCGCTTTGCCCCTGGAAGGTGGCTGGTATGGCTTTGTGTCGCCAGTCGAGGGTGACGCGACCCAGGTTGGCGATCATGTCGACAGCATAGGCGGGGGAAGCCAGGGTCGTTCGTTCCGATTGTGCAAGATCATCCACGGCTAATTCCTTATTAATTCGGCCAGAGGCACTGTATTGGATGGTCATGGGGAGTTACGGACACACAGGCTTAATGTGTAACACGGCGGGGAATAATCCGCCAACACATTCCGGAACGCGAACAGGCCCACGGCGGTGGAGATGCCGGGCTGCGGCACCATGACGGAAACACAACGGCCCGAATGAATGAAAGGTGAATCGCCCTTCAGCGTCCGGCCACCGATGGCCGCGATGACATTTACTGCATTCCACCGTTCGCTCTGGCGGGCTGCGCAGACCGGAATGAAAGGAATTAATCGACGATTCTCATGTTGGGATTGGCACCTTCCGAATATGAATAAACGAACGGCGGTGAGATGCCCCGAATGAGCCTCGAGTGTTGATTTCGACGTCGTTGAAAGGGCAAGGATGCGCGAATTCTGTCGTGGCACGAAGAGGTTCTCCATGGGTCCGTGGTGGGCCTTGTTCCGGAGCGGCCAGGCTGGCGCCAACGGCCATGGGCACCCTGCCTGTCCCGCCTCCGGACAAGAATTCCCCTTTCTCTCAGCGGTGTCCAATGCGCAGATGGTTGATGAACCATGCGGCAAGCCCGGATCGGAACTGCCCAGGAACGTGCGAGGGGTTGAAAAATACATGCAAGTCGAAGTGCCTCACCGGATCGGAATCCGACGTTCTGATGTGAGGGCCACTACTTTTTTGACTCAGTGTTTTGCTCTTCGGGACGCTTGGCGGGCTGTCGGGCCGGGGACACGCGGAGTAGGATCGGGAGACACTCGCGTGAGGAGACCAGATCCATTGTCAGCCCTATGTTTTCAAGGATTTTCCGACAGTTCGTGGTGATATCCTTCGACTCTTCAAATACCGCTTTGGACGGATAATTCCCGGATAAAGCCATCAATTCCCATTCAATCTCGATGGATTGCCCGAGGCGCTCCCAAGTAGATATGAAGCCCCCTTTCACGTATGTTTGCACGGTATCTGAGGCCTTCGGGCCGATGAGAGCAGGCTACGTAACCAAAGTGAAGCAGGTTTTGATGTGTTTGAATTCATTGGCGAAAGATTCCGCCAAATATTGTTCGCCTCGTGGCAACATTTCTCGCTAGTTGCGCAGTGTCTGATCCTCGCGACGATTATCGCCGTGGTGATTGCGGCGCTGGTTTACCGCAATAAGTCCTTGTCTTCCCTGGCTAACGGGGTCTCGGCCATTGGCCTGACCATCCCCTCGTTCGCTGCGATCGGCTTGTTGATCGCCCCATTCGGGTTCGGCGTGACCCCCGCCGTCATCGTGGTCACGTTCTTTGCCGCGCTGCCCATTGTCCGCAATGCCATCGTCGGCCTGGCCGGCATCTCCCCGTCAGTGGTTGAGTCCGCCCGCGGCATCGGCATGAGCCGCATGCGCACCCTGGCAACGGTTGAACTTCCCATGGCATGGCCCGTCATCCTGTCCGGCATCCGGGTATCGGCCCAGATGGTGATGGGCGTTGCCGCGATTGCCGCCTATGCCCTGGGCCCCGGCCTCGGCGGATTCATCTTCTCCGGCCTCTCCCGCCTGGGTGGAGCAAAGGCCTTTGACTCAGTGCTTGTCGGTGTCATTGGCGTGGTCATCCTGGCCTTCATTCTCGATCTCATTTTGCTCGGCATCGGCCGACTTACCACTCCGCGAGGTATCCGTGTCTGAATCCTCTGACGCCATCACTGGCGCATCAATCTTGCTTGACGAAGTCACCAAGCAGTACCCCGGCCAGGTCAAGCCTGCCGTCGGCGGACTCACCCTCGAGATCCCGGCAGGAAGCATCGTCATGCTCGTTGGCCCATCGGGCTGCGGCAAGACGACCACCCTGAAAATGATCAACCGGCTCATCGAGCCCACCGGCGGAAAGATCGTCATCAACGGCGAAGACGTCACCAAGATGGACGGCGACACACTGCGCCGCCGCATTGGCTATGTCATCCAGGCCGGGGGACTCTTTCCGCATATGACCGTGGCAGCGAACATCGCCATCGTTCCCAAGATGCTGGGCTGGAAAAAGGACAAGATCGCTGCCCGCATCGATGAGCTGCTGGAGCTGGTCTCGCTGGATCCGGCCATCTACCGCGATCGCTATCCCAAGGAGCTCTCCGGCGGGCAGCAGCAGCGCGTTGGCGTTGCGCGAGCGTTGGCCGCCGATCCGCCGGTGCTGCTCATGGACGAGCCCTTTGGCGCAGTTGACCCGATCACCCGCCAGCGCCTGCAGGACGAACTGCTGAACATCCAGTCCGAGGTGCAGAAGACCATCGTGATGGTGACGCACGACTTCGATGAGGCGGTAAAGCTGGGCGACTGGATCGCCGTCTTCAACGAGGGTGCCCAGCTGGTCCAGTACGATTCGCCGGAGCGCGTCTTGGCCAACCCCGCCAATGAGTTCGTGGAGAACTTCATTGGCTCCGGTGCCGGCCTCAAGCAGCTCACCCTGACCCGGGTGAACGAGGTCGCGCTTATGGATGCGATCACCGCGCTGCCAGGCGAGTTGGCCAGCGATGTACTATCCCGGCTCCAGGGCGAGGGAGCATCGTATGCGGTAGTCCTGGACCAACGCCGCCGGCCCATTCGACGCCTCACCCGTCGCCAGCTCTCCCGCCTGCAGGTGGTCGACGACACCATCGACGAGTCGATGCCGTCGGTCAGCGACCAGTCGACCCTGAACGACGCGTTGGACACCATGCTGGTTTCGAGTTCCGAGACCGCCGTCGTCACGGGCAGGCGCGACGTCTTCCGGGGCCTGATCAACGTGCAGACCATCATGGAGGCCATCTCCCAAGCCAACGCCGCGGCCGCGGACGCTTCCGAGGCACCCGTTGGATTGAACTCCGGCGCCATTCCGGCCCTCGCCGTGGAGAATGCCGTGGCGGCGGAGCCGCAAAGTACGGAGGAGCCGCGATGAGTACCCTTGCCGCTGGCTCCAATCTCGCCCAGATCACCGAGCCGAGCCGCCCCGTACAGCGTCCGTGGCTGGTGCTGGGGCTTCAGCTGCTGGGAATCCTCGCAGCACTGGCCTCCGTGGCGATCTGGCTGGCCAACTCGGACCTGAGCGAGACCGAGCGCACCACGCTGGCCCCGGCAATCCTCTGGGGCTACACCGTCGAGCACCTGAGCCTCACGGTGGTGGCCGCGCTCATCGTGTTGGTCATCGCCGTCCCGCTGGGGATCGTGCTGACCCGACCCTCGATGCGCAGGTTCACCAACCCGGTGATGGCAGTGGCCAACATCGGTCAGGCGGCCCCGGCCATTGGCCTGGTCGTCATCCTGGCATTCCTGGTGGGCTTCGGATATTGGGCTGCCGTTATCTCACTGGTGCTGTACGCGATCCTGCCGGTGCTGACCAACACCATGGTCGGACTCAAGCAGGTTGACGAGCGCCTCGTCGAGGCGGGACGCGGCATGGGCATGAGCTCCATGGCCGTGCTGTTCAAGGTCGAGTTGCCGCTGGCTGTCCCGGTCATGCTTTCGGGCATCCGCACCGCGCTGGTCTTGCTGGTCGGCACCGCCACTCTCGCCGCCTTCATCAACGGCGGCGGTCTGGGAATCCTGATCACCACCGGCGTGAACCTGAACCTCACGGTCGTGCTGATTGCAGGATCCCTGCTGGTGGCATTGCTGGCACTGCTCATCGACTGGCTTGGCCGTGTCGTGGAGCAGCTCGCCCGGCCGAAAGGACTTTAGAGATGAATGCAGGAAAATGGATCAAGTCAACCGCACTCGTGGCGGCGGCCGGCATGCTGCTGACCGGATGCGGACTGTCCTCGGCGGGCTCGTATGTGCCGCCCGCCGGGCCGGGAAGCATTAGCCCGCTTCCCAACCTCCCGGGGAATCCCACCATGACGGTGACAAGCAAGTCGTTCACCGAACAGTTGATCCTGGGCAAGATTGCCGTGCTGGCCGGCCAGGCCGCCGGATTCAAGGTCAACGACCTGACGGGTGTTCCCGGCAGCCAACCGGCCCGTGAGCTCCTGTTGTCCGGCCAGGCCTCCGTGCTGTGGGAATACACGGGAACCGCCTGGCTGACCTACCTGGGACACGAAACAGGCATCGCCGACCAGTCCGAGCAGTGGCAGGTGGTGCACGACCAAGACCTCGAGGAGAACGGGATCCTCTGGGGCAAGCCCGCACCCATGAACAACACCTACGCCATGGCCGTGCGCAGTGAAGCGGTCGAGGACCTCGGCGGGATCAGCAAGCTTTCCGAGCTCAAGGACCTCGATCCCGAGGACCTGACGTTTTGCGTTGACGCGGAATTCAATTCCCGGGCGGACGGCCTGAACCCGATGCTTGAGCTCTACGGGCTGGAACGCGGCAACCCCAAGTCGGTGCCCGACACCAACGTGGGGCTCTACGACACCGGGGCGATCTACAGTGCCACCGACAACGGTGCCTGCAACTTCGGTGAGGTCTTCACCACCGATGGCCGCATCAAGGCCCTGGACCTGACGGTTCTGGAGGACGACCTGGGGTATTTCCCCGCCTACAACGTTTCTCCGGTCTTCTTCGGGGAATTTTCCGACAAATACCCGGGCATCGAGGACGTCTTTGCCAGTATCGCCCCGTTGCTCACCGACGAAGCACTCCAGGAGATGAACCTGGAGGTCGACGTCAACGGCCGCGAGCCCGCGGACGTGGCCTTCGAATGGATGGTCGCGGAGGGCTTCATCACCGAGCCGTAACAGGTCCGAAAATCCGGTTGTCCTACGTTGAGGGGGGGCGCTTCCAAAAGTGAAGCGCCCCCCTCAACGTGTCCGGTCGTATGCGCCCGCAGAGGCCCCGGCCTTGCGGGGCACTGGTCCGCGTTAGGACCTAGGATGGGCAGATGACCAGCCAGAATGAGAGCCCTCCCGTGGTGGGCGTGCTGCTGGCCGCCGGCGCGGGATCGCGCCTGGGCCGCGGTCCCAAGGCGTTGTTGCGCAAGCCAAACGGCCAGAGCCTGCTGGGCTCCGCACTTGCCGCGCTCCGGGGCGGAGGTTGCACCCAGTTCGTGGTGGTGCTGGGGGCCGAGGCCACACGGGTCAAGGAACAGGTCACCGAACCCGGTGCCACGGTGCTGGTGAACGAGCACTGGGCAACCGGCATGGGGTCGTCTTTCGCCATGGGCATGGGCGCGGTCCCCGACGGGGCGGCTGCGCTGCTGGCACTGGTGGACCAACCCGGCATGAGTGCAGCTCTTGTCCGCCGGATAGCCTCTGAACACCGTGCAGGACGGATCACCGCTGCCGGCTACCGCCGGGACGACGCGTCGTTGCGGCGCGGACACCCGGTGATCTTCGCCCCCGAGCACATTCCGGCGGCGGCAGCGGCAGCCTCCGGCGATGCCGGGGCGCGGGACTACCTGGCAGCGCACCGGGAACTAGTCGACCTCGTCGACTGCTCGGATCTGGACACCGGAACGGACATCGACACTGTCGCCGACCTCGAGGCACTCGGCTGGAAGTAGCGGCTATATCGGTAACGGTGGGGACGCGGTACTGCCGCAGCACTCGGTCGTGACCTTCCCCGTGCCATCGATGAGCATCTCCTCAAAGAGCGTTGCGCCCTGCGCGCCACGCGGGGAGTCCGGGATTGTCGTCGTGGTAGGCCGCTGGCGCAATGGATGGCACTCGGAACTATGGCCGACCGTGTTCAGGTCCATGCCGGGGCCACCTGTGTGGCGGGTTGGTGGGATGCTTCGTTGGCAGAAGTGCTGCCGGGGTCTCCGCCATGGATGGGCCCGGACAGCGTGTTCAGTGCAGCACCCGTGGCCAAGGGCGACCTGCTGGCGATGATCTCCGCGGCAATCCCGATGGCAACTTCGCCGGGGGTGGCGGCTTGCAGGTCAAGACCGATGGGGGAGTGCAGGGTGGCCAGCGCTTTTTCGGGGACAGCGGCTGCCCGCAACTCGCGCATGCGGGATTCGTGACTGGTCCGCGAGCCCATGGCACCCACGAAGGCGACAGGCTGGCCCAGCGCCAGGGACAGCAACGGGATGTCGAATTTCGCGTCGTGGGTCAGCACGCACAACACCGTGCGTTCATCGACGCGTCGGGCGGCAATTTCGCCGGCCAGGTAGTCATGAGGCCAGAGCGTGGAAATCTCGTCGGCAACCCTGAAGCGCGGCTGCAGGGTGAAGGCGGCGCGGGCGTCGCACAGCGTGGAGGAGTAGCCGAGCGTCGGGGCCAGCTTCAGCAATTCCTCGGCATAGCTGTTGGCCCCGAAAACGATCATGCGTGGCGGGGCGAGCCGCGACTCGACAAACAGCTCAACGGCCCCGGCACTGCTGGAACCGGATTCCTGGTCCAGTTTGATGACTCCGGTGCGGCCGGCGGCAATCAGCGGAAAACAGAGCCTGGCGGCCTGCGAGTTGCCGTCTTCTCCCACCAACGGGGCCAGTAGCCCGGCCAGGCCGGAAACGGACAGGGTGGAGGGATCCGAAATCAACGTCGAATCGGAAGACCCTGCATCGATCCGGCGAACCAGGGCCACTGGATCCGCTGACGGAAGCGACGCATAGGTTTCCAGCAGCCGGTGCATGGATGAACCGGCGTCAAAGGGTCCGATGTGCACGTCCACTTCACCTCCGCACATCAGTCCGGTGGCGAAAGGATCGGTGGGTGAATAGCCGTAATGCTCCCGGCGCGAGGTCCCTTGCGCCAGGGCCTCGAGCGCCGCGGTGTGCACCGCCGCATCGATGCAGCCGCCGGAAAGCGACCCGGTGATTCGGCCATTCCCATGAATCAGCATCGAGGTTCCACGAGGATGCGGGGTCGAACCCCGGGTGCCCACGATGGTGGCCACAGCGAAGGATTCGCCGACAGCCGTCATCGACGTGTTCAACGCGGAATGGAGATTCAGCATGGCTCGAATCCTTGAAGACGCCCAAGAACAGCGAGATCGCATCGAGTGGAAGGCAAAGGGGAGGACCTGCCGGTACAAGCCACATGAGTGACCGGATCCCGGAGCCGCGCTCGCCGACCTTGCAGTGGGGGTTCCGGCATCGAGATGCGGGTGCTCGGTGGGGGCATGCTGTCCCTGGCCCGCTGGTGGCTGCGGTCGGTGAATTTCAACTGACTCGCCGTGCCTAGTACTCGATGCGGGTGTCGAGGGCAGCCCACAACGCGAAAGGCTCATGGCGATCGACCCGGGCGTCGTTGATGCGTTCGACGGGCATCAGGGTGGCTCGTTCCGCCTCGCTGCCCTCGAAGTATTCGTAGAATGCCGCGTCGTCGAATCCCGCCTCGGCCGCCTCGTGCCTGTCGGAGGCAAAGACCACACGAGACACGCGTGCCCAGAGGGCTGAAGCAAGACACATAGGGCAGGGCTCGCAACTCGAGTACAGCACGGCGCCGGTGAGGTCGAAGGTTCCGAGTTCTTGGCAGGCGGCGCGGATGGCCGTGACCTCGGCGTGGGCGGTGGGGTCGTTGTTCGCGGTGACCCTGTTGACGCCCTCGAAGCGCGATCCGTCGGCGGCCACGATCAGGGCACCGAAGGGACCGCCCGCATTGCGGACGTTGTCCGCGGCGATGGCGATGGCTGCCGCGAGGTTTTCTGCTGAATCGGTGGTGCCCGTCATGGTGGCGACTTCCTTACCCTTCAGGCGAAGCGCCGGAGGAAGCCTGCCTTGGCTTTGTTCTGTCCGAGGCAACACTCCGCAGCTTCGAAACGGCCGGTGGGTTGGCAGTCCACGGTGGATGCCTTCCCCTCCGCAGGGAAACCGGCGTCGGTAATCTTCAACATAGCAAGTGAAGATGGACAACGCCACCATTGGTGCAGGGGCTAGGCGCGGGCCCTGGACATGGCGCGGAGCTTCCGGAACAAGGCCACGATTTGCCACGCGGCACCGTAGGCAGCCAAGGCAACAACGAACGCGGCCCCGCCGCGGGTGATGATGATCCAGAGGAACGACCCGGCGCTTGCCGAATCTTCCAGGATGGGTGTCGAACCCAGGCCAAGGACAGCTGCAGTCACGGCCGGAACCACCAGGAACAGGGCCAACAGGATGGTGCGGACCTTCTGGCCAGCGGGTTCGCTCGTTTTCACGTGGTGGCCCGATGCCCTTTGCCGTTTGAGGTACCAAAGGGCCAAGACCACCAAGCCGGCCAAGGTGCTGCCATGCTGCAGGAGACGGTAAACGGCAATTCCGGCAACGGGTTTGCTGGCCAGCAACGGCACCTGTTCAACGACCCAGCCGTAGGAGTGCGTGAACGAGTCCCAGGCCAGGTGCGTGAGAAGTCCAAGCATCAGCGAATAGAACGTCCACAGTGCAACCCGGGCGCTCGTGGGCGGGCGGCCCTTGAGCGCCGGCTTGTCCGGGACCCACGAGTCGGGAAGCGCCCACCGCAGCGGTTTGGCCACGAGCCACAGGAAACCGGCCAAGACCAGCGCCAGCGGCAAACCAACGGTTAGGATCTGGGAAAGGTCATGCGAGTTGGCGCCATTGAGCATGGGTGCGTACCAGGCGGCACTCGTGGAAGACACCATGGCGAAGTACGGGATGTCCGGGGCCATGGCCCCGGCAACCAAGGCGATAGGGACGAAGGGTTGACGCAGGAACGGCAGGACGGCAGCTGGGTGGGCCAGGGTGAAAGGCAAGGGAATCCTCGAAAAGTTGTTTCAGGGCCCACGGAGCAAAATGTACCTGGTGCGAATGGGCCTATCAACAAGCCTAATCGTCGACTGCCGCGTTCTTGGCTGAATCCAGTGTTGGCACCACCACGTTCGCGGTGCCTGGAATTCTGCCTGCACAGTGAGGGCACAGCTCATACGTAATCCAGATTCAGGTCGGCCCAAGTCAATGCGCAAAAATCCGGAACAACTTGAACAACAGGTGCGGCAATTGTCCGCGCAGTGAAGGGAACTGGGATGTTCGCACGGTATTTGGGACGAGAGCTGTCGGGGCGCAGGAAACAGACCGCCATCATCTCCATCGCCATGGCGCTTGCCATTGGGCTGGTCGTTATCGTCAACTCGCTGTCGGCGGGGGTGCGGGATGCGCAGGCCGCTGCGCTCGAATCGGACTACGGGGTCGGCACCGACATCACGGTGAGCGCAACTCCGACGCCACCGGCGGAAGGCGAACGGCCTGCTGGACCGCTCTTCGAATTCGACGCGGAGGCTCCCATCGAGATCGCACCCTCCGCCCACCATGGGCGGGTCCGGGTGCGGCCCGGGGACCACGGCACCGACGTTGCCGGGCTCTACGCCATCGGCGGGGCTTCCGGCGGAATGCAGGGAATGCGAGGGCTCGCCGGACCACTCATGCCCCGGCCGGAATCCGCACGGTGAGCACGGCCCCGCCGCCGGGGCGACTGTCGATGTCCACCCGGCCGCCGGCTTCGTTGACGGAGTGCTCCACCAGGGCCAAGCCGAAGTGTCCGGCGCGGTCGCGGCGCGCCGGGTCGAAGCCGGATCCGTCATCACCGACCGTGAGCCGGGTGCCGGACTTGTCCGTGGCAACCAGCACCGAGATGTTCGCCGCGCCCGAATGGGTCAGCGCGTTGCGGATGAACTCCCTGGCAGCACGGTAGATCACGGCCGCGGCTTCGTCCGAAAGGCTGTCACCGGGGTGGGCATCCAGCGTGATGTCCACCCCTTCGGCGGGCAGCCGTTCGACGGCCTCGACAAGCGCCTGCTGCAGGGTGTGCCCGGTGACAGGGGTGTCGTAGAACTCGCTGAGAAGCGAACGCAATTGATGAGTATCCTCACCAAGGATGTCCGCGATGCGCCGCAGTGACCGGGCATCGATGTTCCCGCCCGGCGCCGTTCCTGCGGCGGCTTTCAAGACCATGGCCGCTCCGGCGATATCCTGGATCACTCCGTCGTGCAGTTGGCGGGCCAGTGCACGACGCTCGTCATCGCGGGCGGTCGCGGCGTAGACCATGGCGTGGTGCCGTTGTTCGGTCAGGGCGTGCAGCCGCTTGAAGAGGGTCATGGCCAACAGGATAAGGATGGCGGCAAGCAGCAGCAAACCGCCGAGCATGATGGGAAGCTGGAGGGCCAGCGAGCGTTCGGTTATCGCCTTGGCATGGACCGGGGTGTATGCCTCCAGACGCATCGCGTTGCCCGCACTGTCGGTGAACCCGATGAAGGTTTCCCTTAGCTCCTCTGCGCTGCCGTGCTCGAAGCGATGCTCGGCATCATCCGGCACCGGGAGCACCACCGCCTCGCCGGCATCCAAGCGGTCGGCCAGCTCCGCGGAGAAGGAACGCACTTCCCCTTCGATAGCAGACTCGTCGGAGAACACCACGCGCACCGTGTCCCCCTCGACTTTCCAGACCTTGACGCGCATGACCATGCCGGAATCGAAGTAACCCTGCAATTCGCCAAGCAGCTGGTCGCGGCCGATGTCATCGGTGCCGCCGAAATCCGCGGCCGAGAGGGTGTCGCTGACCGAATCGGCCACATGCCGTGCCACCGATTCGGCGACCCGATTCGCCTCCAGCTGTGTCAGCCGCCAGTCGGTGACTACAACGGTGGAGAGCACCAGCAGCAGCACGGTGGTCGAGGTGGCGATGTACCAGGTCATGATCCGGCGGAAGGCGCTGTCGGTATTCGGTGCCGAGGCTCGTTCCACCTAGGCCGCCACGGTCAGCAGGCCCAGGCGCAAGGCCTTGGACACCGCATCGAGCTGGGAACGGCAGCCGAGCTTGGCAAGGACCGACTTGATGTGGTCGCGTACGGTGTATAGCGAAAGGGAGAGCTGTACAGCGATCTGGGCGGCGGACAGCCCCTGTCCGAGCAGTTCGAGCACTTCCTGCTCACGGGGCGTCAGGCCCCCTTCTGCACTCTTGCGCCGGACCAGGTTCCGGGTGATGACCGGGTGCGTGGCATTGGCGTGGCTAACCGCCCTGATGACCTCCTCGAGGCTGCCGTCCTTGGCAAGGAAGGCGCAAGCGCCGGCGGCGAGCGCGGCATGAGCCAGCTGGGCACGCGGGTTCGCCGTGAGCACCACGATCCTGCTGTCCGGACGCAGTTCGCGCAATCGTGATACCGCATCGATTCCGCTGCCGTCAGGCAGCTGCACGTCAACGATGGCCACGGTGAAATCATGTCGGGCGGCGACGGCCTCGGCTTCGGCAATGGTGCGGGCGGTGAGTTTGCAGCTGATGCCGGGAGAATTGTTCAGGGCCAGCTGCAGCAGCTCAACAAATACCGTGTGGTCATCGAGAATCAGTACCTGCTGGCTCATGGTCGTTGTGTTCCTTCGCGATATAGTGCTTGCTGGATTTCCCTAATTCTAGGGATCCCCTGCGGCTAAACCTAAGGATAGCCTTATCTAAGTCCTTCTTGCTCCGTGCTTCTGCACGCCCAAACTTGTGCTCCCGCACGCCCAAGAAAGTGTGACATGCCTAATCAACGCAAAAAAATCCTTGGCCTGACTGGTTCTTTGCTGGCTGCCGCATTGTTGCTGTCCGCCTGCTCCGCTGCGACGGGCGATAACGCCCAAAGCGAGAACGAAGCCGCCGGAAAAGGCAGCCTGGTCGTTTACTCCGGACGAGACGCCGAGTTGATTGATCCGCTGATCAAGCAGTTTGAGGAGTCCAGCGGCATCGACGTGCGCGTGCGCTACTCCGGAACCACCGAATTGGCCGCACAGCTGATCGAAGAGGGCGAACGCACCCCGGCACAGGTATTCCTTTCCCAGGACGCCGGCGCGCTGGGGGCCGTCAGTGCCGAGAAGCTGTTCTCCGAACTGCCCGCGGATGTCACGTCTCTGGTGCCGGCGGAATACACGTCGGTGGACGGTGCCTGGGTCGGGCTCACCGGCCGTGCCCGCGTGGTCGCCTACGACAGCGAAAAGTACACCGAGGACCAGGTCCCCGGTGATGTCTTCGGCCTGCTCGACGCAAAGTACAAGGGTGAAATCGGATTCGCTCCCACCAACGCCTCTTTCCAGGCCTTCGTCACCGCACTGCGCGTGGAGGAGGGTGAAGAGCGGGCCCGCGAATGGCTCGAAGGCCTGGTGGCCAACGATGCCCAGGCATTCGCCCGCAATGGAGAAATCCTTGAGGCCGTCAACAGCGGAGCTATCGGCCTCGGCCTGATCAATCACTACTACTGGGCCCGCTCCGAGCAGGATCCAGCCTCACTGCGAGCTCAGCTGAAGTTCGGTGACGCCGGATCGGTTTCCGCCCTGGTCAATGTCACCGGTGCGGGCATCCTGAAGAACTCGGCCGAAAGCTCCGAAGCCATGGCGTTCGTGAAGTTCCTGCTTTCCGAACAGGCACAGACCTTCTTCGTGGAGGAGACCGCGGAATACGCACTGGTCGAGGGCATGGACTCTCCTGCCGGAGTGCCGCCGCTGAGCGAGCTGGGCGGGCCGGATATCAACCTGTCGGAGCTGTCCTCCCTGGAGGAAACCATTAAGCTGATCACCGAGGTGGGGCTGCTCTGACCACCACCACCGAGCAACAACGTAGGGGAACGTCCAAGCGACGTCCCCCGACGTTGTTGTTTGCACTCTCCGCCCTGGTGGCCCTGGCCACATTCTTGCCGCTGGTACAGCTGGCCATCCGCGCCTCCGGCTCCGGCCTTGACTCGTTCACCGCCACCCTGTTGCGCCCGCGCACCCTGACGCTCTTGGTCAACACACTGGCCGTGTCCGCCGTGGTGGCCGTGGGCTGTTTTGTCATCGGGGTGCTCACTGCTTGGGTGATTGTGCAGTATCGGCTTCCCGCGCGGCGACTGTGGTGGGTGCTTGCCTGCCTACCCCTTGCGGTTCCCTCCTACGTCGCGGCCTTCGCCTGGCTGGCGACCTGGCCGGGCATCCACGGGTTTTGGCCGCTGAGCGCGGTCATGATCCTCACCAGTGCGCCGCTGGTGACCATCCCCACCCTGGGTGCCCTAGTGCTGGCCGACCGGTCGCTGGTGGATGTCGCCCGAACACTCGGGCGTGGGCCCCTCCATACCCTCGCCACGGTGACGCTGCCCCAAATCCTGCCGGCCGCGTTGGCCGGAACCCTGCTGGTGGTGCTCTACACCCTCTCGGATTTCGGTGCACCGGCGATGCTGCGCTACGAGACGCTGACCACCGGCGTGTACGGCTTGTTCACCGGCGGGCTGAACCGCACTGCCGCGTCGTCTTTGGCGTTGCTGCTGGCTGCGGTGGCACTGGTCTGCATCAGCGGCGAGCGCGCCCTGCGACACCGCACCGGGGATCTGAACCGGTCGGCCAGCACGAGCCGGCGCATCAGCAAGCGCATGCCCACGGGGCTGGCGGTTGCGGTTCAGGTCGCCCTCGGGACGATAGCCTTCGCGGCGATCGGATTCCCGGTGACCGCGTTGTTGGTGCGGATGTTCGACTCGGTGCGCTATGCGTCGGACTGGGCGCGGCTGCTGGAGGCCACGGGCACCACGCTGCTGCTCGGCGCGGTGGCCGCCTCGGCCACCGTGGCATTGGCCCTGCCGATCAGCTATTTGGCCTCCCGCTACCGCAGCCGGATGGTGAACCTCCTCGAATCGATGTCCTTCCTGGGCGATGCGCTGCCCGGAGTGGTGGTGGCCCTTGCCTTGGTCAGCCTGGCACTGTTGCTGGGCCCCGGCGCCTACCAAAGTGTCCTGGTGCTGCTGGCCTGCTATGTCATCCTGTTCGTACCCAAGGCGATTGGATCCGCACGCAGCGCCTTCGGCCAGGTCTCAATCCAAACCGAGGATGTCTCGCGGACATTGGGCCGTTCTGCGGCCTCCACCTGGTTCTCCGTCACGCTGCGCGGAGCCGCCCCGGGAATCGCTGCCGGTTGGCTGCTGGTGCTGGTCTCGGTGTTCAAGGAATTGCCTGCCACGCTGATGCTTCGGCCGATTGGCGTCTCGACGCTGGCCACCGAGCTGTGGGGCAAGACCACGTTGGGTGCCTATGGTGCGGCCGCGCCAATCGGTATCCTGTTGATTTTGGTGGGGCTGATCCCCGCCTGGTGGCTGAGTAGGAGCGTATCAACCGAATGAGTATGCAGATAAGCGGCATCGGCGCCAGCCATGTCCCCGGCAAGCCCGTCCTGAGGGACATTTCACTGACGGTCGAACCTGGGGAAATGTTGGCAGTGCTCGGACCATCGGGCAGCGGCAAAAGTACGTTGCTGCGTGTCATTGCCGGTCTGCACCCGGCAGATTCCGGGACCATCCGGCTCAACGGCAGGGACATCACCAGTCTTCGTCCGGAGGCGCGGCGCATCGGCTTGGTGCCCCAGGATGGGGCGCTTTTCCCTCATCTGACCGTGGCGGCAAATATTGCCTACGGCATTCGCGGGCCTCGAACCCGCAAGGCCGCCGCAGCCCATCCCCGGGTGCGCGAGCTGCTGGCATTGGTTCGATTGGAGGATCTGGCCGATCGGATGCCCCACCAGCTTTCCGGCGGACAGCAACAACGGGTTGCGCTGGCCCGCGCACTGGCTCCACGCCCGGATCTGGTGCTGCTCGATGAACCGTTCAGTGCCCTGGATGCCGCGTTGCGCCAGCAAGTGCGTGAAGAGGTGACCGAGGTGCTGGCCCGCAGCGGAGTGGCAACGATCCTGATCACCCACGACCAGGCCGAGGCGTTGTCCCTCGGGGCCCATGTGGCACTGCTGCATGACGGACGGGTGGTCCAAACCGGAACGCCCCACGACATTTATGCCCGGCCGTGCGACCGATGGGTGGCCGAGTTTGTCGGTGCGGCCAATTTCCTCACCGGAGTCCCCGAAGACGCCGGGGTGCGAACCGTACTCGGGCTGTTGTCGATGGAGGAGTCCTACGCCGGCAACGAACCACGCGTCCACGTCATGGTGCGGCCCGAGCAGCTTCAATTGCAGGATGCGCAGCTCGCCGAGGGCCTCGCCGGGCAAGTCATCTCACAGCAGTATTTTGGCCACGACCAGCTCACCCAGGTGCAGCTGGCCGGCTCGAACGGCGCTCCGGGTCCAACCCTGATCTGCCGCACAAACAGGATCTACCAGGCCAGTGACAGGATCACGGTCAGCGCCCAGGGGCCGTTCCACATGATCGGTTGAGTGGGCGCGTTCCCCGGAACAATCAAGGACTTGCGCACGCTGTTCTCCTGTTGCACCAACATGCCCGGCCCGGGAAGACGGGAATCGCGGCACCGGCGGCCCCGGACCGCAGGAAAGTCGTCTGCTCATGGCCGGATCATAGGTGGTTTCTGCTTTTGCGAACTCGTGGCCATCCAGGGGCCGACGGGCGGCGGGAAATCCACCCTGCTCCAGATGCCCGGGGCGCTTGACCGCCCGAGCTCGGGGACCGTGGACCTTGCCGGGAAGATGATCTCCACCCTGGGGGGACGGGGCCCCGGCCGACCTCCGGGCCCGCGAGATCGGCTTCGTTTTTGCAGCACTACAACCTCATTCCGACCCTCAGCGCGCAGGAGAACGTGGAAATGGGTTTGGCGCCGTTGAACTTGCCCGCTGCCGAACGAGCCAGGTGCGCCGCGGCGTCCCTGGATTCGGTGGGACTGGGGGAGCGGGCACGCATCTTCTCGGGGAACTGTCGGCCGGCCAGCAACAACGCGTCGCCAGTGCCCGGGCGCTGGCGAAGAACCCCAGGGTGCTACTGGCCGACGAGCCGACGGGCAACCTGGATGAGGCCACCCGTGAGGAGATCATGGAGCTGTTCGAAGAGCTCTGTCGCCAGGGCCTGACCACCGTGAAGGTGACCCACGATTCGGCGGTCGCTGGCCGGGCCGAGCGCCGGCTGAACATCAAGGCGGGTGAGATCACCGAGCAGGCCTAGCTGCAGGCTGTGCCGGGCGGGGGCGCGGGGCGGGCGGCGATTCGTGCCCCCACCTGACCGGCGCGGCACCACTCACGGCTGTGCCGCCCGCGTGATCAGCCCGCTGGTGGCGGGGTTGGCCGATGAGAGGATGTCCGCTGTGTCGATGACCATCGCCTGCATGGCCAGCGCCGCGCGCGTGAGGGTCACGTCGTTGCGGTGGGCGAGGCTGATGGAGCGTGCGAGGCTCGGTGCGGTGAGCCTGACCGAGCGCAGGCCGGGCCGGTCCACCATGACCATGGCGGGAACGACCGCGACACCGAGCCCGCGTTCAACGCACCGCAGCACCGCATCCATTTCTGCGCCGTCGAGGACAACCTTGGGCGTGAGGCCTGCGGCATGGAAGGCCTGCATGGTTGTTGCGCGCAGATCGTAGCTTTCATGGAAGGTGATTTGCGGAATTGCCGCCAGTTCCTCCAGCGTGAGGGCCTGGAAACCCTCCAGGATCGGACTCCGCATCGAGGAGATGACCACAAGTTCCTCCGTAAGGAGCGGGGTCCGCTGGAGGCTGGCCGTGGAAGCAGAACTGTCCTCCGACGTGGTAATGAGCGCGAGGTCGAGTGCTCCGCCGGCCAACTCATCGAGCAGGCCGCGCGAGCCCTGCTCGGTCAGGTGAAGATCGATGCCCGGGTAGGCCGCATGGAACGAGGTCAGCACATCCGGAACCAGGCTCACGCACAATGTTGGGGTGGCCCCGAGCCTCACGCGCCCCTTCTTCAAGCCTGCCAGTTCCTGCATCTCGTAGCGGACCGTATCCGCATCGGCGAGCATGCGCCTGGCCAGGGGGAGAAGCGATTCGCCGGCGTCCGTCAGTGTGATGTTGCCTCTCGCCCGATGAAAGAGTTCGGCGCCAAGGTCCGACTCGAGGGTGGAAATCTGCCGGCTCAGCGAGGGCTGGGCCAGATGCAATTGGGCGGCGGCGCGCGTGAAATGACCGATGCGTGCGACTTCCACGAAGCTTTGGAGCTGTTCCAGGTTCATGTTCGATAGCGTATCCGCATTGAAACGAGTCAAACAATTCATTGGACGGATCGAGGTCCCGTTCTTAGCGTTGAATACATGAGAACAACGAATGCGAACGAGCAACAGATTTCCACCACGGTCCTGGTCATCGGCACCGGAGGATCGGGCCTGCGGGCGGCCATCGAACTGGCGGAAATGGGGGTGGACGTGCTCGCCCTGGGCAAGCGCCCGCGCGACGATGCCCACACCTCGCTTGCCGCCGGCGGCATCAACGCGGCGCTGGGCACCATGGACAAGGACGACAGCTGGCAGCAGCATGCCGCCGACACCATCAAGGAAAGCTACTTCCTGGCCAACCCGCACACCGTGGAAATCGTGGCCCGCGGAGCCGCGCAAGGAATCCAGGACCTGGAACGCTACGGCATGGGATTCGCGCGGGAAGAGGACGGCCGCATCTCGCAGCGCTTCTTCGGCGCACACACCTTCCGCCGCACCGCCTTCGCCGGCGACTACACGGGCCTGGAAATCCAGCGCAGCCTGGTGAACCGGGCCGAGCAACTGCGGATCCCGATCCTGGACTCGGTGTACGTCACTCGGCTGCTGGTGAAAGACAACCAGGTCTTTGGCGCCTACGGCTTCGACATCAACACCGGCAAGCGCTACCTCATCCATGCCGACTCGGTCATCCTTGCCGCCGGAGGCCACACCCGCATCTGGCGCCGCACCTCCTCCCGCCGCGACGAAAACACCGGGGACGCCTTCCGCCTGGCCGTGGACGCCGGCGCCCGGCTGCGCGATCCTGAGCTGGTGCAATTCCACCCCTCGGGCATCATCGAACCGGAGAATGCCGCCGGCACCTTGATCTCCGAGGCAGCCCGCGGGGAGGGCGGCATCCTTCGAAACGCGCTGGGGGAGCGGTTCATGGAACGGTACGACCCGGTGCGCAAGGAACTCTCCACCCGGGACCGCGTTGCGTTGGCTGCCTACACCGAGATCAAGGAAGGTCGCGGCACCAAGAACGGCGGGGTTTGGCTGGATATCTCGCACCTGCCCCGCGAAACCATCATGGAGCGCCTGCCGCGCGTCTACCAGACCATGATGGAGGTTCAGATGCTCGACATCACCGCCGAGCCCATCGAAATTGCCCCCACCGCGCACTACTCCATGGGCGGGGTCTGGGTGCGCCCGGAAGACCACAGCACCGACGTCGACGGACTCTATGCCATCGGAGAGGCCTCCAGCGGGCTGCACGGCGCCAACCGGCTGGGCGGCAATTCGCTGATCGAGCTGCTGGTCTTTGGCCGCATCGTGGCACGGGCCGCGGCGAAGTACTCGGCGTCGCTGGATTCCCAGCCCCGCTCACACGAGGCGCTGGCGACCGCGCGGGCCGAGATTGACGACCTGCTGGCGGCCGAGGGCCAGGAGAACGTGCGCGAGCTGCAGCGCGCCATCCGGAACATGATGACCGACCATGCGGGTGTGGTGCGGGACGAGGACGGCCTGTTGGCCGGCCTGGCGAAGCTGGACTCGATCGAAGAGCGCATGGAGGCCGTGGGGATCCACCCCGACATTGCGGGCTACCAGGATCTGGCCCACGCATTCGACCTGAAGGGATCCGCGCTGGCCGCACGGGCCACCCTCGAGGCAGCACTTGAACGCCGGGAGACCCGTGGCTGCCACAACCGCAGTGACTACCCCCAGATGGACGATTCCCTGCGGGTCAACTTGGTGTGGTCGCCTTCCGCCGGAATCGTTCGCGAGGAAATCCCCGAGATCTCGTATGAAATCGCCCGGCTTGTCAAGGACGTTTCCAGCGTCGGAAAGCTCGTGGAGTAGCGGGCCGGCGGTGCTGCCTGCGGCCTGGGTGGCCGTTCCCCGCGGAGGGGAAGGCCGCCCGGGTCACGGCATTTTGCGGCGGCTAGTGCTGTTCCGCCGGATCGGCCACGGGCTTGACGCGGAAGGTGATCACGGCGAACAGGACTGCGGCCAGGCCCGCTCCCAAGGCGAAGACGAGGAAGTTCGAGTTGACGCCGAGCCCGGAGGCCAACAACAGTCCGCCAACCTGCGGGGCTGCGACGGCGCCGATTCGGCCCATGCCCATTGCCCAGCCCAGCGCGGTGCCGCGCAGGCGCTCCGGGTAGTGGTTGGCGACGGCGGCGATCAGCAGCGCCGCGGTGCCGTGGGTGCCCACGCCGGCGAGGATCAACATCGCGTAGACGACGCCGACCGGGGGAGTGGTCATGATGACGGCCAGGCCGATCCCGGCCACGAGGGCCGCGGCGGCCGCGGCGGGGGCGGCGCCAAAGCGGTCCCCGGCCCAGGCCGTGACGACGGAGCCTGCCACTGCGCCCAGGTTCAGGGCCAGCGCGAAGGTCAGGGCCGAGCCCAGGTCGTACCCGGCCTGCTCCATCAGGCTGGGCAGCCAGGTGCCCAGGCCGTACCAGGCGAAGAGGATAGCCAGCGAGGCCACCGCGAAGAGCACCGAGGCACGGGCATAGGGGGCGCGGAGCAGCTGGCCGAAGCCGGAGCCGCGGCGCGCGCCAGGACCGCTGCGGTGCTTGAAGGACAGGGTTTCGGGCAGGTAGCGGAAGCCCATCGGCACCACCACGACCAGCGCGATGACGGCAATCAGGAACATCGCTTCCCAGCCGAAGGCCGGGATGACCCAGATGCCAGTGACGGCTGCGATCGAACCGCCGATGGGCACACCCGACATCATCAACGTGGCCATGGTCGAACGCCAGCGGTCCGGCACCAGCTCGGCCACCATGGCGTTGGCTGAGGGAACGAGGCCACCCAGGCCGATTCCGGCCAGCAGGCGGAGGGCACCGAAGACCAACGGGTTCGGGGCGAAGGCGCACAAGATGGTGAGGGTGGAGAAGAGGATCGAGCAGGCCAGGATGGTCCGTCGCCGACCCAGCACGTCGGCCAGCCGTCCGGCCCCGAGCGCACCGATCATCATGCCCACGAAGGCCAGCGAGCCGATGGTGCCCATGGTCGTCGGGGTCAGGCCCCAGTCGTCGATCGCCAGCAGGGATGACTGCACGGTTCCGTACACAATGAGGTCGTACCCGTCGAAAACCACCAGCAGCCAACAGGTCACAATGGCCAGCACGGCCTTGCGGTTTGAGATGTTCCTGGGCTGTGACGGCTGTGCCGAATCGCCGGTGTTCTGTCCGGTGGGACCCGCAACGGCGCTCGTTGTGGAAAAAGTCATAGGTACAAGTGTTGCCGGTCTCAGTGTGACGGCGCATATAATTCTGATGTGCAGAAATTACGGGTAAGCCGCGAGATCCCCCGCTACCCCATCGAGGCGGTCGACAACGCCCTGAAGCTCATTGAACTGTTGCGTGACCATGGTTCCGTCCGGCTCAAGGACGCGGCCGTCGAGCTCGGCGTCGCGCCCTCCACCGTCCACCGCCTGCTGGCCATGCTCATTTATCGCGGCTTTGCCGAACGCGCGAGGGGCCGCGGTTACGTTCCCGGTCCCGCGCTCGGGGCCGGACCGGCCGGCCACGGCAAGATCAGCGAGCTGCGTGCCCTGGCCCAGCCGCTGCTGGAGGACCTGGCGGCCACGGTGCGGGAAACCGTGAACCTGATGGTGCGCGTGGGCGGGGAAGTCCGCTTCCTGTCCACCGTCGAGGGTTCCCGGCCGGTGCGCGTCGGCGACCGCCAGGGGACGGTGCTGCCGGCTCACCGGGCCTCGGCCGGAAAGGCCATGCTGGCCCGGCTCGACCCGCACGAGCTCGAGCAGCTCTACCGGGGGGAAACGGCCACCGCGCGCAAACTCAATGAGGCTGACTATGCCGCCTTGGTGCGCGAACTCGGATTCGTCCGGGATCGCGGGTTTGCCGCCAACTTCGAGGGGACCGAAGAGGGGGTCAGCGCGCTGGGAATGGCCATAACAAACGCGGACGGCGAGGTGGTCTGCGGCATCAGCGTGGCCATCCCGCAATCCCGTTTCCGGGAGGTGTTCGACGCGGGCCTGCTCGGGGAGACAGCGCGCACCGCCAAACTGCTGGAAGAGCGGCTGAGTGAGGTGGCCGACGGCGCCGGGTTGGACCGAGACAAGCCGTAATCGGCGCGGATCAACCGGTGGTCCGGCACGCCTCCGCGATGGGTTCTTGCTTCGACTATGCCGGCTCGTGCCTTCTCGGCGCGACGGTCCTAGGCATCTGCCACGATGATGACGTCCAGCTGGCACGGGCCGTGTGTGCCCTCGACTCGCTCAAGTTCGACGTGGCTGGGGCGCTGGGACCGGAGATCCGGGTCAGTGGGCGGGTGATGTCCATGCGCGGGAGCGCCTCGGGCAGCAGGCGCATTAGTCCGCAACAGGCTTGTCCGGCGGGAAGGCGAGCTCGTGGCCGTGTCGTTCGAGGATGGCACCCGTTGTTTGGGCGGTGCCCGGGTACTGGACATCGACGATGCAGGTGGCGAAGAATGCGCGGCCCATGAATGCCCGTCGTGACCTGTGACGGAACACGCGCCTACCATGTGGTCAGTGCCTGGTTAGGAGGCTCTTCACGGGAATTCGGCATGGCTGGCCGGAAAATAAATTGGTGACTGCTCTCACAATTCGGCCGAATGTGCGCTAGGCTACTGAGGTCAGACCATAGTGGTCTGACCATAGGTTGGTCATCTTGTCGCAAGAGAACGAATTCAACGGGTACGGTGTGGATTCCCCTGCGTGAGAATGGTCAGAGAGGACCACAAATATGGACAACTTAGCTGTACTCGCCCTTCTCGCGCTGGCGCCGATCCTGGTGGTCGGCGTGCTGCTCGCCGGCTTCCGCTGGCCGGCCAAATATGCCATGCCCGTCGGATACGTCGTCGCTGTGGTGGTCGCGCTGCTCGTCTGGAAGATGGACTTCGCCGGCGTGCTTGCCGCCTCGATCGAGGGCCTCATCGTCGCGGCCACCATGCTTTACATCGTGTTCGGCGCGTTGCTGCTGCTTGCGACCCTGACTGTGGGCGGCGCAATGTCCGCCATCCGAGCCGGATTCAACAACATCTCGCCTGACCGTCGCGTCCAGGCCGTAATCATCGGCTGGCTCTTCGGCAGCTTCATTGAGGGCGCCTCCGGCTTCGGCACGCCCGCCGCCGTCGTCGCGCCGTTGTTGTTGGCACTCGGTTTCCCGGCCATGGCCGCAGTGATGGTCGGACTGATCATCCAGAGCACGCCCGTGAGTTTCGGCGCCGTCGGAACCCCCATCCTCATCGGTGTGCAGCAGGGACTCGGCGGTGACCCCGCAGTTGCCGAACGCATCAACGTGCTGGGCCTGACCATGCCGGAATTCATCAACTCCATCGGGTTCCAGGTCGCGGTGATACACGCCATTGTGGGACTGCTCATCCCGCTGATCCTGGTCTGCATGCTCACGGGGTTCTTCGGTCCGGACAGGCGCTTCCGCGACGGCCTGGCCGTCTGGCCCTTCGCGATCTACGCGTCCCTTGCCATGACGGTGCCCTCCGTCCTCACCGCTCGCTTCCTCGGTCCCGAGTTCCCGTCGCTGTTTGGTGGCCTGATCGGCCTCACGCTGGTCATGTTCACCTCCAGCCGCGGATTTCTGATGCCTAAGAACGTCTTTGACTTCGGTCCGCGATCGACCTGGTCCGAGCGCTGGATGGGCAACCTTGAATCGGCCAAGGCCGTTGACCTGACCGCTCCCATGAGCCCGCTGCGTGCTTGGGCACCGTACATCTTGATGGGTTCGCTGCTGGTTGCAACCCGGGTGATCCCGGAACTTAAGGGGTTCCTGACAGGTCTCGCGATTCCCGTGAACGACATCCTCGGCACCGGAATCAGCACCTCCATCCAGCCGTTCTACCTCCCGGGCTTCGTGCTCATCCTCGCCTCCGTGTTTGCCTTCGTCCTGCACCGGATGAACGGCACGCAGATCGCCAGGGCTTTCAAGGTTTCGGCCAATCAGCTCTTTGGCACCGCGGTGGCGCTGCTCTTTGCTGTTCCGCTGGTCCGCATCCTGATCCAGTCGGGACCGGAACTGAACGCTTCGGGGCTCTCCAGCATCCCTGTGACGTTGGCCGAGGGCGCGGCCGCGATCTCCGGCGGATCCTGGCCGCTCATTGCGCCCTGGATCGGAGCGCTGGGAGCGTTCGTGGCCGGTTCCAACACTATCTCGAACCTGACCTTCTCGCAGTTCCAGTTCTCCACCGGTGCCCAGATCGGGGTCCCCCCGGAAGCCGTGGTGGCGGCGCAGGCCGTGGGCGGAGCCGGTGGCAATCCCATCTCCATCCACAACATCGTTGCCGCATCGGCGACCGTTGGCTTGCTGGGACGCGAAGGCGACCTGCTGCGCAAGACGATTCTGGTCACGGTCTACTATTGCCTGGCCGGAGGAGTTATTTCCTTCCTCTTCATCCACGGGCTGGGCCTGAACGCCGGAACGGTGATGTTGGTGCTGCTGCTGGCGGCCCTCGCCCTGATTGTCCGGTGGATGCTCAAGCAGAAGCCGTACCTGGCGGCCAATCACGTCGGAGGGCGGACACGGAAGGCCTAGGCCCGGAGGCGTCGGCCCGAAGGGGCCAACGTCCGCGCCGGCTGGAAGGGGTGAAACGGTCGGCTCCGTGCCTGCAGATGGCCGGTGCGGGGCTTGGCCCCGTGCACGGCCCAGATACCTTGCCGCGAAGCTGAATTCACATACGGGAAAGGCACGGAACCGCGTGGTTCCGTGCCTTTCCCGTATCTCGTCTCGGTTGCTGTCGACGGCCGGGGTCCCCGCTGACGGGCGTGCCAGGCGATCGCGCTGGGTCCCCGGAGGAGGGACAAATCGCGCCGTTCGCCCGGCAACCGTGATTCCAACTGAGCCTGGCAATGCGCTTTCTGCCGCGCTGCACGCCAAGGCGAGGGTGTCACTGGGCGGAAACCAGGAAGTGCCCATCAGCGATCGTCCGATCGAACTGGATGCAGCCGTCGAGAGGGGGCATATGGCCGCATGCCGTGAAGTGCACGGCCAAGCAGTGGTGGCGGTCGGCATCCGGGAGGGCGCGCGCAGATTGCTCCGGGCTGCGCCGCGAAGCCGGGCGTCGAAGAACGGGGAACGGCGATGCACTCTAGACGTACAAAGGGCGGCCGGTACGGCGCCCGGGCGAGCCAGGATCACCGCCGCGGTGGAGGGCTTCCGCACGCCACCCCTCCGGGAGCGGTCGAGGCGCTGGAAGTGCGGCTGGATGCGGTTCTCAAAGGCCCGTCGCCCACGGTTGACGTCGGGCCTGGGCCTGGGTGGCTGCCCCGAAACAGCGAGGAGTTGGCCCCGGACGAACCATGGGGCCAACTCCTCGTGACTCAGGAATCAAATGAAGTTTGTGCCGTGTGCTTCTTACAGCTGTTGTCCGCCGGCGATGGTGCAGGCCACCGCAATACCGGCTTTTGGTATCCGGAAACTACAGCCCCGTGACGATGATGACGTCCAACTGGCGCGGGCCGTGGACGCCCTCGACGCGCTCGAGCTCGATGTCGCTGGTCGCGCTGGGGCCAGAGATCCAGGTCAGTGGGCGGGTGATGTCCAAGCGCGGCAGCGCCTCGGGCAGCAGGCGCACGATGGAAGAGACCGGGACCACGCACACGTGGTGGTCGGGCACCAGGGAAATCGCCCGGCGTCCCTGGTCGCCGCTGCCGTCAAGCACGATGGTGCCGGACTCGGCAATGGAAACCGCCGAGGAGGTGAGCACCGCGCCGGTGCCATCCAGCTCGGCCACGCTGAGCACGGCACCCGGGGCGTCGATGCGGCGGCGCGAATCGTCGGCCAACGCGGCATCGCCAAGCCACGCCTCGTCGATGCCGTGCGGCACCACGTAGCTGGTGGCATCCTTCAGACGCTCGGCAATGGTCGCCGGGAGTTCCGGGGCGGCCACGACGTCCACGTGTGCCTGGTAGTCCTCGAGCCGGTCGACCAACAACTCGATGAGTTCGGCTTCTGGCATGTCCGAAGCGGTCCGGTACCCGCGGGGGACCGGACCCGGGGCTGGGGCGTCACGCAGTGCCGAGGTGATGCGGGAGAGGATTTCTTCCTTGGCGCTCATCGGTTTACTTCTCCTGCTTAGTTTTTGGTGCAACCGGTTCGTGGTCCTTCTTCCACCAGTCGCGGAAGGATTGGGCCGGGGGAGCGGGGATGTCACGGGACTGGGTCCATCCTGAGGCAATGCCCGGCAGGCGCTTGATCTTCTTGTCGCGGCCAGCGGCGAGCTTGCCCAGCGGCAGACCCTTTTCCAGCAGTCCCAGGTGCTTGCCCGAGGAGAAGGCCCACTGGGCACCCTTCATCATCAGGTCCATCTGGCTAGGCAGCTTCTTTTCCCCGCGCCGGGAATCCACGTCCTCGCCGCGCAGGTGCACCAGGATCTCGGGGATGTTGATCTTCACCGGGCAGGCGTCGTAGCAGGCGCCACACAGGGAGGACGCGTAGGGCAGGGAGCTGTTTTCCTCGGACTTGATGCCGGTGAGCAACGGGGTGAGGATCGCGCCGATCGGGCCCGGGTAGGTCGACCCATAGGCGTGGCCGCCGGTGCGCTCGTAGACCGGACACACGTTCATGCAGGCCGAGCAGCGGATGCAGTTCAGTGCGGTGCGTCCGTACTTGTCGGCCAGCGCGGCGCTGCGTCCGTTGTCCATCAGCACCAGATGCACGTTCTGCGGTCCGTCGCCCTCCGTGACCCCTGTCCACAGCGAGGTGTAGGGGTTCATGCGCTCTCCGGTGGAGGAGCGTGGCAGCAACTGCATGAAGACCTCGAGGTCCTCCTTGCCCGGCAGCAGCTTCTCGATGCCCATGACGGTGATCAAGGTTTCGGGCAGGGTCAGGCACATGCGTCCGTTGCCCTCGGATTCGACCACCGCGAGGGTGCCGGAGTCGGCCAAGGCGAAGTTGGCGCCGGAGATCGCGACCTTGGCGGAGAGGAACTTCCGGCGCAGGTGTTCGCGGGCCGCCATGGCCAGCAGGCGCGGTTCGTCCGTGAGATTCGGGTCCACGTTCGGCATCTCTTTGAGGAAGATGTCGCGCACCTCGGTGCGGTTCTTGTGGATGGCCGGGACCAGGATGTGGCTGGGCTTGTCGTGGCCCAGCTGGACGATCAGCTCGGCCAGGTCGGTTTCGAGGGCCGAGATGCCCTGTTCCTCGAGGTACTCGTTGAGTCCGATTTCCTGGGTGGCCATCGACTTGACCTTGACGACCTCGGTCGTGTCCTGTTCCTTGATCAGGTCGGCAACGATTCGGTTGGCCTCGTGGGCGTCGCGGGCCCAGTGGATGACGCCGCCGCGGGCGGTGAAGTTCGCTTCGAACTCCTCCAGCAGCGCCGGCAGATTCGCCATGACCTGGTTCTTGGTGGCCGAGCCCGCATCACGCAGCTCCTCCCAGTCGGGAAGCTCGGCGACGACCTTCAGGCGCTTGTCGCGGATGGTGTGGGTGGCATGGCGCAGGTTGGCGCGCATCTGGGTGTTGCCCAGTTCGCGGTGCGCGGCTGCCGGGAAGGGTTCCTCAATGTGGAGGTTGCCGTCGCCGAAGACCGGAAGGGTCGGCATGCCCATGAAGACGTTGCTCATCGCACGCCCGCCTTTCCTACGAGGATCGCACCGGTCACCGAGACCGGCTCGTCAATGGTGCTGGCCAGGATCTCGGCAAAGTGCAGGGTCGTGGCACCCGACTTGGTGCGCGAGAGCCCGCCACCGATGTGCATGAGGCAGGAGGCATCGCCGCCTGCGCACAGCGAGGCACCCGTGGAGTTTACGTTCTTGGTCTTGTCCTCCAGCATGGCGGAGGAGACATCTGCGTTCTTCATGGAGAACGTACCGCCGAAGCCGCAGCATTGGTCGGCTTCGGGCAGGTCCGCGACCGTTATGCCACCCACACTCTTGAGCAGGTCCAGCTGCCGATCGCCCAGTTTCAGCGACCGCATGCCGTGGCAGGAGGGGTGGTAGGTGACCTTGTGCGGGAAATGCGAGCCGAGCTGTTCGGCTGCGTTTTTCACGCCCAGGACATCGACCAGCAGCTGGGACAGTTCGTAGGTCTTGGCGCCCACCGACTCGGCCCGGGCCTTGAGCGCCGAGTCCCCGCATCGTTCTGCAAGGACCGGGTGCTGGTGCTTGACGGAGGCAACACAGGATCCCGACGGCGCCACGGCCACGTCGTAGGTTTCGGCTTCGAAGGCCTTCACGTGATTGGCGACCACGGTGAGCGCTTCGTCCATGTAGCCGGAGTTGATATGCATCTGGCCGCAGCATGCCTGCCCTGAGGGGAAAATGACCTCGTGGCCGAGGCGCTCAAGGATCTTGACCGTGGCACGCGCGGTTTGCGGATACATGGCGTCAACGATGCAGGTGGCGAAAAGTGCGATTTTCATTCGGTGATCCTTCCGGCGCATTCAGCCGAGGAATTGATGTGGTCTGACCATACTAGGACGTGATCGCCCCCACGTCCACCCGCAAGGACTTACGGAAGGAAAGGTTGTGATCCCGCTCACCGGCCGGCCGGTTCCTGGGTTATGCTGATGTGGTAGGACCATAGAGGTTCGACCGCCCCTATCCGCGCTCAATGACCAAAGCCAAGGACGCCCGTGGACACCTATACACCCACCGCAGGCCCGCTGGCCCGGGGGCATGGCGCTTACCACCATCGTTTCCCTGCTGCCGCTGCTGATTTGGCCGCAGAACCTGGCTATTGCCGCGACCCGGTGGCGCTGGAAGGCAAGGAGCCGGTCATCCTGCAGAAAGTCGCCAGCCGGTTGGTGGGCTTGCTGCTGGTGCTTTGCGTGCTGGTGTATCTGCAATCCACGCCGATCCTGGGCTGGATGCTGCAGACCCCGTAATGCCATTCCGGTAAATGGAAAGTACGAAGAAGATGCCTCAGGCCGTGGCGGATGGAAGTTCCCGGCCGCTGCCGCGACTCGTTGAGTGCGGCCGCCCAAACCTCGGAGCCGTGGGAAAATGAAGCCGTGACCAGCAAAGAAAGTACATCGCCGCAGCCCGCCCGAGCCTACGAGACGGTTCTGGGCAGCATTGAGGCCGACCTGAGGGCCGGGAAGATCAAAATTGGCGACCAATTGCCCGGCGAGCGATCCCTGGCCGAGACCCACGGGATCTCCCGGGCCTCGGTCAGGGATGCCATCCGCATCCTTGATGCGATGGGCATGGTGCGCACCTCCACCGGGTCCGGGCCCAACTCGGGAGCCGTCGTCATTTCCGAACCGGCGATAGGCCTCTCGGCGACCTTGCGGCTGCACGTCGCATCGCGCCAGCTCCCGGTCGCCGACATCGTCGAATCCCGCATCCTGCTCGAAACGTGGGCGGCCGAGTCCGCCGACCTGACGAGCAACCCCGAGCACAGCGACGAGGTGCTGCGACGTGCGGGCGAACTGCTCCAGGCCATGGACGAGCCGGGGCTCGACCGCGAGAAATTCCACGACCTCGACTCCCAATTTCATGTGCTGCTTTCATCACTGGCCGGAAACGCCGTCATCGAGGCCATGATGGAATCGCTGCGCCTGTCGATCAGTGACTACGTCAGTGAATCGGTGAGTGGCAATGAGGCCTGGCAGAAGATCGCCGAGGTCCTGCGCGTGCAGCACCACGGAATCCACAAGGCGGTTGCGGCGGGTGACGGAACGTTGGCGGCCAAACTCCTGCGCGAACACATCGAGTGGTTCTATACGGAGTCGCGGCAGCTCTAACTGCGCGCAGTCGCCAAGGGCCGGCCCCAAACGCCCAAAAAACAGGGCTGCGTGGAACCGGCCAATCTTCGCCATCGTGCGAAGCAGCTGCTTACAACTTCACTACCATCTTGCCGGTGTTAGCCCCCTGCATCAGGTCGATGAATGCCTGCACGGAGTTCCCCAGTCCTTCGACGACGGTTTCGTCGAAGACGATCTTGCCTTGGGCGATCCATTCGGACATGTCGGCCATGAACGCCGGGTAGTGTTCGGCATAGTTCCCTACGGTGAACCCCTTCAGGTTCAGGCCGCGAGTGACCATGTTGCTCATGTTGCGCGGACCCACCGGTGCGTCCGTGGAGTTATAGACGGAGATGGCTCCGCACAGCGCGCCGCGACCACCCGAATTGAATGCATCCAGCGCCGCTTCCAAGTGTTCCCCGCCCACGTTGTCGAAATACACGTCGATGCCTTCGGGTGCCGCTTCGTGCAACTGCCCGCGGACCGGTCCGTCCTTGTAATTGAAGGCGGCGTCGTAGCCGTACTTTTCGGTCAACAGTTCAACCTTCGCAGCGCTTCCGGCGGACCCGATGACGCGCTTGGCTCCCTTGAGTCGCGCGATTTGACCTGCCGCGCTGCCCACAGCGCCCGCTGCACCGGAAATGAACACGGTTTCACCGTCCTTGAGCCCGGCGATTTCGAGCAATCCCACATATGCCGTGAATGCCGTCATTCCCAGAATCCCGAGGTAAGCCGACAGCGGCAGGCCCTCAATGTCGCGCACCACCCGGAAATGGCTTGCTTCGTCTTGGGAAACATCACGCCACCCCAGCTGGTGCAGCACGGGGTCGCCGACATTGAATCCTTCGGCGCGCGATTCGACCACGCGGCCGACCGCTCCACCCGTCATGACCTCGTTGAGGGCGTACGGTGCCGCGTAGGACCTGGCGTCGTTCATGCGCCCGCGCATGTAGGGGTCGACAGAAAGGAACTCATTGGCCACCCGGATCTCACCCTCGGCGAGTTCAGGTAGTTCAACGGTGACCGTGGAGAAGTTCGCGTCCGTCGGCCATCCGGCGGGGCGGCTGGCCAGATGGATCTGGGTGCTGGTGTATGTGGACATAAAGTCGTGGCTCCGTTTCGGGTAGGAATTTGGGGGCTTTAGCGAGTGAAGGCAATCAGGCCAAAGGCGATGGCCAAGGCAGGTGCGGTGAGTTGGAGAAACGCCGCGCGAGCAAGTTTGGGCGAGGAAAAGAGCAAGACCAAGCCCGCGGCCACCATCGAGCCAGTGCCGGCAAAGATCAGTGTCGCTCCGACAATGGTGGAGGAAGCGAGGACGGCCGCCATGCCCACAACCGTGATGACGGCCAAGAACAGGTTGTAGAACCCTTGGTTGAACGCCAGCGGCTTCGTCGCGCTTGCCTCGGCATCTGTTTGGATGCCGAAGGCCTTGCGGGTGGACGGGCGGTCCCAACGCAGGGACTCGAGTACAAAGATGTACACGTGGATTGCCGCGGCAAGGCCGGCGAAAGTCATGGTTGTCAACAGCATCTGGTGGGCCCCTGAATCGAAAACGTGTTTGTGTAACGCTCATTCCAATATATACTGGAATGACCGTTACACAAAATAGGGGGATTCAGGTCTCATGGCCAGAACGCAGGAATTCGATACCAGCAAGGCACTCGGCGATGCCCGGCGCGTCTTTTGGGAAAAGGGGTTCGACGCCACCTCGATCGCGGACCTCGAATCCGCCACGGGTCTGGGCCGTTCGAGTATTTATCACGGCTTTGGCTCCAAGCGGGGTCTGTTTGACGCTGTGATCCAGGATTACATGGATACGATCCTGCGACCTCGCCTGAATTTGCTGCACGACCCAACGCTGCCTGCGCGAGGTATTTCGATTTACTTGGAGTCGTTGTCCGATGCCTTGGTGAAGACCGCGGGCCAGGCCACGAATCGAGGATGTCTGCTGTTGAACACCGCGGCGGGCATCGCGGGAAACGACGAGGCGCTTAGGATGCTGATCGATGGATATCAGATCGAGTTGCGGGATGGCGTTGCCGGCGCCCTGCGCGCAGCGGACCCTACGCAAACCGAATCGCTGGTTCTTGCCCGTGCCCGAATCGTCGCCGGGCTGACTATGAGTGCGCTGCTCATGGCGCGGCTGAACCTTGCTGAGGCGCGGGCCACCCTCGAAGCGGCCGGGGAACAATTCCGTCAGTGGCTTCCTGTGGGCTCGTAGATTCGATAGGCCGCGGTTCGTGGTCCAGTGGCACAGGAACCGCACCAAATACGACACCCACAGGCGGTGCTGGCTACCCTGCCTGATGCCCCGCCAATGAGTCAGAAGCGCGTTGGCCCGGAGACCCGCCTCAGATAGGTACTTTCGCCCCTTACGTAAGCCTGAACGTTTGTTTAGTATCTTAAACATGCGTTCAGATATCGAGGATTTCACGACGAGTTCCAAGATCCGAGACGCGGCCATCGAACTCTTTGGCCGCAATGGTTTCGCGCAAACCACGATCCGCGATATCGCCTCCGCCGCCAATGTCAGCCCCGGGCTAGTCATTCACCACTTCGCCTCCAAGGCAGGCCTGCGGGAAGCCTGCGACAGACGTGTCCTCGGGATCAGCTCGCAGCTAACCGTGGAAAAGGCTGATGTCGACGCCCTGCAGAAAATGATGGGCGAATACCTCAGCCACCCCGAGAAGTACAGGGCAGAGACTGCGTACATCCGCCAAGCCATCATTGACGAATCGGCCTTGGGAGACGCGTTCTTTGGTGCGCTCGTATCAATGACCGAGGACATGCTCGATGCCGGCATCAAGGGCGGAAGTATTCGTGAACTCGAGGACCCGCGGGCGACGGCAGTCGTGCTGGCCAGCAACTCCATGGGCATGCTGGTGCTCGGCCGACATGTGGCGCGAAGCCTCGGACATGATGCATATGGCGTAGACACCATAAACCGCATCGGCATCCCCACCATGGACCTCTACACGCATCCGTTGTATACGGACGAACGCTTCCTGAACGCAGCAAGGGCCGTCATTGCCATCTCCGACAAATCCAGGGAGAGATAGTGGAGCCTGTTATTGAAGTCACGGGTCTCAGCAAGAAATTCGGTGGCAAGGAGGTGCTGCACGGCGTCGACTTCAATGTGCCGACAGGCAGCATCTTTGGGGTCATCGGGCCCAACGGCGCGGGCAAGACTACGATCATGCGATGCCTGCTTGACGTCATCCGCCCTAGTTCCGGGACCCTAAGGGTATTGGGGCAGAACCCTACCCGGGGCGGCCCCGCATTGCGGCGACGGATCGGCTACCTGCCCGGCGAACTGATTCTGGAAGGCCGCACCACGGGACGCCGGATCCTGGAACACTTTGCGGCGGTCAGCGGCCCGGTCAGGCAGGGGATGGTGGATTCATTGGCCGAACGCCTGGACCTGGATTTGGACAACCAGGCCCGGAGGCTCTCCAAGGGAAACAAGCAAAAGCTTGGACTCGTCCAGGCCTTCATGCATGAGCCGGAGCTCTTGGTGCTCGATGAACCCACCAGTGGCCTGGATCCGCTGAGGCAACAGGAATTCCTGGCGCTCATTCGTGAGGCCAAGGACAACGGCCAAACCGTGTTCCTGTCCTCGCACGTGCTCAGCGAAATCCAACAGGCGGCAGATGAAGTGGCGATCCTGCGTGAAGGATCGATCGTCACGGTCTCCACCGTTGACCACCTCCGCGAAAGCGCCATCCGCCACGTGCGTGTGCTCTTTCCGGGTGATGACATACAAAGTGCACGCGCTCGCTGCGCTGAGATTCCCGGGATCAGCAACCTTGAAGTCCGGCAGGCCCATGACGGAAGCGACAGTCCAGTCATCGAGGGACGGGCCAGCATCGAAGGTCCCGTGGAACCACTGGTTCAGGCGCTTTCCAAGACTAGGTTCCTCGATCTGGTGATCGAGGAACCTGACCTGGAGGAATCCGTGCTCAAAATGTACTCCGCGGATCCCGCGGACAAAACTCCCACACGGCGTGGGGGAAGCAAATGAAACCCCAAGGTTTCCCGTTGCTGCGCAAGTTGCTGGCGGAGTCATGGCGTTCCACCTTGGGATGGTCGTTTGGTTTGCTGGCTGTGATGTTGATGTACCTGCCGTTGTACCCGAGCATTGGCGGAAGTCCTCAGATGCGCGACCTCTTGGCTGCCTTGCCCCAGGAAATGATCAAGGCGCTGAACTATGAGCAGATTTCCTCGGGCCCCGGCTACGCCCAAGCCACGTTCTTTGGGCTCACCGGATTCCTGCTCATGTCCATTGCCTCCATATCCTGGGGAGCCGATGCAATAGGGGGCGACGAGGAAGCGGGGCTTCTGGAACTCACGCTTGCCCACGGGGTGACCCGCACCCAGGTGGTGTTGGAGCGAGCAGCCGCGTTGGCACTTCGAATACTGGTACTTGCGGCCTTGGTGCTGGTAGTTGTTCTGGTGTTGAATGCTCCCGCGCAATTGGGAATCGATACGGCAAATGTGTTCGCCGGCGTCCTCATGTTTGCGCTCGTGGCACTTTTGAGCGGAACCGGTGCCTTGGTCGCCGGCGCACTGACCGGGCGCAAGGTTTTTGGTGTTGCCACGGGCACAGCGATTGCCGTGATTGGCTACGTTTTCAACGCGTTGGGAAACCAGAGCCAGGACCTGCAATGGCTCCACAACTTTTCCCCCTATTACTGGGCCTACGGCCAAGCGCCCCTGCTGAGCGGGGTGCCCTGGGCGGCTGTTGCCGGTTTGGGCGGGCTGAGCCTTCTGTTCATCGTCACGAGCGTGGTGGCCTTGCGGCAACGCGACGTGGGCACGTCCTAATGGCCAGCCAAAGGCCTGGAACTGGTGCCCGTAGCAGTCCCTGCGTGGATGAAGGCAGGCACGCCCACAATTTCCGTCGTGTCGACGTGGTGTGAGCAACGTTGCCCCCGGTTCGCGACCTCCCGAAGGACTTGCCCAGTACTCTGTGAGCATGCCCAAGAAGGATAAACCAGCAGCAGACGACCACGGATCGGGACCGATGCCACGGTCGACGTCCCGTGGATTCATGGTGCTGTCGTTGCTTGCCGTGATCCTGGTCGGGCTGAACCTCCGGGCGGGAATCACCAGCGCCTCCCCGCTCTTTCTCGACCTGCAGGAATTCCTGGGCTACGGTCCGTTCGTGGTGGCGCTGCTACCGTCAATCCCCACCCTGGTATTTGCCGTGGCCGGTATGGCGACGGTGAGGCTGACCCGGAAGCTCGGTCTGTCCGGAACGATCCTGTTGGCCCTCTGCGTTCTTGGTGCGGGGCTGGGGCTCAGGGCATTGCCGACCACCTGGGCCCTGCTGGCCGGAACGGTGGCAGCCATGTGTGGCATCGCGCTGTGCAATGTGGCCATGCCGTCCTTTATCCGCGAGAACTTTGCGGATAGGACCTCGATGATGACCGGGATGTATACGATCACCATGTCGGTAGGTGCCACTGCGGCCTCGGCATTGAGCGTCCCCCTGGCGTTGGCGGCCGGATCGCCCACACTCGGCCTGTCCACCTGGGGCTTTCTTGCGCTTGCAGCGGTGCTTGCGTTCCTGCCCTTCATGGTCATGGCCCGCTCCGAGCGTGCGGCAACTCCGTCGCCGTCGAGCGTCAGCCCGCTCTCGCTTATCCGCACCCGGCGTGGTGTGGTCATCACCGGGCTCTTCACTGTCCAGGCGCTCATGGCCTACGCCATGATGAGCTGGCTGCCCAGCATCTTGATCTCCCGGTCAATGTCACCGGCGGACGCCGGGATCATCCTCGGAATGCTGCAGGCGGTCACGATCCCGGCAACCATGCTTTCCCTCTGGCTCGTCAACAAGTACGGCATGCTTCGCGGGGCCTTCATCATGTGTTCGGTCATGGTTGCCGCCGGTCTGGCAGGCATGGTGTGGCTGCCGCTGTCTTTGGCCTGGCTGTGCGCCGTGGCCATGGGCGTCGGGTTCTCGGTGTTCCCGCTGGTGCTGCTGGTGATCTCATACAGCGGGGACACCTCCGAGGAAACCACCGCGATGAGCACCCTGGCCCAATCGGTCGGGTACCTGGTGGCCACCAGCGGACCGTTCGGCATGGGGCTGTTGTACTCGCTCAGCGGTGACTGGACCCTGCCGTTGCTGCTGCTGATTCTCGTGGCCGGAACCCAGCTCTGGCTCGGCGTGGTGGCCAGCGGCTATCGTCGGGGAACCCCGCAGCGCGTGCAGTAGGTTCCCCGACGATAGCTGGTCGGGCTAGGTCTTGGCGGCGAGCTCGTCTTCGACGTCCTGGGGCGCAGCCAAGTCCATCTCAAGCAACGGCACGACCCTTGACTTGGTGACGAACCGGTGGACGAGCCACAAGCCCAGGAAGATCGGAAGACCGATGTAGGAGGAGAGCACCTCCATGCCGCGTCCGGCAGCCACTGCCTCGTAGTTCTGCCCGGCAATCACCAGGATCAGTACGGCGAATGCCAGCAGTGGACCGATGGGGAAGAACAACGCCCGGTATGGCAGATCGCTGACCTTGTTCCCCTGGGCCAAGAACCCTCGCCTGAACCGGTAGTGCGAGATGGCAATCCCGGCCCAGACGATAAATCCACACAGGCCCGAGACGTTGAGCAGCCAGGCATAGGCGGCTCCTTGGCCGACGATGGCGGACAGGAATCCGAAGAGTCCCACCGCAGCGGTGGCCAGCAGCGCCGGCATAGGGACGCCGCGCGAGTCGGTGCGGCCAAAGATCTTGGGGGCCTTGCCGTCGTGGGCCATGGAGTAGAGCATGCGGGTCGAGGCATATAGCCCGGAGTTGCCCGCCGAAAGAATTGCGGTGAGGATGACAGCGTTCATGAGCGACGCGGCAAACGCGATGCCTGCACGCTCAAAGACCAAGGTGAATGGCGAGGATGCGACATCGGCTTCGCCGGATGCCAGAAGGCTTGGATCCGCGAAGGGGATCAGGCAGCCGATGATGAAGATGGCGCCGATGTAGAAGATCATGATGCGCCAAAATACGTTGCGGATTGCCCGGGGCACTTCGCGCCGGGGGTTTTTTGCCTCGCCGGCGGCCACGCCGACCAGCTCGGTGCCCTGGAAGGAGAAACCGGCGATCATGAAGACGGAGATGATCGAAACCCATCCTCCGTGGAATACATCCTCGCGGTTCTGCCAATTGCTGAGCCCTGGGGAATTCTCCCCAAGGATGCCGATGATCATGAGCACTCCGGCGATCAGGAACACCACCACGGCGGCGACCTTGATCAGCGAAAGCCAGAATTCACTTTCGGCGAAGGACTTGGCCGAGAGCGCGTTGAGCGCCGTCAGTACGACAAGGAAAATGCCGGCCCAGATCCAGCCCGGGACACCTGGCAGCCAGAAGTCCATGATGATCCCGGCTGCGACGAGCTCCGCGGCCACGGTGATGGCCCAGTTGAACCAGTAGTTCCAGCCGATCGCGAACCCGAAGGAAGGGGAGACGAAGCGCGTGGCAAAGGTCTGGAAGGAGCCGGCGACAGGGATCTTGGCCGCCATCTCGCCCAGGGACTGCATCAGCAGGAACACCATCAGGCCAACCAGGGCGTAGGCGACCAATGCACCGCCCGGGCCGGCCTGGGAAATGGTGCCGCCGGAAGCAACGAAGAGCCCGGTGCCAATCGCACCGCCGATGGCGATCATCTGCAGATGACGGCTGCTTAGCCCTCGCTTGAGTTCGTTGTTGGGCTTGCCGGGGTCAATGCCGATCCCTGGCGCGGGGGAGGATTCCCGTTGCGCCGTTGCATGGGGCTTGGGTTCTACGGAAGTTCTGCTCATGGGTGTCATGCAACACCACCAAGGGGCTTCAATGCGACCCGGCTCACAATCGTCTCGATACCCCGCGCCCGGCCAGCGCCGGCTGCTGAACCGCTGGTGTCAGGACGTTCCGCGGTAAAAGCCATCAGGCGTGATGTTTTTGATGCCGTGGGACAGTAGCGGAGGAGAAGCAATGGCGCGAACCGGTGGTCGTGAGCCATAGATGATGGAATGCGTGAACTTACTCTAGCGTGTCCCAAGACACAGCGTTGCTGATGCACTTATGGCTTCCCGGCGGATGGTCTAACTGGATCAAGACCATGCCACAGTCGTTGACCTGGAGTCTGTCGGACTCTGATGTGCCGGCCTTGGTCGTTGGCCGAAGGCCCCTGGACTCAATGACGGCACCACTTTTGAAGATGTGAAATCGTCTTATTATGACGCGAAAGTGTCACAAAGGAGGAATCGGGATCCTTCAGGGACGAACTCAGGGTCGAAGGGGCGGGTCGTTGCGCCCTGCCGGTGCGGCCGCTTGGCGTGAGGTGCCCTGCCCAACCGGTTGCACGCAAAAGCGACCTCCCGCGGTGAAGAAGGAAGGTCTCTTGGGCGGCCCGGTCTACTGGGCGATTTGTGCTCGGCCCAACGGCGCCGGATCCACCAACGGGTCGGACTGGAAATATTCGATGCCAGCCACCAAATCGATCTGGCCCGAATCGGCCACGTTGGTCCCCTCGGCGAAAGTGAAGACGTTGTCTCCACCCGGAGCCAAGAACGAGTTGGTGACAATGCGGAAGGCCTCGTCGTAGGCGATCGGTTCTCCTTGGTAACTCATCGATAAGGTGTGAGCCCCGCGCGCCGCATTCGGGCCATAGGTGTAGCTGAAGCCCTCGGAGGTGCCCAGGTGGAGTTTTGGACGGCTGGAGCCCTCAGGCTGCCACTGCTCCTCGAGCACCGACTTGATCTGTGCGCCGCTCAGGTCCATGGTGAACAACGTGTTGCCAAAGGGCTGGACCGAAGCTGCGTCCTTGTAGGTGACGGTGCCGTCGGTACCAAAGAGCATATCGGCGCGCAATCGGCCGGGGTTCATGAACGCGATCTGTGCGGGGACGCCTCCGAAGTCCCCGTTGGAGGTCGCCCAGAGGTGCACGTCCGCCACTAGGTTGCCCAGCGTGGATTCGACGCCGCGGTCCGAGCCGTTGGAGCCGCCGCGCAGGATGCTGGCGCTGATGTTTCCGATCTTCTGGGCACCCACGACCTCGGCCTCCGCGCTGGCCGCCTCAACGATCCTGGTGATCTCGGGAATCGCCTCGAGGCGCGGTACGGTAGTGCCGTCCGAGGCGATGGCGGTCAGCGAGATGAGCACGCCCTCGCTTCCGGTCACCTGCTTGTGCTTTTTGGAGACGGTGAGTTTCAGGGTGTCCAGCGTGGTCCCGTACTGGTGCGCCTGCAGCACCGGGCGTTGGAGTCCCGGGGCCCAGCCATCCACCGGGTAGGCGCAGGAGTATCCGACATGGGTGTGGCCGGACAGGATGGCATCGATCTCGGGGGGATGCGCCGCGGAGCAGATCGCCGTAGGTGGTGTCCTCGGTGCCGATCGAGGCGCAGTTGCTGCTGGAGGAACCCTCGTGGGTCAGCAGCACCAGCACATCGGCCTCGCCAATGGAGTCTTCGCCGTCGGTCAACTGCCCGGCGACCCGGTTGGCGGCCTCGAGCTGGTCACCGAAGTCGAGACCGGAAATGCCTGCAGGGGTCGCCGGTGACGCGGTTTGGTCGGTCACGGTGCCGATCAGGCCGACGGTCACGCCTTTGAGTTTCTTCAGGGAATACTCTTTCAGTGCCGGGGTCTTGGTTCCCTTCAGGTACAAGTTGGCACCCAGCGCGTGGTCTGCGCCGGCCGTCGCGTCACCGTTGCCGTAGCGCGGGATGACCCGGTCAACCAGGTCGGTGAAGCCGCGGTCGAATTCATGGTTTCCGACCGCCGAGGCATCCAGTCCGGCTGCGACCAGTGCGTCGATGGTGGGGTTGTCCTGCGGCGAGAAGGACGTGAACGTGGAGGCTCCGATGTTGTCGCCGGCCGAGACAAAGAGCGTGTTGCGGTTTCTTTACTTGTAGTCCTTCACAGCACCGGCGAGCACGGCGGCCCCGGCTTCGGCGTCGTTGGCCTCGATGCGGCCGTGGAAGTCGTTGATGCCCACCAGCTCGATGGTGCTTGTTGGCTTGTTGTCCTGCCAGTTGCCCTGGCCACGTGAATTCGGGTCGGCGGGCTGGGCCTGCGCCGGGCCGGCGATGGCAGCCGAGGCCAGGAGTGTCAATGCTGCGGCAGCGGCCAATGAATTGAGTCGCAAGGGATGTTTCTCGGACACGTTGGTTCTCCCTCAGGAAGGGTGGCGGGTTGAGGTGTCCACGTCCACGTGAACCGGCGGGGAACACGTGAGGCCGATCCTACCCACCGGTAGGGCACAGTCCAAGGGTTGTTGCACGCGGCTTGCCATGCTGCAGCGACGTGTCTTCGCCGCCCCGGGTCACCTATGGCACCATGAAGCCATGACCGGTAGCGACGCGGAGAAAGCCCCTGAACTAAAATCCTTTGAGAAGCTGCACAAGGACGGCAGCCTATGGGCGCGCGGGTTCACCCTGGAGGGGGAAATCCATGGGGATTGGGAATGGTTCAGGATTGACGGCACGCTGATGCGTTCCGGGAGCCTGGATCGCGGTCGCCAGGTGGGGATCTGGACCACCTACGACAAATCCGGCATCCCGTACAAGGACACCGACTACGGCGAGTAGTTTTTGCCGAAGCGCGTACGTCCCGGGAAACAAAAAACCGTGGGCCGGTGCCTGTCCCCTCGAACGGCACCAACCCACGGTCGGTTCATGGCGGCGCTAGCCGGCAGTGACCAGTTCCACGCTGACTGGCGTGGGGTTGCTGAAGATATCCAGCACCGGGCACCGGGCATCGACGGTTGCCTGAAGCTCTTCATAGCGTTCGCGCGTCTCCGGGCCGTCGATCTTGACCGTCAGGCGCACCTCGCCGAAGCCCGGGCGGACGGTCTCCTCGACGCCGAAGAGGCCTCGCACATCCAGGCCTGCCTCTGCGTTGATTTCCAGCGAGTCGATCTTGATGCCCAGCTGGTGTGCGTAGAGGCGGTAGACCACGACTTGGCAGGAAATCAACGCGCCGAGCGCGAACTCGACCGGGCTGGCGGCGGCGTCGTCACCGGCCAACCCCTCGGGCTCGTCGACAATGAAGCGATGCTTGCCGGCCGTGATTTCGCTGGCTACCGAACCGGTGGACACGCCGCTGGCCTTGAAGGTCAGCGCCGCGCTGGCCGGGTTGGCGGCAATGCGCTCGCCCCAGGCGGTGCCGGCCGCGGTGAGCTTTTCGGCGCGAATGGAATCCAGGGTGCTGTCAATCAGGGTTTCGGACATGGGAAACGATCCTTTCCTAGCTGGCGCATGCCTTGCACAACGCCATACTTACGCCGATCCGATTGGGCGGCGTCGAATCTTCACCTGGCGCACCCCGCTATGACGAAGGGGGTTGCGATCCAATCGGCCAGGGCCGTGAATGATTGGAACTCGTGATTCTGTTTACGAGTCTTGCCGATTCCGCGGTGGCTGCGCAAAGGGAGACCTTAACAAATCTTCACGGTGAATCGGTCGTTTCGTCGAACAAGTGCCTGTCCGGCCCAGCGAATTTCCCATTGCGGCGAATCGATGGCCGCAGTTGATGCTGTGCGGCGAAGAATCCGTTGTGGCCGTTTGGGACGACTTTGAAGCTTGGGCGATCGGCGCGGTGCCGCACGCCAGCTCGGGAAGCGGCATTAGCGAAGGACCCCGAAGCCCGCAGAGCGGCACGGCGGAGCACATGTGCCTGCAGACGCCATCGGCTCCGGCCCTGGCAAGTGAGGGACCGGAACCGATGGTTTGTTGGTGCGGGGGATCAGCTTTCGCGTTGCGAGGCGTCGTTGGCGTTCAGCTTCGACAGCAGGTCGGCGAAGCGCTTGATTTCCTCGGCGTCCCAGGAGACGAGCCGGTTCCGGAGCAATTGGCGGGACGCTGCACTGGAGGCCAGATATCCGACACGTGCGCTGTCGGTGATGCTGACCAGCATGGCCCGGCCATCGTTCGGATCCGGGACACGGGTGACCAGTTCCTTGGCTTCGAGCCACTTGATCATCCGGCTCATGGTGGCCTTGTCCACCTGCAGTTCCTCGGCCAGGATGATCTGCTGCTGTGCGTGTTCGCGGGCCAGGATGGAGAGTACCTTGTAGCCCAGCGGCTGAAGTTCCGGATGGATGGCGGCGGCGCGCTTGCGAATGGCCTGGCGCGCCTTGACGACCATGATCGAGAATTCTTTTTCCACGTCCTCGATCAGTGGATCAAGGGTTCCGGAGTCGGCTGCCGGTCCCGGCTCAGGCCGGGAATCGGGGAACGGTGAAGTCATGGGATTCATTTTAGTGGCGATCCGTCGTTTCGACATCTTCGCGACGGTACGTTCGACCTTCGAATGCTGCCACCGCAACCATGGGCAGTGGCGGCAGAAGCCCAGGTGTGGAATACCACTGTTTGCCGCTACCTCATTCCTGACTAAGGGGGGACGTTGCCACAAGGAGAAGCGCTCCGTACGACCACTAAAAGAACTCGGTCCGCGGGGTTCCCGGAACCAATCGTGACGGGCAGAATTGCTAGTTGTTGAACCCCGCCAAACGATGGAGAACACCATGGGCACGATCCTCAACCCGTACATCAGCTTCCGTGACACCGCGCGTGCCGCGCTGGAGTTCTACCAGTCGGTATTTGGCGGTGAACTGGATCTGCGTCCCTTCGCGGACTTCGATTTTGCGAAGACCGGCAATCCCGACGATGACAACAAAGTCATGCATGGACACCTGCGTGCACCAAATGGAATGAACCTGATGGCCGCGGATACGCCCGCCTCCATGGAGTGGAAGGGCGGAACCGCCATATCCGTCACTCTTAGCGGTGACGACAAGGAAGAAATAACAGGCTACTGGGAAAAGCTTAGCGACGGAGCCAAGATCGGCGAACAGCTTGCCGAGGCGCCATGGCGCGACTGGTTCGGCATGCTCACCGACAAATTCGGCGTCGATTGGATGGTCAACATCGCGGGACCGGACACCGCAAGGAAGTAATCGCCGGACCTGCCCGTGAGCGAAGAGCGAAGGCGTCAAGCGGCATGAAGGTGCGTGGGGATCGACCCGATCCGGGCGGGCTCCACGCACCTTTGCGCCGTAGTCTTTCTTGACCGCTTGCGCCGAGGCAGAGAAGACTCGAGCCTAGCCAACACTGCATTTTCGCAGATAGAGGATGGCCCCATGGAACACGATCTCGATCTCATTGTCATTGGTTGGGGCAAGGGCGGAAAGACGCTCGCCGGAACCGTGGCCCGTGCGGGGCAACGCGTGGCAATTGTCGAGGCGTCGGCGGACATGTATGGGGGAACCTGCATCAATATTGGCTGTGTTCCCACCAAGGCCTTGATCCACGACGCGGACATCCGTACCGGGACCGAGTTGGATCCGGACTATTTCGACACCGCGGTGCTGCGCCGGGACAAGCTCACCGCCGCGATGCGGGCCAAGAATTTTTCCATGCTGGACGGCCTGGATTCGGTCATGACCATCACGGGCAAGGCAAGCTTCATCGGCCCGCAACACATCAGGGTCGAGGCCGGGGAAGAAACGCTCGAGCTCGGTGCCAGGCGGATCATCATCAACACCGGTGCCGTGCCCGCGATCCCGGACCTCGACGGGGTGCGCATCGGCGGGCGCATCCACGACTCCACCACGCTGCAGCACGCGCAGCTTCCCAAGTCGCTCGTGGTGGTCGGCGGCGGATACGTCGGGACCGAATTCGCCTCCATGTTCGCGCACTTCGGTTCGAAGGTCATCGTGCTGGACCGCGGGTCACGTGCACTGAAAAAGGAAGACGAAGATGTCGCCGCCGAGGTCCGCGGTTCCCTGGCCGACGTGGGAGTCGATATCCGGGTGGGCGCCAGCGTGCAGCGCATCGGCCAGGACGCGGAGTCCGCGCGGGTGTACTACGAAAAAGACGGAACAACGCAGGAAATCCAGGCCGAGGCCGTGCTCATCGCCCTCGGGCGCACCCCGGCCACCGATGGGTTGAACCTGGAAGCCGCGGGCATCGAGCTCACCGAATCCGGGGCCATCAAAGTGGACGAACGCCTTTCCACCACCGCCGAGGGCGTGTACGCGCTGGGGGACGTCAACGGCGGGCCGCAATTCACCTATGTCTCCCTGGACGACAACCGCGTCGTTGCCGATGCCATCCTGGGATCCGGCAAGCGTTCGACCGCGGACCGCGTCGCGGTTCCCTACACCATCTTCACCACCCCGCCGCTGGCTCGCGTCGGGCTCAGCGAGGACCAGGCACGCTCCCGGGGGCTGGCCATCAAGATCGCAGTCAAAAAGGTCGCCGAGATTGCCGCGATGCCGCGACCCAAGATCGTGGGGGATCCCCGCGGCATCATCAAGTTCGTGGTTGATGCCGACTCCGACCGCATCCTCGGTGCCTCCCTGATGCACGTGGATTCCCAGGAAGTCATCAACCTGGTCGCCTTGGCCATGCGCCAGGGTATCACCTCGGCCACGCTGCGCGACTCGATCTGCACCCACCCTTCCTCCACCGAGGCGTTGAATGAGGTGCTCGGGTCTTTCAACCGTTGATGACCCTGCGGTCACGCGGGGACCCGGATGGTGTGGGTGGCCGTTGCAGACCATAAGATGAGAGCGTGCAAGACCTGCTGAGGAGCCTGGGACCCGCACTCGACCTCATAGGGTGGGTGGCGCTCATTGCCGCGGTCGGATTCTATGCCTTTGCCCTAGCCGAACGCCACCGGGATGCGGGTTGGAAAACCGCCGACTACAGGATCGCCGTGCTCGAGGGGCAGGAATGCCTGGTCTTCCACACCGCCGACGGAACCATCCGCAGCGAACTCCTGGTGCTCGAACGTCCACACCCTCCCGAGGGCGAGGCGCTGGTCTACTACCGGGATGACAAGACCGGATCCTGGCAACTGGAAAAGCCGCGTTCACAGGTGCGCTTCCTCTATTGGACGGCCGCGGCCCTGGCGGCCGGATTCGTCCTCAGCAAGGTCCTGAGCATCATTGCCCACTGGAACTAGCCCAAGGATCCCATCGGCAGGGCGATGATCCGGGATTCGGCCCCCTCGTTGGTGGCCACCCACAATTCCTTGCCCACCACCAGCACATCCCGCAGGCGTCCCTCCTGCCCGGCCAGCATTTCGCGGGCACCGGTGAGGGTGCCACCGGTCGGAGGGCCATCGCCCGGCAACGGCAACACCCAGAGCCGTTCGCCGCGCAGACACGCCACATACGCAACGTCCTCCGCAATGGCCAGGGCGCTGGGTGAGGCGTCGGAGGTCTTCGACCATACATGGACCGGGTCGACGAATCTCGGGTCTCTTGCCACCCCGGTGACCTCTGGCCAACCGTAGTTGCCACCGGCCCGGATCAGGTTCACTTCGTCGTCTTTCTCCGGTCCCAGTTCGCTGATCCACAGTCGATCGGCCGAGTCCCAACCGAGGCCCTGCACATTCCGGTGCCCGATGGAATACACCGGGGAACCGGCAAAGGGGTTGTCTTCCGGAATGCCGCCGTCGGGCTTGATCCGCAGGATCTTGCCGTTGAGGCGTGCCGGGTCCTGCGCCGCCTGGCGATCGGTGGCGTCTCCCGTGCAGATGTAGAGCAAGCCGTCGGGGCCCAGCTTGATGCGACCGCCATTGTGGATGCTCGACCGGGGAATGCCCGTCAGGATGTCTTGGGCAGGACCTACCCTGGCATCCTGCAGCTCGAAGCGCACCACCCGGTTGTCGTTCCCGGTGCCCATGTAGGAGTAAAGCCATTCGATCCCGCCGCTTTCAGTGAAGATCTCCAATCCCAGCAGTCCGGCCTCGCCGCCGGGAACCACCTGGGGCAGGTGGACCAATTCCGTCAGCTTGCCGTCTGGACCAAGGGCCATGATCCTGGCGGTGTCGCGCTCGGAGACCAGGATGCTGCCGTCCTGGCGGGCAACCATCGACCAGGGTGTATCAAGGCCGGAGGCCTTGAGTTTCAGTCCGGACTCGGCCTGGGCGTCGGTGGAACCGGGGGTCGGCGTCGCCGTGCCGATGGGGTTCTCCGCGAAGGAACATCCTGCCAGGGCCGAAATGCCCAGTGCGCAACCCAAGGCAAGGACGGTGCGGCGATCCACGGCGGGGCCGACCGCCGGTCCGTGAGCCTTCATGGCCCGAGTCTAGTGGGAGGAGACCTGTGCACGGAAGCATTCGGGCGTGGCAGCGAAAACGGCCCGGGTTCCCCGGGGACACCGCAGGACCTGCCGGTGTCCCCGGAAAATCCGGGCCGCTGGTTGGGTGGTGCGCGACTACTTCGCAGCCGTCAGCGAATCGACCCATTCCTGGTTTTCGGAGATCCACTTGTCCACGACAGGGGCGTAGTCCTGGGTGTCGGAGTCGTTGAACATGGCGTTTTCCAGGGAGAAGAGCTTCTCGTCATCGATCTTGAAATCCTTCATCCAACCCGCCAGGGTGGGGAAGTCCTCCTTGAAAGTGAGGCTGCCGTAGGTGCTGATGTGCTCGGCGGTGCCCAGCGTGCCCTTGGGGTCCTCAAGGTCCTTGATCGGGAAGGCGTCGTAGGCCCAGTGCGGGCGCCACAGTGTCACCAGGATATCGTCCCCGGCACCGGTGGCCTTCTTCAACTCGGTCAGCATGGCCGGGGTCGAGGAAGTCACGAAGTCCATCCCGTCCAGGCCGTACTGCGGAATCACGCGCTCCTTCGTGGCCTTGGTCAGCCCGGCGCCCGGATCGATGCCCACGATGCGGTTGCCGAACATGTCGGCCTTGCCTTCGAGCTCCTCCAGCGACGTGATGTCCGCGTCTTCGTTCACAGCTACGGTGAGCTTGGCATTTTCGTACCAGGTGCCCAGCTCCTGGATCTTGTCGCCGTACTCTTCGGCCTGGGTTGCGTGGGTCTCCGGCAACCAGACGTCCATGGCCATGTCGAAATCGCCGGTGGAAATACCGGAGAAGACCGGCGCGACGTCGGCGCTGGTCAGCGTTACGTCATAGCCCTTCTCATCCAGGATGCGCTCCCACAGGTGGGACACGGCAAGGCCTTCGTCCCATCCGGCGAAGACGCCGATGGTGATATCCGACTGGTCACCGTTGTCCGGGCCGGCGGACGCGTCGCCGCCGGAACCGCAGGCAGTCAGGGCCAGTGTGGAGGCTGCGGCCACGGCCAGCAGTGATGCGAGTTTTTTCCTCATGGTTCTTGCCTTTCTCGACGGCCCCGGAGTGCGGGGCCGCTTATGGGGGAATGATTACGCTGCAACGTGCTTCTTGGCCTTGCTCAGCGAAGCGGTGACGCGGTCAAGGAAGATCGCAAGGATGACAACGGAAAGACCCGATTCCACGCCCAAGGGGGTGTTCAGGCCGGTCAATGCCGAGTAGACGGCACCGCCGAGGCCGCCGGCGCCAACCATGCCGGCGATGACAACCATGGATAGCGAGAGCATGATGATCTGGTTGATGCCGGCCATGATGGTGGGCATGGCCAGGGGGATCTGGATTTGCCGCAGGATGCGCAGGGGCGAGGCTCCGAAGGCCTGCCCGGCCTCGACGACTTCGCTGTCCACGGAGCGGATGCCCAGTTCGGTGAAGCGGGCCCCCGGTGCCAAAGCAAAGATGATGGTGGCCACGATGCCAGGGACCGGCCCGATGCCCAGCAGGAGCAACACCGGAATCAGGTACACGAAAGCCGGCATGGTCTGCAGAAAGTCCATGACGGGCTTCACGACGGACGACACGGCGGTGGATTTGGCTGCGGCTATGCCCAGCGGGACCGATATGATCACGGCGACGAGGGAGGCAACGAGGACCAGCGCCAGGGAATGCATGGCGTTTTCCCATTGGTCCATGCCGTAGATCAGCAGGAATCCAACGACGCTGCCCAGGGCCAGCTTCCAGCCCTTGAGCCAGAATGCCAGGGCGGTGAGCACGAGGATTATTGCCCAGAACGGCGGGTTCGTGAGGATCCAGTCGAGTCCTGCGTAGAACTGCGCGAAGAAGGCCTTGACGCCGTCGAAAAAGACACCGAGGTTGTCGATGACCCAGTCAAGGGCGGTCTCAGCCCCTTGTCCGACGGGAATCCTGAATAAGTCGTTGGCCATTAGAGAGTGCCTCCCTCTTCACCGGATGGCTCCTGGGTGAAAATTTCTGGTCGTTGGCTTCCGTCGTCGCTTCCCGCGCCCTGTCCCGGGGCCACGGTCTGGATCGCGCTGGTCGAGGAGGGCACGTTGCCCAAGGCGGCCAACAGCGTCGCCCGTGCCACCGCGCCGACCAGCCGGCCTTTTTCATCGACGACAGGCAGGGGAGTGTTGCTTTCCACGGACCGCCCGAACAGGTCGTTGAGTGCGGTTTCGGCGGAAACCGCATCGTCCGCCCGGGTCAGGATCTCGGTCAGGTCCGAGCCGCCCCGGTCGGCCAGGGCCATGACCTCGCGGTCGGTGACGATGCCGCGGAAGTTGCGATTCCGGTCGATGACGAAGGCACCGGAAGTCTGCTGTTCGCGCATGGTCAGCAGGGCGGCGCGTGCGCCACCGCTGACGCTGACCACCGCTCGCGGGTTCTCCATGACGCTTCCTGCCGTGAGCACACGGGTGCGGTCCACATCGCGGACGAAGGATGCCACGTAATCGGTGGCCGGGTGGGTGAGGATTTCATCGGGGGTCCCGATCTGCACGATTTCTCCATCGCGCATCACCGCAATGCGGTCCCCGAGGAACATGGCCTCGTTCAGGTCGTGGGTGATGAAGATGATGGTCTTCCCCAGATCGGCTTGCAGGGCGGCAAGCTGCTCCTGCATGTCGCGGCGGATCAACGGGTCAAGCGCGGAGAAGGCCTCATCCATCAGCAGGATGTCGGTTTCCGAGCACAACGCCCTGGCTAAGCCGACGCGCTGCTGCATGCCGCCGGAGAGCTGTGCGGGGTATTTGTCTCCCCAGCCGGTCAGCCCGACGGTTTCCAACATTTTTGTTGCCTGTTCGGTCCGCTTCTTCTTGTCTACGCCCTGGATCTCCAGGGCGTAGGCGGCGTTTTCCAGTACTGTGCGGTGCGGCAGCAGGGCAAAGTGCTGAAAAACCATGGAAACGCTTTTCTGGCGTACCTGGCGCAGGCGTTTTCCGGAGATCTTGCTGATGTCGGTGTCGCCAACGTGGACAGAGCCGCTGGTCATGGGCAGCAGACCGTTGAGCATGCGGATCAAGGTGGATTTGCCGGACCCCGACAATCCCATGACCACGAAGATCTCGCCCGGCTTGACCTCGAACGAGGCATCGATGACGGCGGCGGTGCCCATGGGGGCGACATCCTTGCGTGACTGCCCCTCGTTAAGGGCCCTTACTGCTTCCTGCGGTTTGCGCCCGAACACCTTGAAGGCATTGGTGACACGTAGGGCCGGTGAAGCCGACCCTGGTGTTGAATTCATGCTGCATTCCATCCACGTGCCGCGCGGGATATCCGGCAACACGATTTGTGCATTCTTGTTCACTTGGCCGCTGCATTCGGCTGGTGAGCCTCGCGCATACGGATGAGACTTGGCCTTCCACGCTAACAGCCCGGTACGGAAAGCAACTAGATATGCCGTGATTTCCGGCCAATTGTTGACCTGGTTTTGGTGCCCTCGCCGCGTAAACCCGCGTCTGGAGCAAAGTTACGACATCGTGATGCCAGTGGCATGGAAAAATTGATTTTCGCTTGTTTTGTGCCCGATCTGTTGTTGAACATTGAAGGTCGATGTCTGCGATTTGTAAATATTACTTGGCCGTTATTTGGCGGAATTCAATGATCCAGTCACGTTGCCGCAGAAACTGGACGGTGGGCCGAATCGGACCCAGGGGCTTCCGCCGGTTCGGAGCGGGGTAAATGCTAAGAGATGATGGAACGACACGATTTTCGTATTCCCACCCTCCCTCGCGGTTCGTGCGGCGGTGGCGGGAGATCCAAGGAGGCACCTTCATGAGCGAAGCCATCAACATCGGTTCCATCGACAGCATCGACGAAGGCGAAGCGATCGTCATTCCGTCAGAGGACAACGGGACCAAGGAAGACATTGCGGTGTTCCATGCCGAGGACGGCAACTTCTACGCCATCAACGATGAATGCACGCACGAGACCGCCTCGCTGGCCGACGGCTGGATCGAAGGCACCGAGGTGGAATGCCCGGTTCACGCGGCCAAGTTTTGCCTCAAGTCGGGTGCGGCGCTTTGCCTGCCGGCTACCGTGGGAGCCCGCACCCACAAGATCGAGGTCAGGGACGGCGAGCTGTTGCTCTACCCTGAAACCCCGGCAGTCTGACCCACGCCCCGGATGAGAAAAGGCGGCGGCCGCTCCAGCCAAGAAGCTGGAGCG
>NZ_JAOYTG010000004.1:0-279758 GCF_025847175.2 Paeniglutamicibacter sp. ZC-3 | reverse complement strand
ACCGTGTTGTGTGGCGACCAGTTCAGACGATCACGAAAACCCCCAGGGCACTACCATGTATCCGGAACGAAACTACCAAGTCGCCAGAACAGCACTACCCTCTGGCGCTATTCAGCACCAGGGAACCGGGCGATGCGCCCGGACCCAAAGTCATCGTCCTGACAACCTTTGATCTTGATGAGTACGCACTTGCTGCCATCCAGGCCGGTGCCAGCGGCTTCCTGCTCAAGGATGCGCCACCGGAAGAACTACTGGATTCAATACGGACTGTCTACCGCGGGGACGCCGTCATTGCACCATCAACAACCCGACGGCTCCTGGACCACGTGGCACCGATGCTTCGTCGCTCGTCTCTTCCGGACAGTGCCCACGTAAAGGCTGTCCGGTCACTGACCCCGCGCGAACGCGAAGTCTTTGGCCTGATCGCCAACGGCCGCTCCAATCCGGAAATTGCAGCTGGGCTGTTCCTGTCGGAGGCAACGGTGAAGACCCATGTGGGGCATATCCTCGCAAAACTCAATGCTCGTGATCGCGTGCAGGCGGTTGTCATCGCCTACGAAACAGGAGTGGTAACCCCGTAAGCGGCATTCGGCTAGCGCCGCATCCAGTCTAACGTTCAATCAGAGCGGCGGCCCGAATCAAATCTTCTTCGTCAGGCGACCACGAGTCAAATTCTTTGGCACCGGCTCCTACCCCAAGTAGCTTCTCGATCGCTGCGACACTGCGCGCTGCTGCATGTCCATCACCATACGGATTCACCGACGTCGACATGGCCTTGTAGAGCATCCCATCGTTCAAAAGTGCCCGCACTTCACGGACGATGTCATCAGTATGCGTACCAACCAGCTTTACTGTTCCTGCCACGATCCCTTCCGGACGCTCAGTATTCGACCGCATAACCAGTACCGGTTTGCCTAAGCTAGGTGCTTCTTCCTGGACCCCTCCAGAATCGGTCAAAACCACAGTCGATAAACTGAGGAGCTTTGTAAATTCCGCGTAGTTTAGTGGTTCTGTCACCGTTACGTTCTTCAACCCCTCAATTTCTGGAAGAATCCGATCACGGACCGCAGGGTTGAGATGAAGTGGCAAAACGAACTCAACGAGTGGTTCGTCGCGTGCGATTTCTGAAATTGCACGCGCAATGTCACTCATTTTTTTCCCGTGGTTCTCACGACGATGTGTAGTTACGGTGACAATGCGCCTAGCTGACGATTCCAAGCATCTAAGACGCTCATCTGTGAACACGATCTCGTGTTGAAGGGTCTCGAAGAGAGCATCGATCACAGTGTTGCCCGTCACGACTATTGAACTTTCGTCGATCCCTTCACGTATGAGGTTGTGTTTGTTGAACATGGTCGGAGCAAGGTGGAGAACAGCTAGTTGACTTGCAAGTTTGCGATTCGCTTCCTCAGGGAACGGGGACAGCAAATTGTAACTACGCAAGCCTGCTTCAGCGTGAACAACCGGGATTCCGCGGTAGAAGGCAGCAATTGCTCCGGCAACAGCACTAGTAGTGTCACCTTGCACCACTACTGCATCAGGCTGACAATCATCGAAGACTTCGTCAAGACCATCAATAATTCTTGATACCAGGCGGTTGAGGGATTGGCTATGCGCAAAAACATTTAGATCGTAGTCAGGCGTGATCCCAAACAATTCATTTACTTGATCCAGCATTTCGCGATGTTGCCCAGTGACGGCGACGTGACAATCGAGGGTTGCCGATGCATGAGCCGCCTCGATGATGGGCGCGACCTTTATCGCCTCTGGCCGTGTTCCAAAAATGGCCAGTAACTTCTTCCGACCCATTACGGAATTAGACATTCAACTCACGCCACAGTCCGCGGGTATCAATCAAACGTTTGGTCGAGAGTACGGTTGAATCGATATTCTTGAACTGGTCATGATCGACTAACAAGACAACGATCTCTTCCCTATCGAGGCATGATTCCAAAGACTCAAGTCGTACATTTGGGAATCCACCGAGTCTCTCAGGCAACTCGGAGACAAAAGGTTCGGCGACGTGAATCATCAAGTCAGTATTTTCCAATGCAAGACGTTCGACGATTTCTACAGCCGGCGATCCCCTTAAGTCATCCACGTTCGCTTTGAAAGCTAAGCCAAGGATCGCCACGCTGTTCCGACCGCTCGATTTCACTTCTTGAACTATCTGCCTATTCACAAATAGTGGCTTGGAATCGTTTACGTTTCGCGCAGCCCGGATCAGTTCTGTCGTGGACGGTGCTGAAGATATCAAGAACCAGGGATCCACTGCAATGCAGTGACCACCCACTCCGGGTCCGGGCTGGAGGATATTCACTCTGGGGTGTTTATTGGCTAAGGAAATAACGTCCCAAGCATCAACGCCAAGCTCATCTGCGAGCATTGAGAGTTCATTCGCGAAAGCAATGTTGACATCTCGGAAAGAATTCTCGGCAAGCTTGGTGAGTTCTGCCGTTCTGGCATCGGTCAAGTGAATCGAACCCGTACAGAAAGTTCGGTACAAATCAGCAGCCTTTTCCGCATCTTCAAAACTCAGGCCACCTACAACTCGATCGTTCGTTGTAATCTCATGCAGCATATGACCTGGGATAACCCTCTCCGGGCAATGTGCCAAGAAAATATCACCAGGATCCAGGTCATCACGGGACGAATAGATTGCTTTTGCAACGGCTTCAGTCGTGCCTACGGGGGAAGTGCTCTCCAAAATTACGAGTGAACCGGATTGTATATGCACGGCGATCTGAGCAGCAGCCGCCAATACGTAGGAAATATCGGGCGATCTATCTGAGCCAATGGGAGTAGGAACGGCGATTATGTAAGTCGAAGCCGGCACGGTGCGGTTTGAGACTGACAAGTTGTTTGTCGCGATTGCTGCATCCAAACATTCTTGAAGACCTGGTTCCTCAAAAGTTGCTTGACCAGCATTCAGTTGCTCAACAACCGTGTCTGAGATGTCAACACCATGAACATTTGACCCGCTAGTTGCCAGCACTAGGGACGTTGGTAGCCCGATGTACCCAAGACCCACCACACAGACATCAACTTCAGACATGTGAATGCTACTTTCATTTTTGAATTTCTCGTACTAGCACGTTGCTCAGCTAAACCGCAGCATAGGCAACTCTTCATTGCGATTAGCCGTTCGATTGATCGGCCAGCGAATCGTACAAGTCCGATATCTTGGCCGCGTTTCCGGCCCAGGTTCGGGTGGTCAGTACCTTCTTCCGCCCAGCGGAGCCTAAACGTTTACGAAGGCTAGCATCGTCCAATAGTAGTCGAAGCTTTGCGACAAGGTCCGGCTGGCTTTCTGGTTGGAAGCAAAACCCGTCTACACCATCGGTCACGATCTCGCGCAGAGCTGGTAAATCAGAGACGATAACGGGAACTTCCGAAGCAAGAGCTTCAACTGGCTTGAGGGGCGTAACGGCACGAGTCACAGCAAGGTCTCGCCGCGGAACAACAAAAATATCCAGAGACCTGTGGTATTTGCGAGCTTTAGACTTGTCGACACGGCCAGTAAAGATCACACGATCACCGACGCCTAGATCGTTTGACAATTCAACGAGCGTGGCACGCTCTGTACCATCGCCCACAATCAAAAGTCGAAGAGTCTCGAAATCCCTGGTCAGATCCGCAAACGCACGCACCAAGAGGTCCAAGCCTTCGTAACCCACCAGACTTGATACGGTGCCAATGTAGAGATAATTGTTGTTCAATCCCAAGTCGACACGACAAACAGACTTGTCCGGTAAATCTGAGATGTACTCTTCGCCTACGGCGTTGGGGCAAACAAGGATCTTTGAAGGGTCAACCCCTGCTTTCACCAATTCCTGCTTCATGGCATCACCGAGGGTGATGACGGCGCTTGCTGCCTTGGCGACCTCAGCTTCAGCCTTTTTAAAGTACCGGTACTTAAACGAATCTGATGACCGTTCAGCACACGCGGATTGCCAGGTATCGGCGAGTTGCCCGCGGACCTCGTAAACCCATGGAAGTGAGTTCTCGGCCGCCACAATGCCTACTGAAAGGCCATTGACGAACTCAGTGGTTGTATGCAGAACAGCAGGACGGTGGAGTCTCACAGCATCACGGAGCATACTCGTCTGTAATTCGATCCGCTTTGATGTCTCGGAGGGCAAGCGCTTGGGCAGAAGTCGTCGATACTCGATGGCGTCGACTCTGCTCACGTCTTCAACGGGCAGTTGACCCACATTCCATGGATATCCGATTCGCGAATACGCTACGATTCCCCAGCCCTCGTCCTGCATGGACGACAAAACACTATGTGTCCGTTGGGTATAGCCGCTATTTGTAAATGGGAGCGAATTTGTCACCAAGTGCAAAGCCGTCCGACGAGAAACCTTCTTTGCCCCAGCCGATTTCAAATGGTTGTAGGATCCCGTCAAGACTTCAATCTCGGACTTGTACGATTTTACTAACCGGTTCCCAAGATGCCCAGCGCTAAGGGCTTCACGAAGTGCCTGGTCATATTCTCCCAAGAAGGCGAGTATACGGGCCCTCGCAACGTGGCCACGTGAGGAATCGTCAGATTCTATGAGACTGAGTGACTGTTGCGGACGCCCTTGGAGCAGATGAAGTGCAGAAAGTGCACGAAGTCGTCCCTTCGTCTTTGGGAACGGCTTCGATTTCAAGAGATCTTGGAAGGCGCTACTTAATTTTAGGAAACCAGCTGCTGACGATAAACGTCGGGAAACCATCAGGGAAAAGTGCGTCGGATCCTCACGAAGTCCATGTGCTGCCAAATTTGCAAGAGCCCGTAACCCATAAAATTGCTTAATTCGCACTATGCCTCTCCTCCTCGGAGCTTCGAGAGGTGTTCAAAAAGTAGTCGGTGGTATTTGAGCGCGAGCGATTCCAAGTCATAGTCGGATCTGAATGCCGCCATAGTCACCGGATCGTATTTCCAATCCTGGATTTCAACGATCTGGTTACGCAGGGTGTGAGAGACTCCCAAAACATCCCCACCAACACTCATACCGAGTCTGTACTTGGAAATGAGTTCGGCGGCTTCCCCCCTAACCAGTCCCGTGATGTGACATCCGTATCCTGCCAATTCAAATAGCTTTGACGGCACTGTGTATTTGAAACTTTCCCAATCGTCACGTAGCGCGACCAGACAAGTGTCAGCCCAGTCGTACCACTCAAGCACGCCTTTGGCCTTCACCGGAGGGACGAAAACATCAGTCAACCCTAATTCTGCGGCACGAGATTCTAAACGAGGTAAGGCCGAGCCATTCCCAACTATTCGGAGATCCATCCAGTCTTGGGATACGGCGGCGATATCCAGAACTTCCTCGAGGCCTTGGCTTTCTCCAAGATTTCCCAAATAAAGAACCCGGAGCCTAGTGCCAGAATCTAAGCGCTTCTTCTTAGTGTGTGGCAACGATGCAAAATGGTAGCCGTTTGAAACCACATCAACGCGATTGCTTCCATCCTGAGACAGTCTTTTTGCATGACCTGGAGTTACGGCTATAACCAGTGAAGCCGAGGATTGGATCCGTTGAATCGCCCTCACGCTCAGCTTCTCAGCAAACTTCCACCGGACGACGCCCGATTCTTCTAAAAGCTCAGGCCACGCATCTCGCATTTCGACGACGAGAGGAATTCGACGAACTCTTGATATGACAAATCCAGCTACAAGCGTTGGAAGGGCTGGCACCGTCACAACGAGGAGATCCGGACGGGGAGCCAACAGCGACTTTGGCACCATGAATAGCACCATACCGAACTGGGCCAATACTTTTCCCGACCAACTACTCCCATTCATTTTGAAGTGGAAGCCATGAAAACCGAAACGACCCTGAAGAGCTTGCCTTTCACGCCTGGTGAACGGATGCCAGTCGCGACCGCGTAGGCTCGGCGCGACAACATCCACGTGGACGTTTTGCTCCAGGAACGTCCTTACAAACGCCATCCACCTCCGCTGGGGCGGCGAAACCTCCGGACCAAAAGAATGCGTCAACAACTGAATTCGCATAATTAAACCAATCCCCTCATGAGAAAGTTATTCAAGGTTCTTTCTCTTCTCGGATTGAACTGTTTCAAAAATCAATTTAGAGGCCTCCTGGCCGCTATCTATCTTCTGAGAAGCCTCGCCTTGCGAGCCTAGGCTAAGCCGATCTCCGTGACCGCGGGCAGCTGCGACATCGATCAGGCTCTTTATACCGTTTCGTACCTCCGACCCTGATCTCGCCATGAAGCACATCGGAAGATCGCCGATTCCTTTGGCGCGAGCGAATTGATCATCCGTTGAGGCAGCTTCGTTTGGGATTATTAGGGACGGAATACCCCAGCGAACAACTTCATGCACACTGTTGTATCCCGCCGCTGAAACGATAAACTCAAAGGCGGCCAAATATGGGCTTAACGGGTAGCGACGCAGTACGGAAACACCAACTACGTCGAACCGCTCCTGGCTGAGTGGAGAGAGCGCCAAAATCGGAGTTATCCCGTTCCGGCTTAGTTGGGAAATATCCGAAAGCACCTGTCTGCGGACGTCCTTTATATCGTTGATGTTCCCAGCTCCCAACTGAACCAACGCGTACCGCTGCCCTTTCTCAAGGTTCAACGCGTCCAAAGCTTCGGTACGACTCAATGGTGTGTCCGTTGGAAGATAAGTTATCCCGTTAACCAACGCCGATGACCCTCGCGTCTTGAGGGGCCCCTCGTCATAACGGCTCCCCACATCCCAAGGCGTGATGATCCGGTCCGCCAAGGCTTCCATCCGTTCCAATTGACCAGTAGGTACGCCCTGTTTCCAGAGACCTCGGCGCAGCCAAATTAATTTGGTTGCATCAGTACATTTCAAGGCATCTTCTAGTCCGCGGTAAATCCACGTACCGTCAAAAACAACAGCATCGAAATGGTTCCTTTTAAGCACGCTCGCCATGAAATGAAAGAAATAGTTATTCCATTGCCGGGCTGGCAGGCCAGTGCTACCGGAACTTCGGAAATACAGGTACTCAAAGCCTTGGGCACCAACCACGGCTGCAGATGTCGACAGAGTGATAAACGACGAATGGAAAAGAGATCGACCAGCGGTGGCCATGGCCAGGCATCGTGTTATATGCCCCATTCCCGCACCGTTGCTGGTAACGAACAGAACGTTCGGCCTGTCATTCGCCAGTAGACCAAAGGTCAAATTTTGAACGTTTCCCTCAGCGAACGTTGTAAACGAAGACTTTGCGCGCAGCCTATCGATTCGAAATCGTAGGCTGCGCGCAAACGCCCTAAATGAGCTCAGACTCATGAAAAGGCAGTCTCGATCCTGACATCATTCCGCGCGTGCATATTCGCTCCGTGAGTACTCTTCGATTCGCCCCATCAGGGCTTCCACGCCATATCGCTGAGCGATGTAATGCCGCGCCTTCTCAGACTGTTTCTTATACAGGGATGGGTCATTCCAATAGCGGCTGACTATCTCTGAAACTTGGCTCGGCTCTGCGTAAACCGCGCCATCCCCGAAAGTTGTCTCCATGTAACCTGGAAGAATGACGACCTTGCCGGCCGCCATGGCTTCCGCGGTTGACATGCCGAAGGACTCCGTCAGCTTATCGTCGTGGAAGTATGCCCAAAAGTCGACGGTATTCAAGAAGCTATCGACTTCCATGGCCCCGAATTCATGAACTATGACGCCCTCGGTGACTTCTTCTCCCAGCTTCTTACGCAGTTCTTTTGCGCCGCCAAGAATTTGGGTGTCAAAAACGTCAGAGACATACGCATTGCGGAACGTGGCCACGATACTCGGCCATTTCAAGCCGTGATCGCGTGAATGACGACCCAGGATTGGCTTTTTGCCGAAGTCCGGGTTGGCGACACAGTCACTTGTAATAACTCCAGGCCAAGTTCCGTCAACCAATCGGGATTTCGGTACCAATGTCAAGGATAGCTTGCGGGTTAGCTCCGATTCTCCGATCACCAGCGTGGTGGTATCGAACAGTCGATCCATGTTTTCAATGCATGCCGGAAGATCAAATACCATCCCGCTTCCACCCTTGTTCACGGGTGGGTTGTTGACGATTAACAGAGCTTGACCGACAGTAATTTTTGATTCTGCCCGATCCAGGTAAGTCACCACAGTCGGGTGCCTCACAACGAGGACCTTGGCATGCGCGATATCACCCAAACCAAGCTGCTGCACATCCCCGGAGGCCTGCAACGCTAGCAGCGTTTCACTTACTGGCGTGGAAGGCTTGTTCAATGGCGACTCAAGTTGGATGAATCCCACCCGCTTTCCAGCCTGAGCCACAGCCTTCATCTCGGAGAGCGTCAACGTAGTTGTCCCGCCCGGGAACCGGAAGTCAGTCACATACACCACGTCATACACGCCAAGATCGGTGCCGCGCTTTCCAGCTTCCATGGACGTCGGAACCACGTACTCTCGGACGGGGCCACGCCTCAATTCAGTCGGGTTTGCCGCGAACTTCCTATGCCAGCTGGTGTAGCTAGCCAGGTACAGAAGTCGTGATGGATCAATAAAGCCACGACTCATTTCTCCAGCCGTCAATGAACCATCGCGGGTACGCGTAAATGACATCGGAAATTCGCCAACAGCTTCGATCGCTTGGCCGAAACGAGTGACGATCCGATCTCTGAACTCTGCGTCGGCGCCTCGATTCACCGTATCCCAGGCTCCGATCTCGTCAAAGAGTTCACGGCGAACCATTAACGAGGAGAAATTCGGTTGGGCAAATTGGGGATTGTTGTTGATTCGCAGGAACTTCAGATCATCCGTCGACCTCGCGTGCAACGACATATTAGCTGCGACCTTGGGGTTTTCTTGAAGGTGGCGCACCTGAGTTGAAATTTTATCCGGATGGGACCAATCATCATCGTCATGTACTGTGACGTACTCGCCCTTGGCTATTGCAACGGCAGCGTTACGTGCACAATATGCACCAAGGTTTCTTTTCTGCCGAATGACCTTGATTTTCGGGCTGAGATTTTCTGCGTCCAACAAGGACTGCTCATAGTCTTGCCCAGAGCAGTCGTCAACAACTATAATTTCTAGGTTCTTCCAGGTCTGTTCCAGAAGTGAGATGAGAGCCGTCTTCAAAAGCTCGCCACCGCGAAACGATGGCACAAGAACGGAAACCATTGGTCCATCGATCTTGGTATCAGAGGCGCTGCGCAAGCGGTCCAGCGGGGCCAGTGAGGTATCGGGATCTAGTTTGATCTGTTCGAAGCGATTCTTCTCAAACAGTGCATTGAGATCGGCCACCCAGCGTTCGCTAATCGCCCCGTCAACGAATCGAACGGAGTTCAGACGCAAAAGCTCGGCTTGCACAGGGAACTTATTCTTCAGAGCGAATCGTTTGATCGCTTCACGTTGCTTTTTGAGGTCACCCGTCTCACCTAGCACTTCCACGTAGATGAGTCGGTCGTTACGTCCGAGCGCCTTGCTTCCGAAGTAACGTTCCACTACCGCGAAGAGACGAATGGCGTCGTCCATGTCGCTTTCCAAGGCACGCTGGTTAGCGGCTAGTCGTGCGAGCGTTAGCAGCATGTCTTTGTCCCACTGACGAACAATCTCGAGGTTCGAGCGATCGATCATTCCAAGTTCAGTGACCGCCAGTAGCTCGCGCAACGCGTCGTAACGGTAGGCACCGCCAGTGGATGCAAGCGCGATCGAATCGCGTACACGAACACTCTTCGAGCGCAACGCAAAAGTCTCCATGTGGGGTCGGATATGGGGCATGCGCCGAGCCCATTCGAAATCGAGACCAAGTTGCAGAACTTTGGCGATAGCCGCTGGTCGTTCGCCTCCAGAATTCGATGCTTCTGTGATGTAGACGGGGCCTGACCCCTCCAGCGAAGCTTGATCAACTTTGGTGGTGAGCTTCTTCAACTGACGCCAAGTTTGCCGACTGAAAAGCAAAACCAAGCAGCAAGTTGATATTAGAGCGATACCCAAGCCCAACACAGCTAAAACGAGTAAACTCAACGCACTGCCGATGACAGCAAGAAGAATGCCGATCGTTGCCGCGCTCAGTGCCGCGAGTTGCCAAGGGTGAAAACCTTTTAGATTCTTAATTAGTTTCTTTTTCAAAACGCTTTACAACCGCACTGCATTTGTGTTTGAGGATACGCCGCGGGTATCGAAGAACGCCTGGCTGGCCTGCGCCAGTTCGTCGACGTTGTACCCCGTGTGGTCCTGCATTAAGACCACAACGTCAGCACTTGCTATAGCTTCGTCGAGCGACTCAACGCGCTGCAAAGTCTTTTCACCAAGGTGCCACTCCTGGATTTTAGGATCGTGGAAGGAAATGTCGGCGCCGCGCTCGATGAATACTTCGCCCACAGGTACCGCCGGGGAATGGCGCTGATCTGCGATGTTTGGCTTGTAAGTGACACCGAGCAGTAAGACTTTTGAACCGTTAAGTGCTTTGGCGCTCTTGTTCAGCACCTCTTGCACACGATCTACTACGTAACGTGGCATCGAGTTGTTGATTTCCTCAGCCAATTCTACGAATCGGAAGGGGTATCCCAAGGACTTTCGAACCGAGTAGCTTAGGTAGTTCGGATCGATGGGGATGCAGTGTCCGCCGACTCCCGGACCGGGATAGAAAGCTTGGAAGCCAAAGGGTTTGGTCTTGGCAGCGTCAATAACGTCCCAAAGGTCAATATTCATTTCATTGCAGAACTTCGACATTTCATTGACCAGAGCGATATTGATGTGTCGATAAGTATTTTCCAGAAGCTTTGCGGTCTCAGCTTCCTTGGCGCCCTTGGCTCGGACTACGGTGTCAATAAACTTGTCGTAAAACTCAACAGCACGGTCGCCTGAAGTTCCAGTCATTCCGCCGACAATCTTTGGAGTGTTCTTCAAACCATAGACCGGGTTACCCGGGTCGATTCGCTCAGGGGAGAAAGCCAAGAAAAGGTCATGGTCCAGCTTGGCACCATTTTCAGTAAGAAGCGGTAAGCAGACATCTTCGGTGGTCCCGGGGTAGGTCGTTGATTCCAGAACGACCAACGTTTCGCCGGAGAGATTGTCGCGAATCGTTTTTGTCGCACCAATGACCGCTCCCAAGTCTGGGCTGCCGGCATCGCCCAGAGGAGTTGGGACGCAAATGACAACGACGTCTGCATCAGCAATTACCGCGGGGTCGCTGCTCGCAGCGTACCCTTTAGCGATCATGTCGCTCAGTTCGTTGTCGGATATATCGTCCACGTGGGAAATTCCAGCATTGAGGTTCTCCACAACTGCGGGGTTCAGTTCGAGACCGGTCACCTGAAGTCCCGCGTGGGTAGCACCTTGAGACAGCGGAAGACCAACATAGCCTTGGCCGACGACGACGAGTTTCTGCATATTTGCTGTTCTCTCTAGTAGATACGAGTAGATACGAGGTTTTTCATCTGCTGGACCCTGTCGACGTCTGACAACATCGTGTCCGGTCGACAGATTCCAACGACAAAGCTGACCATTCGAGCCTCAATTATTGTAACGTACCTTGAATTATTGACTGGGAATCTGTGATCTGCGTCTCGGGAGAGGTGCTGCCTTTTCTTCATCGAAATACCTCTTCAGATCCACCAATTGAGCGCTGCGACCAAGAGTTTCTGCCGAGATACCCAGCACCTATGACGCTGCAAGTTCCAGCCCTGGACCTTGCAGACTCGTTCAAGTCGCCAGCCAGTAATTGAACAGGTCCAGTTCCATAACGTAGTTGCGCTACTGCTGCCCGGTCCTGCTCCGTACTTACAGCATGCTGACGGCACACAATTTGAGGCGAACTTTGAATCAGATGATCATTCAGTCGGTGAACATTTGTCTCAATTCCGCGACGTCCGCCTCATGCGATTGGCTAGTTCGATAAGTGATACATGTCCCTCAGGGACCGGGAGATCGACTACTAATCACGGAAGAGTCGCATCGATTCAAAGGTCCCGGACGTTCGTTAGTGTCAAATGTTCCACTTCATGTTCCGAACACCTTAACCCGCCGCGAGCTACAGTACCGCTCTGCCTTGGCCGTGGGCGGCAGGCACTTGCCCGATACATTTCTCCCCCAAAAAAGCCCCGACGTCAGTCCCGGCACAAACGGGAGCGACGCCTACAGTGCTAAATAGCTGTGAGGGGTCACGCCCGTAAGGGTGAACATTCTTCTATGGAGCTACCCTGGTGGGTCGGACGGGTACCGGCCGACCCACCGCATAAACGGACAAGTCCTCTAAATGACACGGTGAAGGTCAGCTATTTGGTGAGTCACACTCCAGCGGGGAACGACCGGTAACTATCCTGCCAACCAGTCCCAGCCAGCTACAAATAAGTCTCACAGCTATTTGGCACAACGTGGCTGTTGGCGTGTTCCTTGAGGATGCGCAACGTGTCGATGATCTTCGCATCCTCGATGGCGCGCAGGGCCGGCAACCGTGTTTTCCAGGTCCGGTAGGTTCGTGCGGCGACCTGCACGCCCTGCTGACGCAGGACGGCGCAGATCGACTCGACCGCATGACCTTCGGCATGCTGCTCGTCAATGAACCGGCGGATCGGCGGCGGCGAGGGTCGAGCTCCCTCGCGAAGAAGATCGAGGCCGCCTTCAGGATCTCGTTGGCTTCCTTCAGATTCCGGTTTTCGACGCGCAGACGCTTGAGCTCTTCCTGCTCATCGGCAGTTGGTCCGTCCTTCCGGCAGGCGGCGACCTGGGATTGCACCACCCAGCGGCACAACATCTCGCCACCGACGTCAAGCTTCGGCGCCAGGGCCTTGCACGCTGCAAACACGGAAAGGTAGTCGGAGAGACGCTCAAGGAACATGCGGGCGGTACGGTCGCGGACTACGGCGGGGTACTTCTTGGGCACGGTTGCCATCCTTCTCAAAAAAGACAGCGGTATCAAACCCGGGATGGACCACGATCCAGATCCGGCTTTCTGTTTCGGCGCCGGACTCGCAGACGCTTATAGGAGTCGAGGGTCTTGGGTTCCCTGACGTCAATGACCTTAGTCAAAGAAATCAGCTTCACGATGCCCGTTTCGGCGGAGTCCTCGAGTAAAGGACGTGCAACGGATGGGACAGTCCCATTTCTGTCAGAATGTCGGATTGAACTAGAGTCTTTAGCATGACTCGTGTATTCATCTATGGCAGCTGCATGACTAGGGACTCCGAACCGTGGTTTAAAAACTTCGGTTTCGAGATGGTGGGGTACGTGGCACGCCAGTCTCTAGCTTCAGCGTTCCGAAAGGCTGATGGGTCGGAATACAACCTCTCAAAGATCCAATCCAGCTTCCAGCGTCGGATGACGAAGGGTGACATCGAAGGAAATCTTCGTTTTGAAATCCAAAGATCGGAACCAGACGTTGTATTTTGGGACATTTGTGATGAGCGACTGGGAGTCAAAAAATCACATTCTGGAGGCTTCATCACCCATTCGCGCGACCATGTAGCTGAGGGAGTACATCCGGGGCCATTTGGCCCGGTATTGAAGTTCGGCGGCGATGATCATTACGCATTGTGGGAACGCGGGCTGACCGAAATGCTGACATCTTTAGATCGTTACGGCCTAGCGAACAAACTTTATCTGAATGCGACGCCTTGGGCCGTTGTAGACGAATTCGGGCGAGACCACAATGAGCAAACCGCTGCAGCCGAGAGTTTCAATAGCGCTGCCGAACGCTATCTCGACCTGGCCTGGCGCAAGGGCGTCAATGTAATCGCCATCCCCCAGGCGACGGCAATTTCTCGATCTGAAGGGCATCAATGGGGCCCAGCCCCGTTTCATTACGTTGACAGCACTTATTTACGAATGTTGGAAGCGTTGGGAGAAGCCGTAGCAAAGGGGTAACAACCACCCCATCGGAGTTTAAGGTTAGTCCTCGACTTCCGGGGCAGGAGCCACTGGCCTACTGCGTCTAGTCATTCCCTGAATGGCGCCAATCTTATCGCGCATGTTCTAGCCTCCGGTCTCGATCCAGATGGCGCATTGGATGGTCCGGTCCATGATCGCATCGGCATGGACTCCGGACCCGAGCCGCTGGTGCCAGCTCTTCTTCGCATATCGCGTGCACGATACCGTCCAGGCTAGTTGTGGAGGCATTCGACGGGCTCGATTAGCCTGCGGAGAAACGTCCTGGCGGTGCGCTGCAGCAACCCCTCATCCATCGTGTTCGGGCGGTGCCAAATAGCGCTTGTTGGAACTGCTGTTCCGACGAGTCGGTACTGCTGTTCCAACAAGCGCTATTTGGCAGTAATCGTCCACGTCGAACCGGGGCATCAGGCGCTGATCCACATACAGGACGATCTGCTCGGTCACAAACAACTTGCGCATGACCGTGGGCGAGGGAGGAGTCGTGCGCCTTGGTGATGCCGGTGGGCGCGCTCAACGCGTGGGTGGCGTACTCGATGATCTCCCCAACCAACCTCGTGGTCAGTCTGGAGCGCAAGGGGATCTGATTGGTGACCGGCAAGAAAGTCCGCCTCGGGATTGCGGAGTCCACCAGCACCTGGCGGGAATCATCAGAACCATCTGTTCAAAACAGCTGTCTGTCCGTTGGTATCGCCATTCCGTCGACGTGGTGACGACGTGGTACTCATCCCTCTGGACAATTGGAACTGCGATTCTGATGACCCGGTGTGTAATCTCGATACATCGTGGACACTGAATCTCAGCACTTCGTGGACAACGAGTCTCATGTCTTCATTTCGCCGGAACGGCAGGACCACCTTGCCTCAATTTTTCATCGACTACCGACGGGCCCCTAATATCCGAGAGCCCGAAAACGTCACGTCGATCGGTCACGCCGCTACGCCAACGACGACAACTTCCGACAATGGATATTGTCGAACACGCTATACTTCCAACCGGCTTGAACACCTGGTCACTACGCCCAATGTCGAAATGCCACATTCGGGCCCAGGCGCGGTTTCCACGATTTCGCATCAAGAACCGCTAGAACGGACACAAGCGACAATCATTTTAACGTTGCTCCCGCCATCTAGCCAATGAGTCGGTGAAGAAAGAGTTGAACTCTTGGCTGGTCAGTTTCCCATGTCCTTGCACTTCACCTTCGTAGAGCTTCATGACTCGGTTACCAGCCGGCCCATCCCCGCCGTGACTTCCTATACCCATCGCAGCGCAGAACGGCTCGAAGTGCTTTTCAACATGAAACGGGTCGGCAATACTCTGCGTGTAATAAACAAAATTCTCAGGATTGGCCTGTCGATAATGTTCGACCATATTGAAACGTTCTGGGAACGACTCAAGAAGAGATTCTTGGATCCACTCAGGCCACACTGTTCTGAAATATTTGTCAACGACGCTCGGAATGTAGTCAGCAATAACGGTTTGTGGTTCCTGCACAAACGCCATAGAGCCGGGAAACCAACTTGACGCTCTCAGCGCAGCGAAGCCGCCACCAGAACCGCCGATAAAGGCAACGTGCTTTGCCCCACATTTACCGATAGCTTTTTTAATCACTTTTTTTACGTCGAGGAGGGGATCCCACCCGGGTCCTCCTAGAAACCAGGATAGGTGCATTTCACGATTTGAACTGATGAGTAAAGTGGGATCTGCAAACGCAATAAAGGCTGGCACGAGTTGCTTTAAGGACTGTACGCGCTCGAACCGTGGGTAGAAGTTTCTACTAAGGGAATTTGCGCCATGAAATCCGACGAACAGTTCGTCGCTGGCACCCAGAGAAGCATAAAAGTCGAGAGTCTTTCCGTTCTGGAGCGGAACCGTATGGACAGCGGTTCTTTGTCCAGTGAACCGAAGTGAATTTAGGCCGCGCTGGTGAACTAAAGGAAGTCCATAGTAATCATGATGCTCCTCTTTGAGGCCAGATATAGTATTAACGTTCACAATTATTCTTTCGGTATTATCAAATACGTCTTGACTACGGATTCAACGAAACTCTTCCGAGATCGACATCGTCGGCCAACCAAGCGAGCGCCCCAAATAAAGAATAAAGCGTCCTAATTCTAATACGGGTATTTGCCGGTCTCATTCGCAGCAGAGCCAACTCTTCACTATTGAATCTCGTTGCTAGTTCAGCAGAAGTGTATCTACGCAGAATTCTATTCACGACATCCCGCACATGAGCCCTGCCAGCGATTTGGGAAGCCCGTGCATTAATCTTTTTTGCATACGCTATGTCATCTTGTGTGACTGCCGGTATCGGCAACACTCGAGTATCGATTGCGTCAACAACTGGTTTCGCTCGCTTATCGAATTTTGGACGAACAAAGTTATAGTCCACTGGGTCGGAATAACCACGTTCGCGTGTAACGGAATCACCAAATTTTTTTGAATCAAACGGAACATCTAAAAGTTCCGGGCACAGAATATGCATTAAATCGTAGCCAACGATATTGTCCATACGCTCTTGCAAGGAAAGCTTAAACGCTAATTTAACCCCAGATGGGGAATAAAGTGGGTCAAATCTGTTCACCAATCTATTCCAGTTTGATGTTATTATGCCAACAAAATACCGGTTTCTTAGCTGCAGATAAAGGAAATCGGAAAGATCATCTTCCTTAACTCCGAGCTTTCTTCCCTTATCGAGTTCGGATTCCAGCTTGAGACTCAGATCGTCAATAAAATTCGCAGAAAATAAACCCGAACCATCAGTCGAAAAGAGATACGGACTCCAGATTTTATTGCCAAACGTTTCGGCAGTAAGTGTCTGGTTAGATTCGACCGGGCCGATTCGAGCACCGTAAAATGATCGAAAAGTTTCCCCATAACCTCCACTAAGAAGTGTAAGCGAGGTCTCTCTGTGGCCGCGATGTGGCCCAATGGCCAACATACCACTCGAAACGAGTAGTGGCCCAAGCATCTTGCCTCCGAAATCTTGCGGGGCAAATGCCGCCGGTGTACCGACGTCGAGAGTCATGGTTGCGCCTACACGCGCTGCCGCAGATTCAGCAATCTTCGTATCTTCATGCACCGGATCGCCCTCGCAATAGAATACGAATTTATCCGCAACGCCTGAGGCCTGAGCAGCAGCGAGAACGAGTCGACTATCAAATCCGCCCGTTAGGTGTGCCACGTGCCGATGGTCATGATTATTCGCGGCGGCCGCAACGTTAGCGCGAATTTCGTCTGCTGCTTTTTCAAGTAGGGAAGAGTATTCTTCCTTGGAATCAAAGAAGTCCCGCGAATCCTTATATTTCTTTACGTTAATATTCCGAGAACTAACAATCAAATATTCAAAAATATCAAATGACGTTACTTCGACGTAGGTTGACTTATTTAGTCCTCCATTCGAAGCAATCGTTAGCTCAAGCGAGTAATCTAACGATTTGGTCAGAGGCGCGTTTATTAATCGTGTTATTCTTTCAATCTCTAGTAGATCGCCTGATATGATGACAACATCATCGAATTCGTATTTGTACAGAATTGCCTCTCCAAGCAAGTCTGGCAAAATATAGAAGTAATTAGAGCGCTGATCACGAACATAGGCTATCCCTGCACCTCGAAAGTGGTGTCCAAAAGCATTCTCGAAACCAGAATCAATTGAACTAGTCAACCAAGCGTCGCAAAGAGACTGCGTGGAATCCACGAAACTCTTGTCGAATACACCGCAACCCTGGAATCCCCAGAACTCCAATCCGCCTACGGATACAGTATTTTGCGAAGAGACGATATATAGATAATTTTCGACGAAATGATCTCTGAGCATGGGCAAAGACCGATTTGATAACACTAAACTTGGAAATCTTTTCACGCCAGACCCTCCGTTGGTCTTATCTTTTTTAGATACATGCATTTTATGGAACTACATATAGCTTACTATGATTCTAATTCTATCGGGCACAATCTATGATATTAATTATTGGGGTGTCTAGACACCATATTTTGGAAAAATGGGAAAAGGAACAGGAAGTTCAGAACCTGGGGCTAGATCGGTCTGAAACGCACTGAAATCTCGCGCGACTCCTTCTTTCAGCCCTAATACATGCAGCAGCGAAGCCGCGGCCGTTGGCATCACCGGCTGAACGAGCAGGGCAACGCGACGGACAACTTCGAGTGTTACATAGAGGACCGTTTCCATGCGGGCTACATCGGTCTTCCGCAGTACCCACGGAGCCTGGTCGGCGAAGTAGGCGTTCGTGTCGCCCAGAACCGTCCAGATGGCTTCCAACGCCTTGCTGAATTCCTGGCGTGAGAATGAATCTCGGCAGATTTCAAGCAGCTTGCCGGCCGCAGCCAGGATCTGCTGGTCCTCCTCGGTGAACGTACCAGGGGTTGGTACCGCTCCCCCGCAGTTCTTCGCGACCATTGACAACGACCGCTGGGCCAAGTTGCCCAAGTTGTTCGCCAGATCAGAATTCATGCGTCCCACAATGGTTTCGTGGCTGTAGCTTCCGTCGGCCCCGAACGGCACCTCGCGCAGGAAGAAGTAGCGGACCTGGTCAAGTCCGTACTGGGCAACGAAGTCGGCGGGGGCCACGACGTTGCCTAGGGACTTGGACATCTTCACGCCATTGTTGTGTAGGAAGCCATGAATCATCACGCGCTTGGGCAACGGCAACTTTGCAGACATCAGGAATGCCGGCCAGTAGATCGCATGGAACCTGGAAATGTCCTTGCCAATCACATGGACGTCCGCAGGCCAGTACTTCTTGAATGACTCCGACTCAACATCGGGGAATCCCGTTCCGGTGAGGTAATTAGTCAGCGCGTCAACCCACACGTACATGACGTGGTCCTTGTTTCCGGGAACCGGAACGCCCCAGTCGAAGGTGGTGCGCGAAATCGACAAATCTTCCAGACCGCGTTCAACGAAGCGAATCACTTCGTTGAATCGGGTATGTGGAGCCCCAAAATCCGGCTGCGATTTGTAGAGTTCCAACAGCTTGTCTTGGTACGAGGACAGGCGGAAGAAGTATGATTCTTCCTCGGTCCAAGTCACCTCGGTGTCGGTCTCCTTTGAATAGCGGAGGCCGTCCTCACGTACTTCGGTGTCATCCTCGTGGTGGAACGCCTCGTCGCGCACGGAGTACCAGCCCGCGTACTTGTCCAAGTAGATGTCGCCATTGTCTTCCATGCGCTTCCAGATGGCCTGGGCTGCCGCATAGTGGTCCGTGTCCGTGGTGCGGATGAATCGGTCGTAGCTGATTCCCAACTCGTCGTTCATGGCTTGGAATGCATCCGAGTTGCGCTGTGCCAGCTCACGCGGGGTGATTCCCTCGCGTTCGGCCGTCTGAAGCATCTTCTGTCCATGCTCGTCGGTACCCGTCATGAAAAATACGTCATGGCCGTCAAGGCGCTTGAAGCGTGCCATGGCGTCGGTGGCGATTACCTCGTAGGCGTGCCCAATGTGGGGAACGCCGTTCGGGTAGGAAATGGCCGTGGTGATATAAAACGGAGTCTGCTCAGAAGTCACCATAGAAATCTATCGCATTTTGGCCCAAATACGCCCATCGGGGACCCCTATGTGAGCTGATCGAGTTGCTCCCAGAAGGCCACCCGCAAGGCGCGGCGGATATCCTGCAAATCGGTCTTCCATTCGCCGAGTCGTTGGGCACAGTCCTTGAGTAGAACCCTGTCGATTTCCGGGGGAAGGAGCGGACGGTCTGCAAGAAGGTCTCTTAGCTCGGTTTCAGTCGTGCTTGCCCGCCAATTGGTCGCCACGCTGCTGCCCACTTCCGTGGCTACCTCGATGGCGCTACGGTCGGCACTAGTTGCCCCCGCAAACCCCGAAGATTGGTTTGTCGAGCTGTAAACCAATTGGTAGTCTGCCGGTGCCGGGGCGGGGGCCTGGGTAGTCGATTGAAACTTGGGTCGCTGGCTCAGCAATGCGGGTGTGGGAACCTTCGGCATGCCTGGCTTCGGGGCTATCGGTGCTGACACCGAATCGGTGCGAGCTTCCCTGGAGGCAGCGGCAGCACTCGCGATAGCAGCCGAATGACTCGCGTGTTCCGGATCCCATGACACTGCCTTCACAAACGAAGACTTGATGAGTTCTTCGGGCAGGGTAATGATGCTGTCTACCCGCAAGGCAAGGTGTTCGGCAACGGATGCCACACCCAGCCGGTGATCGGCCTTCTCCACGCCGATGAGAACAACCTTCATACCCAGGTCTTGGGCCTCCTCGACGGCTTCGGCGAGGTCATCGTCACCGGAAACAAGGAAGGCAACCGAGGCGGCGCGGTTCCGGGCAATCCCAACCAGGTCGAGACCCAGTTTGAGGTCGACCCCCTTTTGTTCGCCATTAAACGAAATGCGGCCCAGCCGCACCTTGACGCCGGGTATCAATCCGATGCGTTTGTGCTGATCCGTAAAGATGGCATCCTTGGCTGCGTCGTACCAATAGATCCTCAGGTTCTCCAACCCACTGGAATCCTTGGCTGTTTTGAGGATCCCTTCGATCAGGGCTTCGTAGTTAACCGTAAAAGCGGCACGCAATGTTGTTCCCGAGGCACGGTGTCCCCCAATGGCTAGCAGGAAACTGGCATCGACGAATATGGCGCTCTGAGACATCATCCTTCAATCCTATGCGGTGCGAAGGATGCCCTTGGGAAACGCGCGGCCCACCTGCGCCTTTTCTGGTCATTTGCCAGATTGACCCAGGTCCTGACGCATTCAAGCGGCGCGTGCACTTGGTCTGGGCCACTTCGCCGTCGGCGTCCCAAAGTCGTGGATCCTCAGCCACGACGACCTGCTCGCTGCCAGCAGCAAAAAAACGTGCCCTGCACGCCAACCCGTATCCTCTTCCAAGACGTTCCAAGAGGTACCCGGGAGGCGTGCAGGGCACGCTAATTTTTGACGATTACGGGACGTTAGTCCGCGAGGTTGATCTCGCGGGCAACCGTGGCGCCAATGGCGGCACGCACGATGTCCAGGACGCCGGCGGGAAGGGCCGAGTCGATGGCCAACACGGCGACAGCCTCGCCGCGCTCTTCCTTGCGGGCCACCTGCATGCCGGCAATGTTCACGCCTTGCTCACCCAACACGTTGCCCAAGGTGCCAATGACGCCGGGACGGTCTGCGTAGCGCAGGACGATCATGTGATCGATGATCGGGATCTCGATTTCGTAGCCGTTGATGCCGACCAGCTTTTCGATCTGCTTCGGGCCGGTCAGCGTGCCGGCCACCGAAAGCTGGGTGCCTTCGGTCGAAGCGCCCGCGACCGTGAGCAGGTTGCGGTACTCCGGGGAATCCGGGGTGGTGACCAAACGAGTGGCCACACCACGCTGTTCGGCGAGCACCGGGGCGTTGACGTAGGAAACCTGGTCGGAGACAACGTCCATGAAGACGCCCTTGAGGGCCGAAAGCTCCAGCGCCTTCACATCTAGGGAGGCGATTTCGCCGGCAACAACCACGTCGATGCTGGTGAGGGAACCAACGGTCAACGCGTTGAAGATGCGTCCCAGCTTCTCCATCAGCGGGATGCCCGGGCGGACGTTCTCGTCAATGATGCCTCCCGCAACGTTGACCGCGTCAGGGACCAGTTCGCCGGCCAAGGCCAAGCGAACGGACTTGGCCACGGAAACGCCTGCCTTTTCCTGGGCCTCATCCGTGGAGGCTCCCAGGTGCGGGGTGACGGTGACGTTTTCGAATTCAAAGAAGGGAAGGTCCGTGCTCGGCTCCTGGACGAAGACGTCAATGCCGGCACCGGCAATTTCCTCGTTCTTCAGTGCGGTGTAGAGCGCGTCCTGGTCAACCAGGCCGCCACGGGCCACGTTGATGACGTAGGCGGAGTTCTTCATCTTGCCGAAGGCCTCCTTGCCCAGCATGCCCACGGTTTCAGGAGTCTTGGGCATGTGGATGGTCACGAAGTCGGACTCGGCCAGAAGTTCGTCCAGATCCACCAGGGTGACACCAAGCTGCTGCGCGCGTGCCGGGGTGATGTAGGGGTCGTAGGCAAGGATTTCCATACCGAAACCCTGCAGACGGGCAGCGACCAGCGCACCAATGCGGCCCAGGCCAATAATGCCGGCCTTCTTCTCGAAGAGTTCCACGCCAGTGTAGGAGCTGCGCTTCCATGCGCCGCTCTTCAGCGATGCGTTGGCAGCGGGAATGCGACGGGCCAGGGACACGATGTGGCCCACGGTCAGCTCGGCTGCCGAAATGATGTTGGAGGTCGGGGCATTCACGACCATGACGCCGGCCTGGGTGGCTGCCTTGATGTCCACATTGTCCAGACCCACACCCGCGCGGGCGATGATCTTCAGGTTCTTGGCGGCCGCAATGGCTTCTGCGTCGACCTGGGTTGCGGAGCGCACGAGGATGGCGTCAACATCTGCAATCGCGGACAGCAACTGGGAGCGGTCCGCACCGTCGGTCTGGCGAATTTCGAAATCGGGACCCAGGGCCGCAACGGTTGCGGGCGAGAGTTCTTCGGCCAATAGGACGACTGGCTTGTTTACAGACACAGGGGTGGCACCTTTGCTATTTCAGTGGGCTGGATGCTTGGACCGGATTGAGACGGGCCAGATACCAGAATATCGTCCGCCCCGTCATAATCCCGGCTCGATAGGGCGATGTTACGGCACAAATCCGGGCCACTGTGCGCATAGTCACAGACACTTGGCTTACGGGGCAATACGTGGCTCGGACCATCCCAGCCATGCTCCCAGTCTCCAAACGCGGCTATCGCCCGGCCCGGGATCCGCCATCGTTTTGAAATCCGCCCACCGAATTAGGCCGTCGGGTTGGCGACACCATCGTGGTGCCACCCGGCGGCAGGCTCAGGCATCCTGCCCACGACGCAGGCGCGGTAGAGCCCGCACGCGCCATGCCCCGGGGGCCACGCTTCAAGCGTTTGGGGCCAACAGGCAACGCCCACCGTCTGCAGTTCACGGCGCAACGGTTCCACCAGGTTCAGCACCTCGTTGATCGCGTCAAAGGAATGATTCCGGAGGAAACGGCCAAGGGTGAAGGAACACGGGTTTCGGGTTGCCCACTGGAGCGGTGATGTCCAGCGGCCCGAACAAGATCTACGGACAACGACACGTAGCTGGCTACGTGTCGCTGTCCTTTGGGACGTCCGGGACTTGACGCAACCCCGAACGAAGGCCAAAGAGCGCTCAGGCGCCGCGCACCGCGACTTCGCCCGACTTCGCGTGCTCCGTTCCGAACACGAGATAGCGGTTGGCGATCTTCTCGGTGAAGAATCGGTCGTGGCTGACCACCACCACGGCACCCGGGAAATGCAGCAGCGCTCGTTCCATCACTTGGGTGCTGGACATGTCCAGGTGGTTCGTGGGCTCATCCAGAATCAGCACCGAGGCTCCAGAGAGCAGACACATTGCCATGGCCACACGGGCACGTTGGCCGCCGGACAGATTTCCGATGCGATTCTTCAAGTCGGCCTCGGAAAACTGGAACATGGCCAGGAACCGGTTCACCGACTTTTTTGTCGCACTGAACGCCAGGGAATTCGGCATGGCATTGACCGCGTGAGTGACGGTATCGTTTGGATCCAGTTCGTCCAGGATCTCGTTGTAGGAAACCACCGCGGCACCCTTGGTCCAGGTGACGTATCCCGAATCCTGCTTTTCCTGTTCGGTCAGCACACGGAGCAGTGTGGACTTGCCACTGCCGTTGGCACCGAGGATCACCATGCGGTTGCCACGGCGGACCTCGAAGCTGAGGTCAGTGAAAAGGGTCTTCTCCCCATAGGACTTCGACAAGCCCTCAACTCGACAAAGGGTGTCCTTGATGTGCAGGCCACCGTAGATTTCGGTGATGATCTTGTCCACGGGCCGCGGGGCGCGTGACTTCTTGATTTTGGAAAGCTTGTTGTCCAGGCCCTTGCTTGCAGCCTTGGCTGCTTCCCGGCGGTCGGAGATGCCTTCGGCTTCAAAGGCGAGGAGCTCCGACTCGTGAACGAACTGGGACTCAAGGGACTTGAGCTTGAACTGCTTGGCCACCACGTACTCGGCGAAGTTTCCCGGGTATTCGTGGAGGTGGAAATTCTCGACCTCGATGATCCTGGTAACCACCGAGTCCAGGAACTTCCTGTCGTGCGAAACGATGATTGCCGCGCCCTTGAAGGACTTGAACCAGTTCTCCAGCCATTCAACACCCGCAACATCGAGGAAGTTAGTTGGTTCATCCAACAGCAGCACATCCGGGTCCTCGAGCAGGATCTTTGCCAGTGCAGCACGGTTCCGCCAACCGCCGGACAAGGAATCGATGGGGCAAACCCGGTGGGCCTGGTCGAAGCCCAACTTGGTGAGCACGGTGTCGATGGAGCGGGGGTAATCCCATCCATCCATTCGATCCATGGATTCAAACAGTTCGGACTGGCGGTGAATCAACCGATCCATTTCATCGGCCTTGGGGTCGGCAGCAATGGCCACATCGATCTCGGCGAGTTCCGCTTCAATCGCCTTGACCTCGGCAAAGAGTTCGTCAAGCACCTCGGAGATGGTGGACGCCCCGTTGAGTTCCGAGAACTGGGAGAAGTAGCCGATCTTTGTTCCAAGTTCCACCGCCACGGTGCCCGCGTCCGGCTCCACTTGGTCAAGGATCAGTTTCAGCAAGGTGGACTTGCCCGAACCGTTCCTGCCGATAAGCCCGACCCTGTCCCCCGCTTCAAGCTTGAAGAATGCCTCGCGCAGGATCTGGTTGTTTTCAAATCGGACGCTGACATCGTTTAGCCGGATCAAGCTCATGGTGGTGTGGTCCTATCAAGAGAATCGGTGGTGGAACGACGGGCAGATTTCCCCATATGGGGGTTTGCTCGGTGACATGGACACGAGCCAATACCGCGAAACACCACTGTCAATTCTACAAGGCGGGGCACGGTGGTGCCTTTCACCTTCCAATGCCAGACTGGGGGTGAGGAGGCGAGCCGTGGCTGGAAACGAATTCACCGGTTCACGTGACAGCTCTGCCCACGAACAACTGATCTGGGAGTACATAGAATCACTTCCCGAGAATGAGATCGACGGCATCATTGCACGCGCAGAGCGCAAGGTTGAAAAAATCGGCCATGGCATGTCGATGGCCGGACGGCCTCTCGAGCCAAAGATCCGCGACCGGCTGATTCAGGCGGCCATCCTGCGAGAACTAAATACCCGCGCTGGATGACATCCGGGGTGCGCGCCCATCCTTGGGACCATCGTGCGGGCACTATTTCACCAGCGGTGCACCGGTCCCGGAATTTCCGTACGTCTCCGCATGGATGTGGTCCAGATGTCGCGTCGTATCGTTCCAGTTGTTGACGAACTGATTGCCGTACTTGCCGGATTTCGAGTACTCTTCCCACCCTTTTGCCGGGCCCAACCAGATCTTGTCTTTCCAAATCAAGTAATAGATGCCGAGCGACTCGCGGTTTGCAATGAGGAACCGGGCAATCTCATCGCCGTTCCTGATACCTTGGGCGCTCTTGTAGTCCTTGATCATGAGGTCCGTGGCCACGCCGCTGCTGTGGCCGACGGAGCCGGCGCGGACACCGCCATAGGCTGAAACGTAGCCCGCATACCTTTGCTTCACTGCCGCATTGACCGCAATGGTATCCGGCTGGAGCGTTGCCACTGCTTTCGTGGAAAGGTAATCCTCGCTCATCCATCCGGTGCCTCGGCTAGTCACCACGCGGGCCCATCCACTCTTGGACTGCAGGTAGGTGACACGTTCCCCGGCGGGAACCAAGCCCATAATCGGGTACACCGTCGAATTGCCGGCGCGCAGGTTAACGTTGCCGGCGGCCCACCGGTACTGGGTGGTTACCGGAGGCGGCGGCGCCACGGTGGACAGATAAATTACGCTCACCCACCCCGTGCCCTTGCTGGTCTTGACATTGGCCCAGCCACCCGAGGAACGGCCAAGGAGGACCCGCTCGCCCTTGGGAACCACAGCCACGGAACCATAGCCGGTTCCTGCACCCGAGCGGAGATTCAGATTCGCAGTGGTCCAGCGCGGGGCGCTGAAGGTGACTAGATCGGGCTTCGGTGGATTCGGCTTCACTACCGGAGGCTTTGGCGCCACGGTCGAAAGATAGCCAGCGCTTATCCAGCCCGTGCCCTTGCTGGTCTTGACATTGGCCCAGCCACCCGAGGAACGTCCAAGAAGGACCCGCTCACCCTTGGGAACTACAGCCACGGAACCATAGCCGATTCCTGCACCGGAGCGGAGGTTGAGATTCGCAGTGGTCCAGCGCGGGGTACTAAAAGTGACTGTCGTCGTTGGAGGAATAACCTTGATTGCGGTGGTGGACAGCTTGCTGGACTGGATCCAGCCAATCCCCGCACCGGTACGCACCTGCTGCCACGAACCCGAGGTCCGCAGCCACTGGATCCTCGTGTTGTTCGAAAGCGTGCCGATCCTCTTGCCCGAGGTCTTGGCAGCTTGGTACACGGGCTGTTTGCCCTTCACCCAGCGATAGACGTTCGAGGGATTGGACGTGCCCAGGCTGCTCGCCGGCACAAATCCGGTCTTCCCCGAGAAAATAATCCGCGTCCAGGAACCGCTCCTGCCCAGCACCTCCACCTTCATCTGGCGGTGCAGCGAAAGAACACTCGCCGAGGAACCCGACGCCTTGGCCTTCACCGTAGTGAACACCTTCGTGTAGTTGTAGACCTTGGCCGGAGGCTTGATCGCGGCGGTGGACAGCTTGCTGGACTGGATCCAGCCAATCCCCGCACCGGTACGCACCTGCTGCCACGAACCCGAGGACCGCAGCCACTGCACCCTCGTGTTGTTCGAAAGCGTGCCGATCCTCTTGCCCGAGGTCCTGGCAGCTTGGTAAACGGGCTGCTTGCCCTTCACCCAGCGATACACGTTCGAGGGATTGGACGTGCCCAGGCTGCTCGCCGGCACAAATCCGGTCTTCCCCGAGAAAATAATCCGCGTCCAGGAACCGCTCCTGCCCAGCACCTCCACCTTCATCTGGCGGTGCAGCGAAAGAACACTCGCCGAGGAACCCGACGCCTTGGCCTTCACCGTAGTGAACACCTTCGTGTAGTTGTAGACCTTGGCCGGAGGCTTGATCGCGGTGGTGGACAGCTTGCTGGACTGGATCCAGCCAATCCCCGCACTTGTACGCACTTGCTGCCACGAACCCGAGGTCCGCAGCCACTGGATCCTCGTGTTGTCCGAAAGCGTGCCGATCTTCTTGCCCGAGGACTTGGCAGCTTGGTAAACGGGCTGCTGGCCCTTCACCCAGCGATAGACATTCGAGGGATTGGACGTGCCCAGGCTGCTCGCCGGCACAAATCCGGTCTTCCCCGAGAAAATAATCCGCATCCAGGAACCGCTCCTGCCCAGCACCTCCACCTTCGTCTGGCGGTGGAGCGAAAGAACACTCGCCGAGGAACCCGACGCCTTGGCCTTCACCGTAGTGAACACCTTCGTGTAGTTGTAGACCTTGGCCGGCGGCTTGATCGCGGCGGTGGACAGCTTGCTGGACTGGATCCAGCCAATCCCCGCACCGGTACGCACCTGCTGCCACGAACCCGAGGACCGCAGCCACTGGATCCTCGTGTTGTTCGAAAGCGTGCCGATCCTCTTGCCCGAGGACTTGGCAGCTTGGTAAACGGGCTGCTTGCCCTTCACCCAGCGATACACGTTCGAGGGATTGGACGTGCCCAGGGTGCTCGCCGGCACAAATCCGGTCTTCCCCGAGAAAATAATCCGCGTCCAGGAACCGCTCCTGCCCAGCACCTCCACCTTCGTCTGGCGGTGCAGCGAAAGAACACTCGCCGAGGAACTCGACGCCTTGGCCTTCACCGTGGTGAATACCTTCGTGTAGTTGTAGACCTTGGACTCCGCCACTGAATCGGATGTCAGATAGTCGCCGGAGACCCATCCGGTTTTCGACTTGTAGGTAACTTGGTACCAGATGCCGCTGACCCGGAGGATGGTGAGCTTCGTGTTCTTGGGAATGAGCACCAATGAAGTCGACTTCACGGTCGCGTTCTTGCGCAGGTTCAGGTTCGCGGTCGTTTGCTTGACCGCCTTCACCTTGGCAGTGCTTATGCTCACCGCAGCCGTCGGTGCCAAAGGCTGGGCGGTGGCCACGGTAGTCGGCCCGCCGATCAGTGCCACGGCAAGGGCCAGCACCACTCCAAGGTATTTACTTTGCAATGCGGGCTCCTGGCCAAGCGAATGACGAACAATGCACAATATTACCCACAATCATCACGCGGACCAGTGGATTTGCGGCGCTTTCTGATATGAGTTCGCGTGATGTTCACCGAAGGCGGCTGTCAGTGGATTCTCGCCATGGCCTGGGCATTCGAATGCCCCGTCCCGAACCGGCGCCGATGGTGGCAACTTTCGCGGTCGGATCCGCCTCTAGACGCACTTTCGCGCACGGCTGCACGGCTGCACGGCTGCACGGGCGTGATGACCGCTCGTGGTCCAGCCACGAACGGTCATCGCGCCCCCGAATGGCGGCCTTAACCCTGACGGGCCTTCATGCGCGGATTCTTCTTGTTAATCACGAAGACCTTCCCGCGGCGCCGGACAACCTGGGCGCCCGGAATCTTCTTGAGTGCTCGGATGGAGTTGCGTACTTTCATCATTTTCCTTCGGTAGTTATTGCAGTAAAACTAGTCGTCGTCGGGCGCAAATTTCAGTTCAAGTCAGTGAGCCGCAATGTGTCCTCGAACGTATGGGGCGACCTGAGGATTTCGGCATCTAACAATTCACAGGAGCCCAGGATCTCCGCCAGCTCCGATGCATCGTTGCTGTCGCTGGTCAGTGCAATGTGGGTGCGAGCCGTCTCGGCACCCCACTTGCCTTGGCTCTCCAGCCAGACGAATGGCCCGGCACCGCCGAGCACCATTTTGGTTTCCGGCGCGCTCCCGATCCAGAAGGTGCCTCGCAACCACACGCAGCCTTCAGCCATCCGGTGCAACGCGTCCTTGAGCCGTCCCGGATGCAACGGGCGCTCCGCATGAAGTTGCACCGTGGTGAATTCCCGGCCCTGCGCCGTGTCTTCCACGCCGTCGCTGGTCTCGGCGGCATCACGGAGAATGATGGCGCCAGGCGATGCGCGTCGGCGCGCAGAGTCCGGCTCATAGGTTGCGAGAGCCAGATCCTCGTCCGGATGGATCACCGCCAGGTGCGGTCCCATCTCGGTGAGCAGCTGCGTCCCGCGCAGGAAGAGTTCTCCCCCGGATTGGCACCCTGGCGCCTCCGATTCAAAGAGGTGGGCAAAGAGGCCCTCAAGCATCAGGGACGTGTCCGCCCAGGCGATCTCCTTGACGAGGAATTCCCCCGCGGTCCTGTCGTCTTCCTCCACGCTGCTCAGACCCGCCTGCCAGAGCGTGCGAGAGTCCCACATCTGGTCCTCGAGCGCGGCCGGGTCCAGTGCAAGGCAGATCGAGTCAAGTACTTTCCCGCGCAATGCCAGCTGCGGTTGAAGGTATTCCAGGACCATATCCGCGTTGACGCTGGGCGGCAATCCGACGATCACGTCCTCGGGCAGGGTATCGAGGATACGGGTCACCGTGGGCAAGACGTCAAGCCTCACCGTGCAGGTCAGGCAGCCGTGTTCCAAGGGGATTTCATAGCGTTCCAGGCTTGCCGTTCCCCTGGACACGCGACGCAGCACGCGTTCGCCTTCCAGCAAATCGTGGCGAACCACCATCGCGTTGGGCATCGACGCCACCAAGGAGTCGAGTGCCTTGTCGCGGATGTGGGATTCGAGCGATGTTACAAGTATGAGAGTCACGACCAACACAGTAGCTAAGAATGATTCTCATTAGCAAATCGGTCGCTTCTCCCCCACCATCGCACTCACAGACGATTATGCATTGGCCCTCGGCCAGGGGAATCCACCCGGATCACCTAAAAGTGCATGGCATCGCTGCCGACAACCAGCGCCGTCAGGAGGCTTCGTGATGGACGGGGACCACAACCACGGGCAGCTGCTGGTGCGCAATAACGTGGTGTGCGGTAGTCCCGTTGAGCAGTTCCGACACCCGGGCCCCGACACCCTTGTGCCGGGTGCCCACCACGATCATCCGCGCGTGCAGTTCATTGCCCAGCCGGGCCAGTGCCTTGCCGGGATCCCCCGCCATGACCCGCAACGACCATTCGATCTTGGTCCCCGCCATGGCACTGTCCAGGATCCGCAGGACGTCGCGGGCATCCTCGGTCATGTCGTCGTCGATCTCTCGCGGATGCAGGGAATTGCCGCGGATCTCCTCCTTGAGTTCCCACTCGACCAGGTAGCTGTTGATCTCCACATAGGCGAAGACCAGGGGTGCCCCCAGGGCCTCGCCAAGTGTCCGCGCCTCGAGCACCACGCGCCTGGGCTGTTTGGGCAAGACGCCCACGACGATCGGGCCCATTCCCCCGACATGTGGCGCTTCCTTGTTCATCATGGCCTCCCGGATTGCGTGCTATGCCAGCGCTCTCTACTCGTCATTTTCCGCTCATATCACCGGAAGGGGAATACCGGCATCTGCCGTCTTCCATGTCCGACCGCACCCAACAGACTCCCGCCTTCTGCGCAAGAATTTCCGCGACGCCCGCTCCGGCAGCGCGAACCGGAACATCCTCCTAACACCAGAAAACGCCCGACCTACAGGTCGGGCGTTCCTTTGGTTTTGGCGGCGGGCTCGGGATCAGATCAGTCCCAGCTCGGCGAAGGCGGCGGCGATCCCGTCGCGGCTGGGCGGGAGCGCAGTGCGGTCGGCCAGAACCAGCAGCCCGGGATGCGATCCCTCGATGGCCACGCCGAGCCCCGCATAGGCGATCATTTCCAAATCGTTTTCCCCGTCGCCGAAGGCGATGGTGTCAGCCCTGTCAATACCCAGGCGTTCAATCGCCACGGCGACGCCGTCGGCCTTGGAAATCCCGCGCCGGAACAGCTCCCCGGTATGGCGGCCCTCGTCGGCGATGGAGTTTTCGACCACTGCCACGTCCGCCCCGATCTCCGCGGCAATGCTGCCCACCGAAACCGGGGCCTCGAACACGGAAATCTTTGCGAAGGAGGGATCTGCCGGGATGGTGGCCAGGGAACCCAGGATGGCCGAGGAACCGGTCTTCCGGCCATCGGGGCGCTGGCTGAAGTGCGATTCGATGATTTCCCTCAGGCGCGGTTCGGCAGATGCACGGACGTGGAGTGCCTCCGGGGATTCAAGGACATAGATGGCATCGTGCGCATCGAGGGCGGCAAGGGTCCGGTCCGCCATTTCCGCGGGGAACCGCCGGTCCATGAGCACCTCGCCGTCCACCTCGACGTAGGCGCCGGCACTGGCCACCAGTCCGTCGAATCCGGCTTCGAGGATGTGCTCGGGGAGCATGGCAACCGGCCGGCCGGTGCACAGCAAGACCTTGTGACCGGCTGTCCGGGCAGCCCGGACGGCCCGGGCATGGGACTGGGGAACCACCCCGTAATCCGCATAGGTGCCGTCGACGTCGAGGAAGACGGCATGGATGGTCTTGGCGGGCGCGTGCGGTTCGGCGTGCATATTCACGGAGTCTACCGGCGCGCGATGACGCTGTCGCATCCGGGCCACGGGGATGACGCCGGTCCCCCACTTGGGCCTGGCCGTTTCCGCTAGACCGGCACGGGACAGGGATCGGGCTCCCGGGCCAGGCACCTCTCATAGAAGTCCACGTGCTCGAGCGCCATGCGCCTTGCACTGAATATTGTTTCCGTCGAGGCGCGACAGTCCTGGCGCTTCAGGTGGGCACATTCGGGCAGTGCCGCTGCGAGTGCCCGGGGTGTGTCCCTGATGAATCCGGTGACTCCGTCGTCAACGATCTCCGGGGCGGAGCCGCGGGAAGTGCACAGCACCGGGGTGCCTGTGGCCATGGCCTCGATCATGACCATGCCAAAGGGCTCGGCCCACTGGAGGGGGTTCAACAGGGCCAGGGATTCGCCGAGCAGCCGGAACTTTTCCCCGGCCCGCAATTCCCCAACGTATTCGATGTCCCCTCCCAACTTCGGGCGGATCACCTGGGCGAAATATTCGTGTTCCCCGGTGCTGGCCATCTTCGCCGCAATCCGCAACGGCACCCCGGCCCTCCTGGCCACCTCAATGGCCGTGAGCACGCCCTTGTTCGGGTGCATCCGGCCCAGGAAGCAGGCATAGCCGCCGCTGCCGGTGCCCATGGGAATGCTGTCCGCGTCGATGCCGTGGTGGATCACCCGGCAGATGTCCACCCCCCGCGCGCTGGTGGCCTGGTGCCTGGAGATGGCCAGCAGCGAGGCGTGCCCGGCGATCGCGCGATAGATCGGCAAGGTGAGGGCGTCCATGGGATTGTGGGCGGTGGACACCACGGGGATCGCCCCGGACGCGCGCATCAACAGCGGACCGGCGAGCGTGTTGTCGTGGATGATCTCCATCCCGTCCAGCCGTCGATAGGCGTTGATGACATGCCGCAGCTCATCCTGGGTACGGCCCAGGTGCCGGGGATCCGGCGGAAAGCTGCCCGCTGCCAGGGCCACCGGGCTGGCGCTGCCCGAGGCAGCCGCCAGCAGCACCTCGTGGCCCAGTCCCGCCAGCCCGCGGGCCAGCACATCGATGACGGTTTCGGTGCCGCCGTAGCCCTCCGGCGGCACGGTGAGCCACGGAGGGGCAATGATCCCGATACGCACCTATGGCCTCCGTCCCGGTTTCATGGGCGGGCCGCCGTGACATCGAGCATGTCGGCCAGCGGGCCGCGCAGACCGTGCACCACTTCCAACCCTGCCGGCGCCCCCTCGATGCGGAACCGCGTGCCGTTGGCGGTGATGTTGATCTTGTCCTTGCCCACGGAGATGTTTCGCAGGTGCACCTCGCCCCATTCGGGCGGCAGCACCGGGTCGATGAAGAGCTTCCCCTCGGCAGGACCGGGTCGAAACGCAGCATGATCCGCAGCAGGTGCATGGGTGCCGCAGCCGCCCAGGCCTGCGGCGAGCAGGAGGTTGGGTAGGGCACCGGGACCGGATGGCTGCCGCGGTCCAGTCCGCAGAAGAGTTCCGGCAGCCTGCCGTTGAGGAATCCGGCCGCCTGCATCAGGGCCGTGGCGATGCGCTGGGATTCCTCGACAAAGCCATAGCGCATCAGGCCACCGGCTATCAGTGCGTTGTCGTGGGGCCACACCGAACCATTGTGATAGCTGGCCGGGTTGTACGCCTTCATCTTGCTCGAGAGCGTCCGCACGCCCCAGCCGGTGAACATGTCCCGGGTCATCAGTGCCTTGGCCACCTGCGGGGCCAGGGCACTGTCAACGATCCCGCTCCACAGGCTGTGGCCCATGTTCGATGCGCATGAGTCCACCTGTCGCTGGTCTCCGTCAATGGCCAGGGCAAGGTACCCTCGGTCGGCAAGCCAGAATTTTTCGTTGAAGGCTTCCTTGAGGCGTTGGGCCTTGGCCGCATACTTCAGCATCAATGCCGTGTCGTTGGATTGCTGGGCAATCAAGGCCCGCGCGAGGTAGGCGGTGTACACGTAGCCCTGCACCTCGCACAGGGCCAGGGGCGCCTCGGCAATGCTGCCGTCGGCGAAGGTGACGCCGTCCCAGGAATCCTTCCACCCCTGGTTGGCAAGGCCCGTGGGCGTCGAGCGCTGGTAGGTCAGGAAGCCGTGGGGATCCTTCGCGGTGGTGCGTTCGATCCAACCCAGCGCCTCGTCCATCGAGGGCATCAAGCGCTCCAGGGTTTGCCCGCCCACGCCCCACCTGGTCATTTCCCCGGCCATCGTGACAAACAACGGCGTGGAGTCGACGGAGCCGAAATAGGCCCCGGTGCCGCCGAGCTCCTTTGACGGAGAGGACCCCATGCGCACCTCGTGGAGGATCTTGCCCGGTTCTTCCTCGGTGGGTGGATTGGTTTCCCTGCCCTGGCGTTCGGCGAGGGTTTGTATGGTTCCCAGCGCCAGGGAGGGGTCGACGCTCAGCGACAGGAACGAAGCCAGCAGCGAATCCCGCCCGAAAAGCGCCATGAACCATGGAGCTCCCGCGGCAACCACCACCCGCTCCTCGTCCTCGGGGTCGAAGATGCGCAGCGATCCAAGGTCCCCGCGGCCGGTCTGCAGGGCTTCGCCCACCCCGCGGTCCTGTATTTCCGCGGTGGGAACGCGTTCCTTCCACGCCTGTTGGCGCAAGGCCGGGAGATCGACGGCGCCCGCTGCCTGGCCCATGGGGGCGTCGGCCCCGGGGCCTTGGCCGTCGATGGACGGGTCCACGACCACCACCGTCGACCACTCGCCCTGGGGCGCCAACACCATGTCGTACTCGAGGCCGCCGGCGGAAGGCATGGCATGTTCGTCCCGGATGCCAACGCCCAGCCGGTGCCCGCCAACGGTGCCGATGAATTCAAGACCTCCGTGGCCGGTATGCGACAACGATCCGTTCGTGGAGCGGCGGATCCCCGCCTTGACGTCAAAGAGGTCCGCGAAGTCGGCTGCCACTTCCAGAAAGATCGTGGCGGCAAACTCGGCCTTCGAATAGTTGTGGATCACGATTCGTTCTTTCAGGCCGCCGTTGAGGCTTCGGTGGCGTTCCACCAGCACGTGGCTTTCATTCTCCAGGCTGCTTCCGGCCACCCGGCCGACGAACATGGCCTTGTAGGGTTCGATGGCGGTCCCCACCAGGGGCTCCATGTCCTTGCCGTTGATCCGCAGCCGCCAGCCGGAGATGAAGCGGGTGTCGCGGAAGAAGAACCCATGCGGGCGGGTTCCGTCCATGTCGCCGTTGGCGGCCGCCAAGGCGAACGTCGTTCCGTGCAGGATGGTGACCGCCCCCGGGCCAGCCAGCTGGGCGCCAACCCCTGAGGTCCAGGCGCTCACCATGATGGCACGCCCCCGGGTTCGGTGCATGGCACAGGCGTGGGATATGACGGCGCGACGGGAACAACACGGCGCGGGGCACCCGACGCTGGGCCCAATGCAGTTCTGTGGCGTGGATCTGGCATGATCAATTTCCGGCAATAGTGCATCCTGCGGCCCACTGCTTGACCACACTCCCCAGCATAGGCCGGTGCCCCTGCCGGAGGAACAGTTTCGATCCCCTCCTCCACGGAGGTGTGCGGGCTGACGTCGGGGTCCGGCGCGGCGAGGCCGCATTTTCCTTCCGCGCTCCGTGCCTTGGCCGTAGTGTGGAGAAAGGTTGCCGTCACGAGTGCGCGGCCAGCATTCCCTCCGGTGCCCGGCTCGCCGGGACAAGTCCCCCCATGTCGAATCCGAGGAGCAATCATGAATGATTTCCGGGGCGTCAGCCACCAGACCTTGTCCAACTACCTCAATGAGCACTTCCTGGGATCCGAGGGAGGCGTCAATGCCTTTCGCGCGGCTGCCGACACCTGGAAGGGAACCGCCCACGAGGCGGCGTTGCTCTCCCTCTGCCGACAGGTCATGGCGGATCGGGAGGACCTGCGGAGCCTCATCGACCGGCTGGGCTATGACGGGCACCCGCTGAAGATCACCTTCACCCATGTGGTGCGCCTGGTGGGGCGGGTCAACCCGGTGAACCTGCTGCGTCGGCGGCAGGCCGGCCTGGCACAGGTCGAATTGGACGTGCTGACCGGGATGTTGCGCGCCAAGCTTGCCATGTGGGAAACCCTGCTCCTGGTGGCCACCAAGGATCCCCGCTTCGACGCCGCATTGCTGCGCGACCTGCAGGCCCGCGCCACCGACCAGATCAACCAGGTGCGCGGGATCATCGAGGCCACCTGGGAGGAACGCTTCTTCGCAGGATAGCCACCAGAAAGGAAGCCACCACCATGACACGAACCGCGATCGTCGTCGGCGCCGGTCCCAATGGCCTTGCCGCGGCCGCCCGGTTGGCCGAACACGGGGTGCAGGTGACCGTTTACGAGCAAGCTGGAAAGGTCGGCGGGGCCGCGCGCTCGGCCGACACGCTGGGGCCGGGAACCACTGTCGACCTGGGTGCTGCCGCCCACCCCTTCGGCGTGGGAAGCCCCGCTTTCTTGCATCTTGGCCTGGAGAGACACGGGCTGCGCTGGCTACGCCACCGCTATCCGATGGCCCACCCGCTGGACACCGGACGCAGCGCCGTGCTGCATCCCGACCTCGAGACGACTGCGGCAGAGCTGGGAGTTGACGCGGCCGCGTGGCGGACGCTGCACCGCGCGGTGGCCGGCCACCCGCTCGAATCCCTGGAAAACGCCACCGGACCGCTGTTGCGCATCCCGCCGCATCCATTGCTCATGGCCGGCTTCGGGGCGCGGGCGCTGTGGCCCGCCGATGGCCTGGCGCGCCTGGCCTTCCGAACCGAGGCCGCACGGGCCCTGTTTGCGGGTTCGGCGGCCCACTCGATGCTTCCGCTCAACCATGTGTTCACCTCAGGCTTCGCAGTGCTCTTCGGCGGGCTGGGCCAGTCGTTGGGTTGGCCGGTGGCACGGGGCGGAACCAACGCGATCATCCACGCGCTGGTGCAGCAACTGGCCCTGGACAACGTGGTCATCCACACCAACAGCCCGGTGGGCGACCTGCGCGAGCTGCCTGCCAGCGATGCAGTGTTGCTGGACTTGACACCGCGGCAGGTCCTGGACCTGGCAGGGACCGGGATCGGTGGACGCTACGCATCCCACCTGCGACGCTGGAAGTACGGGCCGGGCGCCTTCAAGGTCGACTACCTGCTGGACGGGCCAATCCCCTGGCGGGACGAACGCACAGCGCACGCCGGGACAGTGCACGTGGGCGGTTCCCTGGCCGATGTGATTCAGGCCGAGCGGGACGTGGGCAGGGGCAAGGTTCCCGCGAGGCCCTTTGTCATGCTGGCCCAGCCTTCCGCGGCGGACGAATCCCGGGCGCCGGCGGGGCATCAAGTCATCTGGAGCTACGCCCACGTGCCTAATGGCTGCGACGCCGACGTCGGGCCGCTGGTTGACCGCCAGATCGAGCGTTTTGCCCCGGGTTTCGGGGACCGGGTCATCGGACGCGTCGAGACTTCGCCGCGTGCGCTGGAGGACTGGAACCCGAACCTGGTGGGCGGGGACATCGGCGGTGGCTCGTTGCGGGGAACCCAGCAAGTGCTGCGTCCGGCGCCCACGTTGCGGCCCTACCATACAGGGGCACCCGGGCTCTACATCTGTTCGTCCTCGACTCCCCCGGGCGGTGGCGTGCACGGCATGGCCGGCTGGCATGCGGCCGATGCCGTGCTGCGGGATCTGGGCATCGGCTGACGCATCCCCCTGGCCGTGGCCGTGGAACACTTACCGTCCCGGCGGCCTACGCATCAAAATGGGTGCCGATCGGCTGGTTGGTGGTGGAGGCGATGACCGCCTCCGCAACATGGCGCAGTTTGATGTTCCTGGAGCTGGAAGCCGACTTCAGGATCTCGACCGCCCGTTCCTGGCTGCACTTGTTCTGGCCCATGATGATGCCCACCGCCAGGTCAATGGTGGTCCGGGATTCCATGGCGAGCCTGAGGTTTTCCTCGTTGTCGCGGTGCCTGGCCAACCGAACGGCCAGGTTCAACAGTGCCGAGGCCTGCTCGGCGTAACCTTCCACCTGTGTCACGTCCTGTTGATCAAAGGCGTTCTTACTCATCGAGTAGATATTGATCGCAGCGGTGTCCTCGGAATCCAGGCTGAACGGAACGGCCAGCATGGATCGGACCCCTGCGGAGGAGATGGCCTCAAAGTATGCGGGCCAGCGGCCGTCTCGTTCAATATCGTTGATCAGAATGGTCCGTTGCTCCTTGCATGCAGAGAGGCACGGTCCTTCGCCAAAGCTGTACTGGATCTCGTCGAGTTCCTGGGCCAATGAGCTGTTGCTGGCCACCGTGCCCGCCCGCTTGTGCCGCCGCAGGGTAATGCCGCAATGGACCGGCTCTCCGGACTCGGACAAGGCCTGGGCACTGACATGTGTCAGCGCATTGAGAAATGATTCGAGATCATGGGTTTCAAGAAGGAGATCTCGCATGTATTCGTTTACGGCAATCATCGTTCAACCTTTCTAGCGGTGTCCCCCCACCGATCCAGGTTGAGGCTACCGCAGATCCAGAAAAGCACGGTACCAAACTGACGATCGTCTAAATCAGAGCGGGAATAACGATCTGTTTTCCCGTCACCATCAATCTAAAGACTACTTCCATTTCCCCCACAAACAATAGCTTCCTCCACCGAGGCACCTCATTGCAGACACCGGGGCCCACCCGTGGCAAGCGGAGAACGGACGCTGGCCATCCCAGGTTGCTTTCACGGACCGGGCGAGCCCAAAATTCGTTGGTCCTGCGCGTTGCAAAAACCAAGACCGCACTGCCGAATCGGTCTACGCTTAATCCATGACACGGAACCTGGAACTGGATTGGATTGACCCGCTGACCGCGCACGTGACCAACCGAACCGGTAGCCCGGTGTTTGACGTTGATCTCCGCACCACGGGCAAAGTCACGGTGGAGGGGGAAGCGGACTGGAGCTTCTCGGCCGAGCAATTGCCGGACGGGGAATTCATTGGCCTCAACCGGGTCAAGGACGACGTCGGTTGGGCAACCGCCCCACCCTTTCTGGAAATATCGTGGCGCAACGAGGACTCAACGGAGCAAAATTACCGGCGCGTGCCGCTGCACCACGCAAAGGAATAGTGCCGCGGCGGCTACACGTCCGCATTGGATCGGCGCCAGCCATGGGCGGGGCGGGAACCAAGGAGGATTCGGGCACAGCTCCCGCCGGTTCCCTGCCATCCGCCTCGGGACTCGTCCGACAATGTGACATCACGATCCGAAGAGTGCCTCTTCTTGCGCAGCGTATTCATCGAGCAGGCGCAGTGCCCTCTGCCCGGCTTTCCCTTCCTGCCCCAATGCCGCCCGCATGGTGGGCAACTTCTTGGCACCTTGCGGGAAGGGCGGCAGCAACGGCACCGAGGCATCGGTGTGGACGTCGATGACCACCGGGCGATCGGCCGACAACGCCTGGCTCCAGGCCCCGCCGAGATCCCCAGGGTCCTTGACCTCGATCCCCCGCATGCCCAGAAGTTCCGAGTAGCCTGCGAAGGGAAAATGTGGCAGATGCTGTGTGGCACCATAGCGCGGATCCCCTTCTGTTTCCCTTTGTTCCCACGTCACTTCCGCAAGATCGCCGTTGTTCAGGACGCACACCACAAACCGGGGATCCGTCCAGTCCTTCCAGCGGGCGGCCACGGTGATGAGTTCCGCCACTCCGCTCATCTGCATGCCGCCGTCACCGGCCAGCACCACCACTGGCCGCTCCGGATTCAACAGCTTTGCTGCAAGCCCATACGGAACCCCGCAACCCATCGAAGCCAATGTGCTGCAGAGATGCGCTGGAACCGTCGGTGGCAGCACCAGCTGTCGGGCATACCAATATACGCAACTGCCCACGTCAAGGGCCACCTGCGCGTCGTCGGGCAAGACCGAGGAGAGCTCGCTGAAAACCCGTTCGGGGTTGACCGGTTCGGCCGCTGTCAGGGCACGCTGCCGCGACAGGTCCCGCCAGGCAGACACCCGTTCGCGGACCTCGGTGCGCCAGGGTTCCCGTTCACCTTGGTCAGGGGCAAGGCGCCCGGCTAGCGCCTGCAGCGTATGCGCCGCATCCCCCACGAGCGCCACCTCGACGGGGTAGCGATTGCCGGGCCGTTCAGCGGAAATGTCGATCTGCACTGCACGGGCGCTGCCCGGGGCCGGGTAGAACTCGGTCCAGGGATCGTTGGATCCCACGATCAGCAGCGAATCGCAGCGCCCAAGCAGTGCAGCGCTGGCGGAAGTGCCGAGGTGACCCATGACCCCGGCGGCGTTCGGCAGCGTTTCATCAACATATGGTTTGCCCAGCAGGCTCGTAACAACCGCGGCACCGAGCCGTTCGGCCATTCCGGCCACCTCGGTACGGGCGTTGCGGGCCCCTTGCCCCACTAACATCACGATGCGCTTGCCGGCTCGAAGCAGGTCTGCAGCCGCGTCCAACTCGGCATCCCGCGGCAGCACCTGTGGGGACTCCCACACCGGTGCCGTGGCAATCTCGGCATGGTCACCCGTTGGCTGCGACGCGGGCTGTTGCTGCACATTGTGGGGAATGATCACCACACACGGTGTGGATGTGGCCAGGGCCGTGCGGAAGGCGCGGTCCAAGACACCGGAAACCTGCCCCGGCGTGGAAATTTGTTCGCAATACCCGGCCACGTCCTTGAAAAGCGCGGGGAGGTCGATTTCCTGTTGATACCCGGAACCCAGCGCCTTGAGGTCCTGCTGTCCGACGATGGCAACCACCGGAATGCCATCGAGCTTTGCGTCGTAGAGTCCGTTGAGCAAGTGGACTGCGCCGGGACCCTGGGTGGAGACCATGACCCCGATGCCCGGCCCTCCGTCGTAATCGGCACCATACTGGCCCACCCCGTATTTGGAATGTGCCACGGCCATGAATGCGGCATTTTCCTCGTGGCGTGCCTGGACAAATTCGGGAGCGTTGTCATGACGGCGCAGCGCCCCCAGGAAGGTATTGATCCCGTCCCCGCTGTAGCCAAAGATTCGCCTGACGCCCCAGGCATTGAGCCTGTCAACCATCTCATCTGCCACCAGTCGTTCAGCCATGGGCATTCCTCCTTGCGTGTCGATTCACTCCTGGACGCCGGCTTCCCCGGTGGTGCAGGCAGGATCGTTCCTTCAACAGTCCGTGCCATCTCCTGCCTACCATGGACGTTGCAGGCGCCACAACGATTCGGCAGGCACACAGGAGGAAAGAGCAGCATCATGGTCCGGTACCGGCCGTGCCCTCGTAGGGATCCTCCTTCGTGAAGCAGCCTTCCATCAACGACAATGCCCGCCCCGACAAACGTCGGGACGGGCATCGTCATGTCGACAGCCAGCGGCTCGAGGCCGCGGTCACCGAGTGATTCAGCGTGCCTTAGCGGGCGACGGAACCTTCGGTGTAGTCATCGGTGGTCTTCCAGGAGAAGAGGTTACGCAGTTCGCGGCCGGTGGCCTCGATCGGGTGGGCCTCGCCCTTGGCGCGCAGTTCCAGGAACTCCGGTGCTCCGGCTTCCTGGTCTTCGATGAAACGCTTGGCGAAGGCACCGTTCTGGATGTCGGCGAGAACTGCCTTCATGTTCTCCTTGACCTCCGGGGTGATCACGCGCGGGCCCGAAACGTAGTCGCCGTACTCGGCGGTGTCGGAAACGCTCCAGCGCTGCTTGGCAATGCCACCCTCCCACATCAAGTCAACAATGAGCTTGAGCTCGTGCAGGACCTCGAAGTAGGCGATTTCCGGCTTGTAGCCGGCTTCGGTCAGGGTCTCGAAGCCGTACTGGACCAGCTGCGATGCGCCACCGCAGAGGACAGCCTGCTCGCCGAAGAGGTCGGTCTCGGTCTCTTCGGTGAAGGTGGTCTCGATGACGCCGGCGCGGGTGCCGCCGATGGCCTTGGCGTAGGACAGTGCCAGTTCCTTGGCGCCGCCGGTGAAGTCCTGCTCGACGGCGATCAGGTCCGGGATGCCACGGCCGGCTTCGAACTCGCGGCGCACGGTGTGTCCCGGTGCCTTCGGGGCAACCAGGGCAACGTCGACGTCAGCCGGCGGGGCGATGTAGCCGTAGCGGATGTTGAAGCCGTGGCCGAAGAACAGGGCGTTGCCGGCCTGCAGGTTCGGTGCGATTTCCTCGGCGTAGACGAAGCGCTGGACCTGGTCCGGGGTGAGGATCATGATGACGTCGGCTTCGGCTGCTGCCTCGGCAACGGAGACCACGCGCAGGCCCTCGGCCTCGGCCTTGGCGATCGACTTGGAGCCGGCCTTCAGGCCGACGCGGACGTCAACGCCGGAGTCGCGGAGGTTCAGTGCGTGGGCGTGGCCCTGGGAACCATAGCCGATGATGGCGACGGTGCGTCCCTGGATGATCGAAAGGTCTGCATCATCGTCGTAGAACATTTCAGTCACTGTGGTTTCTCCTTGGTATCAGTGTGAAGATTATTGCGTTTTAGGCAGAGACGGAACGCAGGGCGCGGTCCGACATCGATTTGGAGCCGCGTCCGACGGCAAGGGTGCCCGCCTGGACGATCTCGCGGATGCCGAACGGTTCAAGCACAGCGAGCAGTGCGTTGATCTTTTCGGCGTTGCCGGTGGCCTCAATGATGAGTGAATCGGTGGACACGTCCACCACGGAGGCACGGAAGAGGTCTGCGGCCTGGGTAACCTGCAGTCGGGTGGCCGCATCGGCTCGCACCTTGACCAGGATATGGTCACGCTGCACCGAAGCCTCGGGCATCAGCTCAACGATCTTGATGACGTTGATGAGTTTGTTGAGTTGCTTGGTGACCTGCTCGAGCAGGTCGCCTTCGGCGTCGACGACCACGGTGATCCGGGAAATTCCCTTGATCTCCGTGGGGCCCACTGCCAGCGAGTGGATGTTGAACGCGCGGCGGGCAAAAAGACTTGCCACGCGGGTCAATACGCCCGGTACATCCTCGACGAGCACGGAAAGAGTGTGACGTGCCATGGGTTTCTAGTCCTCTTCTTCCCACTCGGGCGTCATGCCGCGAGCAATCTGGATCTGGTCGTTGCTCACGCCGGAGGGCACCATGGGCCAGACCATGGAATCGCGGGAGACCACGAAGTCGATGATCACCGGGCGGTCATTGATTTCCAATGCCTGCTTGATGGTCGCGTCGATGTCCTCGTCGCGTTCGCATCGCAGCCCCACGCAACCATAGGCGTCGGCGAGCTTGACGAAGTCCGGGACTCGCGCGGTGCCGTGGCCGGTGTTCAGGTCGGTGTTGGAGTAGCGGGAATCGTAGAACAGGGTCTGCCACTGGCGGACCATGCCCAGCGACGAGTTGTTGATGATCGCAACCTTGATCGGGATGTTGTTGATGACGCAGGTCGCCAGTTCCTGGTTGGTCATCTGGAAGCAGCCGTCGCCGTCAATGGCCCAGACCACGCGGTCGGGGTTGCCGACCTTCGCACCCATGGCCGCCGGAACGGAGTAGCCCATGGTGCCCAGGCCCCCCGAGTTCAGCCAGGAATGTGGGCGCTCGTACTTGATGAACTGCGCCGCCCACATCTGGTGCTGTCCCACGCCCGCGACGTACACGGCCTCCGGGCCGGTCAGTTCGCCGATGCGCTGGATCACGTTCTGCGGCGCCGAGAGACCGTCGTTGGTTTCGGTGAAGCCGATCGGGTAGGTCTCGCGCAGCCGGCCGATGGTGTTCCACCAGACCGACAGGTCCGGGGCGCCGGCATCGGCGAAGAGCGTGCGGCAGGCCTCGGTGAGCTCCGGGATGATTTCCTTGACCGAACCGACGATCGGGATGTCCGCGGTGCGGTTCTTGGAGATCTCCGCCGGGTCGATGTCAGCGTGGATGACCTTGGCATTGGGGGCAAAGGTGTGCAGCACCCCGGTGACGCGGTCATCGAAGCGGGCGCCCAGGGTGATCAAGAGGTCCGACTGCTGCAGCGCGGTGACCGCGGAAACCGAGCCGTGCATGCCGGGCATGCCCACATGCAGCTCGTGGGAATCCGGGAAGGCTCCGCGGGCCTGCAGGGTGGTGACCACCGGGGCGCCGACCAGCTCGGCAAATTCCTTGAGCTCCGCCGAGGCGTGTCCCTTGATCACGCCGCCGCCGACGTAGAACACCGGGCGGGAGGAGGCGGCAATGAGCTTGGCCGCCTCGCGGACCTGCTTGTTGTGCCCGCGCACCACGGTCTTGTAGCCGGGCAGGTCGATCTTCGGCGGCCAGGAGAACATCGCCTTGGACTGCTGGGCGTCCTTGGTGATGTCCACCAGCACGGGGCCGGGACGGCCCGTGGCGGCGATGTGGAAGGCGGAGGCCAGGATCCGCGGGATGTCCTCGGCCTTGGTGACCAGGAAGGAGTGCTTGGTGATGGGCATGGTGATGCCCACGATGTCGGCTTCCTGGAAGGCGTCGGAGCCGATGAAGGCGCTGTGTACCTGGCCGGTGATGGCAACCATGGGGACCGAGTCCATGTGCGCGTCGGCAATGGCGGTGACCAGGTTGGTGGCCCCGGGGCCGGAGGTGGCGATGCACACCCCGACTTCGCCGGTGACCATGGCGTAGCCCTGGGCCGCGTGGCCCGAGCCCTGTTCGTGGCGGACCAGGATGTGGTTGATCTTGGTCGAGTCCATGAGCGAGTCGTAGGTGGGCATGATGGCCCCGCCCGGCAACCCAAAGACGTCCTTGACGCCCAATTCTTCCAGTGAGCGAACAATGGCTTGTGAGCCAAGCATCTCGGTGGGAGCAATGATGTTGTTCGGGCCCTGTACCAGACTCGATGCTTCCACGACGGAAGAGACAGCGGCATCCTTGCTACGGTTGGCGGGTTTGGCCGGCAGCGAGGGGCTGGCGGTGGTTCCGTTACTCATGGGGATATATCCTTCTCTATCTCTTCTAACCCTGCACATAAAAAAACCCCAAAGGCACCTTGCGGCGAATGGGGTTTGCGCGTCACCGAAGCCCTCCATGTTCCGGAGGGGCCCAAGCTCAGCGCTTGATAACTAGTAGTACTTCGGTGCGGATATGCATGTGTCCAGTTTGGTCGCCGCCAAAGCCAGAGTCAAACGCCCACGCCCACAATCTCACTATTTGAGACTGTTGTCCGAAGGGTGGACGCTTTGGTGGCGTCCGCCCTTCGGTTCATGCTATTTCCTAGCCACAGTATGCCCCGGTCGAAGCGGACTTGACCAACTTGGCGTACTTGGCCAGCACACCGGTGGTGAACTTGGCCGGAAGCGGCTCCCAGCCGACCTTGCGCTCCTCGAGCTCCGTCGGCTCGACCAACAGGTCGAAGGAGCGAGCGGCGATGTCGACGCGGATCTTGTCGCCGTCCTTGACGAACGCGATCGGGCCGCCGTCAACGGCCTCGGGTGCCACGTGGCCGATGCACAGGCCGGTGGTGCCGCCGGAGAAGCGGCCGTCAGTGAGCAGCAGGACGTCCTTGCCCAGGCCGGCGCCCTTGATGGCTCCGGTGATGGCAAGCATCTCGCGCATGCCGGGGCCGCCCTTGGGGCCTTCGTAGCGGATGACCACGACGTCGCCGGCGTGGATCTCGCCGGCATCAAGCGCAGCCAGGGCGCCCTGCTCGCGGTCGAAGACCCGTGCGGTGCCCTCGAAGACGTCGGCGTCGAAGCCAGCTGACTTCACGACGGCCCCCTCGGGTGCCATGGTGCCGTGCAGCACGGTGATGCCACCGGTCTTGTGGATGGGGTTGTCCAGCGCGCGCAGGATCTTGCCGTCGACATCCGGCGGGTTGATCGCCTCGAGGTTCTCGGCAACGGTCTTGCCGGTGACGGTCAGGCAGTCCCCGTGCAGCAGGCCGGCGTCCAGCAGGGCCTTCATGATCACCGGCACGCCACCGATCTTGTCCACGTCGGTCATGACGTAGCGGCCGAAGGGCTTCAGGTCTCCCAGGTGCGGGATCTTGTCGCCGATGCGGTTGAAGTCAGCCAGGGTCAAGTCCACCTCGGCCTCGCGGGCGATGGCCAGCAGATGCAGCACGGCGTTCGTGGAACCGCCGAAGGCCATGGTCACGGCGATCGCGTTCTCGAAGGCTTTCTTGGTCATGATGTCGCGGGCGGTGATGCCCTTGCGCAGCAGGTTCACCACGGCCTCGCCGGAGGCGCGGGCGAAAGCATCGCGGCGGCGGTCAGCCGAGGGCGGGGCGGCGGAGCCCGGAAGGCTCATGCCCAGGGCTTCGCCGATGCAGGCCATGGTGTTGGCGGTGTACATGCCGCCACAGGCACCTTCGCCGGGGCAGATCGCCTTTTCGATGCGGGTGAGGTCCTCGAGGCTCATCTTGCCGGCGGCGCAGGCACCCACGGCTTCGAAGGCGTCAATCAGTGTGACTTCCTTTTCGGATCCGTCTTCCAGCTTGACCCAGCCGGGCATGATCGATCCGGCATAGAGGAACACCGAGGCCAGGTCCAGGCGGGCCGCTGCCATGAGCATGCCGGGAAGGGACTTGTCGCAACCGGCCAGCAGCACCGAGCCGTCGATGCGCTCGGCCTGCATGACAACCTCGACGGAGTCGGCGATGACCTCGCGGGAAACCAGCGAGAAGTGCATGCCCTCGTGGCCCATGGAAATGCCGTCGGACACGGAGATGGTGCCGAACTGCATCGGGAATCCGCCACCGGCGTGGACGCCCTCCTTGGCGCCGGCGGCCAAGCGGTTCAGCGAAAGGTTGCAGGGCGTGATTTCGTTCCACGAGCTCGCGACGCCGATCTGCGGCTTGGCGAAATCGTCATCCCCCATGCCGACGGCGCGGAACATGCCACGGGCCGGTGCTGCATGGATGCCGTCGGTCACGACGCGGCTGCGAGGCTTGATATCTGGGGCAGTGTCCTGGCTCATGCCCTTGATTGTATGGCTGAGAGGCACCAAGGCCGAACCCGTGACGGTGCACCGACATAATTCGCCGTGCGGATACGGGACATGTGTTCGAAACCTCCATTGGATAGGGTGGAAGACATGGAGACACTCAATGTTGGATCCGACGACGTCCTCAAGCAGCTCTTGCACGAGGCTTTCGACACCCAGATCCCCAACTTCGGCAGCTACAACCTGGTGGCTGCCGTGGGCAGCTCCGGATCCGCGGGACTGAAGGTGATCGGCTTCCGCCGCGAGCCGGCCGAACTCATTCTTTGCCCGCTGAATCCCGAAAACCTGCAGCCTACCGAGCGCGCGATATCGGTCAACAACACCAACGTCTCCCACGTGGCATTGGTCCTCGACGGCGGCTACGAGGTCGGCACCAGCACCGGACGCGTCTACCGCTTCAATGTCCCGGCCCGGCTGTCCCTGAATATCCCCGCGGTCGGGCACGAAGGCACGCGACAGCCGACTTCCGGCATCCTGGCCCAGGACGACGACGCGCAAGAATTCGCTGAATTCATGAATGCGTTCATGGACAGTCTCGATCCTGCGATCACTCCGTAGGTCCGGCCCGCGGCCCGGAACTCAAGGGACCCGTTAATCGCCTCGTTAGAACTGTTCCCCCTCCGGGGCATCCGGCGGCAGGGGCCGGCCAAGGGCGTCAAGACCTCCGGCTTCCTGTCCTGCGGCATCGGTGGGTTCCTCAACCCGTGCACCAGCAGGAGTTTCCAGGTCTTCCTGCGCCGCCGCCCGGTCCTCCTCAGTCAACGGAAGCGCATCTTGGGCACGCGCCTCGTTGCCGTTCAAGGCGTCCGCTGCGCGATGTTCATCGCGCAGCGGGTCCATGGTGTCGAGGGTTCGCGGATCGTCGGAGGAGCCTTCCTGCACAGGCTGTCCGTCCCGGCCGTCCATGGGGTTTCCTTCTGCTTCTTCATCGCGGCCCGGTTCGCGTTCGGGGGTATTCAAAGACATGGTGAACTCCTCGTGCTGGCTAATGGCTGATTCCTGATACGAAAGGCCACAGGGCCTGCCGCGGGCCCGTGGCTGTGAGGCCGGGTTACATGGGTTCGTTGGTTGTCCCGCCCCTGGGGTTGTCGAGCATGCCGGGTCCCTTCAACGCCCGGTATAGGCCGTACCCGGCCATCCCCAGACCAATGAGGACGCCAATCCACATGGGGGTGTTAAGGCCCTCGCCAGGTTGCTTGCCCGCGATGATGAACAATCCAAAGACAATCACCAAGAGGACACCGGTGACCATAAGCGGAGCTCCCCTCCTTTGGAAGAAGGACTTCTTGCTGGGTTGTCCCGGCTGGGTGCTCATGTCATGCTCCGTTCCTGTTCAGTGCTTCCAATGATTCGACTACTTGGTGCCATGCCCCTGGACTTGCTTGGCCAGATGCCCCTCATGGGCAGCAAGTAGGGATTCGGTGGTGATGATGTGTTGGCGGTACTCGGCTTGAAGCAGCCCCAAGGTGGATTTTTCAAAATCGGGATCGGATGAGGCAATGGCATCGGAAACCAACCAGACGCGAAGATCGTCGGCATAGGCATCCGCCGCGGTCGAAGCAATACAGGTATGGGACGAGACGCCAGTCACAATGACGTACTCCACTCCACGCCGTCCCAGTTGCTCACTCAGGTCGGTCCGCCAAAAGGCGCTGTCTCGTCGCTTGAGGATCTCCTGGGAATCTTCGACATCAAGTCCCTTCAGGTTTTGCGCCTGTTCACTGCCCTCAAACAAAAAACCCTGGTCGTCATCGAGCATGCTCAGTGTCCAGGTGCTTTTGTCCCGCGCATGTTCGGTCCTGATATTGAAGATGGGCATCCCCGTCGAACGCGCGAGCCGTGAGAGTTCGTTGCAATTTCGCACCAAGGACTCGCGATGCCGGACCAGCAAAGGGTCTTCGAAGAAGGCGTTCTGCATGTCAACGATGAGCAGGGCTGTTCGCTCGGAAAGCGGCGGAAATTCTTGCACTGGCACTCCCGTCCTCGGTGGTTCCGGGGTTTTGGACCTTGCGTCTACCGTAGGCCGGGCACTTGGTGCGCGCAACGTTTCCGACAGGTTGGGCAGCTTTGGCGAGTGTGCCGCCTACCTGCTTACCCAACCACCACCGAGTCTCGCGGGACGGCTAGTCCGCGCAAAACACAGGACAGACGAGGAATTGCTTGGGGTAATTTTCGGAGCAATTAGACAATTACTGAAGAAATTTCGTTGCGCGTGGATTATGCAAACGGCATCCAGCCGGTCTTGGAATTGCTTGGGGAGCGGTGCCCCGGAAGAAAGAAGCATGGCTGGATCCACGCTGGTGCCCGGTGCCCGGATCAGTCGTCGACCGATCCGGGGATTCCGATTTTCATGGGTTGCATTTAGCTTCCTATCTGTACTTTCCTCGTTGTAGGGTCAAAGAGTGCATCGCCAAAATGATGCTGAAACTGGACCTTCATCCGAAAAGGAGAAAAGTTATGGGTTTCATTGGTTGGATAGTTCTAGGGCTGATTGCCGGAGCCATTGCAAAGGCAATTAAACCGGGTGACCAAGGTGGCGGCTGGCTCACCACCTTGCTTCTTGGAATCGTCGGCGCCGTTCTTGGCGGCTGGATCGGTTCGGCAATCTTCGGTGTTGGGATCAACGAATTCTGGTCCCTCTCCACTTGGTTGCTGGCCATCGGCGGAGCGTTGCTTGTCCTGATCATTTGGGGCCTTCTGACGCGCAAAAGAGCCTAACCGCTGCACATTGGGGTTGCCTCGGCCAATGCCGGGGCAACCCCTTCCTCATGATCCCGAGTCCCTGCGCCAAGTCCAAGGCCCCGCGATGGCATTCTGCCGCTGGGGATATCCCACGATTCCCCGCCGGGGCGGTCATTTCAGCCGACTTCGCCGAAGCCCGCGTTCGCCACGCCGGGGCGCTGTTCCCTTTACGCAGATCGCCAGAAGCCATACGCTCGCGTCATGAAGACTCAATTTACGTTGTGGCTTGGAATGATTCTTAGCGGGCTGACATTGATGGCCATCGTCAGTTTTTCCGGGAGGTGATATTTGGTGTCAAAGGCAATCAGAAACCAAGCCCTCGGGATCGGTTTCGCTATTCTTTTCATCGGCGCCCTCATAGGTCAGTCTCTTGCGGGGCTTGCGGTGTACAACGACGACCAAACACTTCATGGGTCTTCCCCCGTTGGGTACTGGGACTTCGTCACCTCAAGCAATTTCGTCGTTGACGTCGCGGAAAACTGGCAATCGGAGTACCTGCAGTTTTTCCTCTTCATACTGGCGACCGTGTGGCTTGTCCAGCGCGGATCCCCGGAATCCAAAAAGCCAGGCGATGAGGGACTTGACAGCGACGAGAACCAAATGGTGGGCCGTTTCGCCAAACCCAATTCCCCCAAGTGGGCAAAGGACAACGGCTGGCGGCGACACGTCTACTCCAATTCCCTGCTCTTGGTCATGGGAACGGTCTTCCTGCTTTCATGGTGGCTGCAGTCAGTCGCCGGAACCGTGGTTTTCAACGCTGACCAGGTGTCCCATGGGCAGCCGGAAGTCAAATGGATCGAATACGCCACAAGCGCCGATTTCTGGGACCGGACGCTGCAGAACTGGCAATCCGAATTCCTCGCAGTCGGAAGCATGGTTTCCCTCTCCATCTACCTGCGACAGCGCGGTTCGGCTGAGTCCAAGCCTGTGGGCACCCCACATGACGAATCCGCCACCGAAGGGGAATGACAACGTTGGCTGAACAACGCCTTTCCGAACGCCAACGAAGCGACCATGAAATACCGGCACAGCGGTCCCGGGCAGCAAAGGGCCCGAAGGCATCTGCGGTTGCCGTCTCCTTCTCAACACCGGCCATGGCTTCGCACTTGGAATGGAATCTGGCACCTGCTCTCATCAATGCCGCGCGCACGTGCGCCGGCGATCCGGAGCCAATGCTCGGGCTACTGGCCTCCTGCCCGGAGTCGCCACCCACTCCGGGCCAAGGGCGAACTGTCGCCCTGTGGGAGTTCCTGGCCACGCTGGCCAGCGTCGACCTCGCGGCCGCCCGAACGGTTGAGCCGCATCTGGACGCCGCGGCAATCCTCGCGCAGGCGGGACTCCCCTGGACTACCGGAAGCACCTGGGGAGTCTTTGCCGCCGAGGGCCGGCCCAAGCTTGTTGCCGCCGCCCCGGCACAACCGTCAGGCCCCTGGGTTCTGGAAGGACAAAAGCCATGGTGCTCCCTGGCCGCGACACTGGACCGTGCCGTCGTCACGGCCCATGTCCCCGGCGGGCGCCGAGCCTTCATGGTGGATCTGAAGCAGCCTGGCGTGATCGCGCACCATGGTCACTGGGCCAGTTACGGCCTGAACAAGATCCACAGCGAGGCAGTGCAATTTGACGGTGCCCGCGCCTTTCCCATTGGTCCCACCGATTGGTACCTGGACCGGCCTGGATTCGCCGTCGGGGGCGTCGGAGTCGCCGCCTGCTGGTTCGGCGGCGCAGTCGGGATCTTCCGCGACCTCTTCCGCTCCGCCCAGTCTCGCGAACCCGACCAATTGGCCCTGGCTTGGCTTGGCGAAGCCGACCGAATGCTGGCCTCCGGGGCCGCCATGCTTCACCGCGCGGCGCAGGAGGCCGACCAGGGAAGCCTAGACGAAGTTTCCGCCCAGCGGGTGCGTGGACAGGTGGCGGGGCTGTGCGAACGGATCATCGCCATTGCCGGACAGGCCATGGGACCCGGTCCCCTGGGCTTTGACCACCAGCACGCCCGAAGGGTCGCCGATCTTGGAATCTATGTCCGGCAACACCACGCCTCCCGCGATGACGCAGCACTGGGTGGGCTGCTGTTGAAGGCCCCCCAAGCGGCCGAAGGTGGTGCTCGCCCATGGTGAGCTTCACCCATCTGGACCCGGGCACCAAAGAAACCCTCTGGATGGAAGCCGGCGTGACGAAGTTGCCCGCACTGGTCTTGGACGACGTTGCCGGGGTGTCACGCCCACTGGTGGTGCTCTCCGCGCACCCGGACGACGAAACCCTCGGCGCAGCAGGCCTGATCCACCAGGCGTTGCGCGCCGGAACAGCGGTCCACGTGATCGTGGCCACCGCCGGCGAGGCCTCCCATCCCGATTCGCCCACCCACTCGCCCGAACGCCTCGCCGGCATCAGGGTCGACGAACTGGCCCGGGCACTCGGGGAGCTCACTCCCCACTCCCCCGGCGCCGGCACCCTCACCTTCGAAACCCTGGGCCTGCCGGACGGCCAGCTGGCTCAACACCAACCGGACGTCGAATCAGCCATCAGGAAGGCCACGGCAAACGGCCGAGTCATGCTGGTGGCTCCGTACCGCCACGACGGCCATACCGACCACGACGCGCTCGGTACCATGGCCGCACACATTGCCGAGGAGCTTGGCCTCGGCTTGCTGGAATACCCGATCTGGTACTGGCACTGGGCCACGCCGGAGCGGGACACCGAGTGGGAGTACTGGAGATCCCTGAACCTGGATGTCGACACCATCCGGGCCAAGGCACGGGCCACCGCAGCCCACCGATCACAAGTGGCTCCGCTGTCCGATGCACCGCAGGACGCTGCGCTGCTTCAGGAAACCTTCATTCAACACTTCCAGCGCTCCGGCGAAACGTTCCGATTCACTCCCCCAGGACTTCGGGATTCCGCCACGGCATCCGCCACCTTTGACGGACTATATGAGCATCGGCCCGATCCATGGGACTACTTGGGAAGCGCTTACGAACGACGCAAGCGCGCGATCACGCTCGCGTCGCTTCCCCGGTCCCGGTACGGCTCCGTCATGGAGCTCGGCTGTTCGATCGGGGTGTTGAGCCGGGACCTTGCACAACGTGCCGACACCCTGCTGGCCGTGGATGCGAGCCGGGTTGCCCTGGAATCAGCCGCCGAGCGCCTGGCCGGCTTCAACCACGTGGTGCTCAGGCACGCGGTACTGCCCCACGAGTGGCCCGATGTGAAGCCCGGATCCCAGGACCTGGTCGTGGTCTCGGAAATCGGATATTTCCTGGCCGCCGACGAACTTGACCTCTTGTACGCGCGTTGCCTCGAGGCGCTTTCCGCAGGAGGGCACCTGCTCCTGTGCCACTGGCTGCATCCGGTGCGCGGCTGGCCGATGGACGGCGCCCAGGTGCATGCCGCCGCGCAAGGTCTGGGCCTGAAGACCAAGGTGCTGCACCGGGAAACAGATTTTGTGCTGGAGGTCCTCGAAAAGCCAGGCGGGCACAATGGATGACAAACTCTCGGCCATCCTCATTGTGGTGCCTGTACGCAACGAGGAGGAATTGCTTGGCGCATGCCTCTTGCGTCTGCGCAAGGCCATGGACCGGTTGAACCGTGCCAGGCCCGAGCTCGAGCTCCGGCTGACGTTGGTCCTTGACCAATGCCGGGATTCGTCACCAGCGCTCGCGGCATCCTTTGCTGCCAACGACCCGCGTCTGTCGGTGCTCTCGGTGGGATGCGGGGTGGTAGGTGCCACCCGTGCAGCCGGAATAGATTTTGCCCTCGAATCCCTGGCAGCTGATACCCCGGCACGTCATTCGCGCGAACGCATCTGGATTGCCTGCACGGATGCCGATACCCGGGTCCCGGTGCACTGGTTGACCCGCGCCGTGAAGCTGGCAGAGTCCGGGTCAGACGTCATCGCCGGCACCGTGGAGCCTGACAGTTCGGACATTGACCAGGCATTTTTTGCATTGTGGTCGCGAGACCATGACCGCGGAGAAGGCCATGGCCACATCCACGGGGCAAACCTGGGTTTCCGGGCTTCCGCCTATTGCGCGGTGGGCGGGTTTGATCCGGTTCCGGTGGCCGAGGACGTCCAGTTGGTTGAAAGGCTGCGCAAAAACGGGGCCAGGGTCACGGCCACCGGAAAAATCCACGCAATCACCTCCGGGCGAATGCAGGGAAGAGTGGGGTCCGGCTTCGCTGGATATCTTCGAAACCTGGCGCAGCGCCACGTGGAGCATGCCGGAGAACACGGTTCCTGAGGGAGCACCGCAATCCCCTTGCCACTTCGTGGTGATGCGCATATGTTGGCCACAGGGGCCCATGATCCCGGCCTTCAGGGCATCCTCCCGCAGTTCCTTCAATTCGGCTCCGCACCGAGAAATGGGGAAGCAAATGGTTGAAAACCCGGGGAAACGTGCCGAACCGGACTCCGTGTCCGGGAAACCCATTCGTCATCGGCCAACCAAGAACGTCACGGCGACGACACGTGCAGGGGTTATCTGGACATTCACCATCGTCGCCATCGTGGTGCTGATCCTCCTGGTGATATTCATGATGCAGAACCAGACCCAGGCGACCGTCAACTTCCTCGGATTCCAGGGGCAGATGGCCCTCGGTGTGTCCATGTTGCTTGCGGCCGTGGGCGGGGCAGTCGTCGTGGCCATTGTCGCGGCGGTACGCATCATCCAGTTGCGAAGCCGCGCAAGTACCGCGGCCAAGCGCCGGGAAGCCTGACCAAAATCGCATCCGTTGTGGGCGACCGTATTTTCACATGTCAACAGTCAGAGAGGATCCAACGATGCATGATCTCGAAAAACAAATGAAAACGATCCAGACCCAGCTCAAGCACTGGGCGGAGAAGGCAAAGCAGGAGTATCCCAGCCAGTTGGAGGCCTCCGTGCGCCACGCCGTGGACCGGATGGACCCGGCCGGGCTGGCCCGGGCATCCGAGGAGGTCGTGGCCACCGTGACCGGCAACCGCAAGACGGCCCGCCGTGCCCGGAAAGCCGTCGAAGAGTCCTTGCGCAAGGCCCAACGGAAGGCTGGCAGCAAGCACAACGGGCATGGTCGGCTATTGGCGGTCCTTGGCACCTTGGCAGTCACCGGAATCCTCGTCGTGATCGTGCTACGCCGCGCCGCAGGACCCCACGACCGCAATCTGGGAGCAGTTAAGTTGCACGTCGACGACACGACGGAGGGCATCGATCCCGATCTGGGCGAATAATCCCCGACTCGGCCGACCCTATCGACAGAGCCCCGGTAGCACCCTTGCTCTCCCTTGGCGGGAGCGTTCAGGGGGTTCCGGGGCTTTTCGCCGTCCCGGAAACCTGGAAGTATTCCGGCACCGTGTGCGAAAACATGGACTCTCCCCGCACGTGCACCTACCGTGAGATCCATTAGCGGCGGACACTTCTGCGATCGATGTTTTTACAAAAGGCTTCAGACCGCACCCGTACCGCGCACTGGCCAATGACATTACGAGAAGAGATCATGTCAGTTTCGGATTCACGTCAACCGGCTCTCCGGACGGAGAACTTCGGACACCTACGGCGAGTCGGAGCCGCAGCGATGGCGTTTGGCCTGGTTCTGACCGGGTGTGCCACGGGGTCCCAGCCCGATGCCGCAGCTCCCAGTGAAAACCAGTTCACCGCAGACGCACCGCTGGAGGGCGAACTTAACATCATGGGCTATAACGCGGATGCGGATGAGGTGGCCCGCACCCGGGCGGACCTTGCAGAAGCGGCCATCGAGCCGGCCACCGTCAAGGCTGTTGAAGGTGAACTCGACGTCCAGCAGTTCCTCTCCGCCGTGGCAGCCGGGGACGCCCCTGATTTGATCTACGCAAATCGCGACCAGTTAGGCACTTTTGCCGCACGCAAGGCCATCATGCCCTTGGACCAGTGCGTCTCCGGCGAGTCAATTGCTATTGGTGATTTCCGCGCACCGGCCGTATCCCAGGTAACCTTCAACGGCCAGGTCTATGGCATCCCGGAATTCAACCAGGTCCAGATCCTGATGGCGAACCGGGAACTGCTCGAACAGGAGGGCCTTGCGACCGAGGACGTTGACGGCTCAAACTGGCAAGCGGTGACAGATGCGAACAAGAAGCTGATGAAAAAGGAAGGATCCAAGCCCTCCGTCATTGGCTTTGACTCGAAGCTTCCCGAGTTCCTTCCCCTGTGGGCCAAGGCCAATGGTGCCGACCTCATTTCCGCCGACGGGCGTACAGCGCAGCTTGATGACCCCAAGGTCGTGCAGGCCCTGGAATTCGGAGTGGGGATCTATGCTGACCAGGGTGGATTCGGGTCGGTCAAGGCGTTCCGCGATTCGGCCGACTTCTTCGGGAAGGAAAACCAGTATGCAACCTCGGTGCTGGGGGCGATGCCCATGGAACAGTGGTACGTGAACATTCTCAACGACGTATCCCCGGACGCCCCCATGGCTTTTGCTACGTTCAAGACCACCACTGGCCAACCGCTGAGCTTCGGCTCGGGTTCGGCATGGGCCATCCCGGCAGCCGGTAAGAACCCGGAAGCCGCCTGCCGTTACATCAAGACCATCACGCAGACCGCTTCCTGGCTCGCGGCCGCCGAGGCGCGGGCGACGCAGCGCGAAAAAGACGGGAAGCCGTTCACCGGGCTCTTCACCGCCAACCAGAAGGCCGACGAGGAAATCAAGACCAAGTATGTTGATTCGTCCACAGACCTGGATTCCCCGTGGAAGGAGGCCGTTGCCGCTTCCTACGAGGCAAATGATGCCTCGTTCTCGTTGCCGGCGAGCCCGGCGGACGCGCAGTTCAAGCAAGCTTGGCTTGACGCGGTGAATCGGGTGCTCAATGGCGAGGCGACTCCCGCCGAATCGCTGGGCCGCGCACAGGAGGAAGCGCAACGTGCACTCGATGAGGCTTGGCAGACGCTGGAGAATGCCGGCTCTGCCGACAGCGAAGGCTAGGAGGTCCCATCGTGGCCACCGCCCGCACCTACACGTTGCGTTCGCGCAACAGACGGCAGACACGAAATGCCATGCTTTTCATTTCGCCGTGGATCCTGGGTTTCCTGGTTTTCGCCCTGTGGCCGATCCTCTACAGCGGCTACCTATCGCTGACCGACTACGACGTGCTCAGCGACCCGAACTACATCGGCCTGGAGAACTACAGGGAGTTGGCGGAGGACCCCCGTGTTGTACTTTCACTGCGCAACACACTCTTCTATACGGCGCTTTCCGTTCCCCTCCATGTGGGCATCTCGCTTATGCTGGCCATGCTGCTTATGCGAGCACAGCGCGCCACCGGCTTCTTCCGGACCGCGTTCTACCTGCCGAACATGACTCCACCGGTCGCTGTCGGCATCCTATTGCTATTGCTCTTCAACGGGCATGACGGACTTGTCAACGCGGTGCTGGGGATTTTCGGAATCCCCGGGCCGGACTGGACCACCGACAGCACCTGGATCAAGCCCGGGCTGGTCTTGATGAGCCTGTGGACGCTGGGCGGGTCGACCATCATCCTCCTGGCCGCCCTGAACAACGTGCCGCGCGACCTGTATGACGCGGCGCTCGTGGACGGCGCCGGAGCCTGGCGCCGGTTCATCACCGTCACTGTTCCGATGATCTCCGGGACGTTGTTCTTCTTGGTCATCGTCAACACCATTGCTGCCCTGCAGTCCTTTACCGAGGCCTACACCGCGTATTTCGGTGCCGGAAACGGAACCTACAGCAACGATGCCGCGCTCTTTTACGTCATCTATCTTTTCCGGCAGGCTTTCGAATTCCTCAACATGGGCTTTGCCTCCGCCATGGCTTGGCTCTTGTTCGGCATCATCATGGTGATCACCGCCGTTCAGTACGTGGTGGGCCGCAAACTCGTTTTTTACGAAGGAGAAGACGGTGGCTAGCATCCCAACGTTGAAGCAAGTCCCGGACGCGCCCGTGGCACCGGTTCCCTCCGGCACACCGCCGCAGGCTGTCCGCGGCAGACGTCGGCTACCCGCACGGATACTACTGCTGACCACGCTGGTTGCCGCGACGGCGGTGTTCGTCTATCCGCTGATTTGGCTGGTCTCGGCCTCATTCAAGCCGCAATCGGAGGTCTTCGACAACCGGCTGATACCCCGGTCCCCCACACTGCAAAACTACGTTGAAATCTGGAATGCCGCGCCGTTGGCGCTTTGGATGGGCAACACGGTACTGGTGACCGTGCTTGCGGCCGTAGCCGTGACGCTGAGCAGTTCCATGGTTGCGTGGGGATTCGCGTACTACCGTTTCCGCGGACGCAACGCCCTCTTCTTTCTTGTGCTTGCCACCATGATGCTTCCCGGTGCCGTGACCTTGATCCCGACCTTCCTGATATGGAACGCGCTGGGCCAGGTCGGCACGCTCACCCCGCTGTGGGCAGGGAACCTCTTCGGCTCCGCGTTCTACATCTTCTTGCTGCGGCAGTTCTTCCTGGGGCTTCCCCGTCAGATCTTCGAGGCGGCGCGCACCGACGGCGCCAACGACTGGCAGCTATTCCGCCATTTTGCCCTGCCCTTGTGCAAGCCGGCGCTGATCGTGACCCTGCTCTTTGAAGCCCAGGCGGCTTGGACCGACCTGATGCGGCCGTTGATCTATCTGCGCGATTCCGATACGTTTACGGTCCCGCGCGGCCTCAAGGCCATGGTGGACCAGTTCGGTTTCGCCGGAAACTGGCATTGGGAACTCATTGTGACCGCCAGCGTCATCACCACGCTGCCGATGATCGTGCTGTTCTTTGTGGGTCAGCGCCACTTCATTGAAGGGGTGGCCACCACCGGGGTAAAAGGGTAGCCGGTGACGGCTTGAGGATCAGGCTTCCCAGACCACCTGGCCGGGGTCCTTATCCTCGCGCCAGCCGCGCCAGACCGGATGGCGCAGCCTACCGCCGCCGGTCGTCTCGCCATAGCGCACTTCGCCGACGAGCTTGGGCGACACCCATACCGCGTCATGGCTGTCGGCTGCAGGCACGTCCTTGGCCGCCGGTGTCTTGCGCCGCAGCTTCTCCAGCTTGGTCCGGGCGGCTTCCAGTTGGCGGTCGGTGAATCCGGTGCCCACCCGCCCGGCGTAATGCAATTCCCCTCCCTTGGGAACGGCCAGCAATAGGGATCCCACCGTGTCTGCGCGGTTTCCCTTCCCATGGCGCCAACCAATGACCACGACTTCCTGGTGGCGCTCGTGTTTGACTTTCATCCAGTCCCCCGAGCGCTTTCCCGGGCGGTAGCGGCCATCGATCCGCTTGGCCACGATCCCTTCCAATTCGAGCGCCGTGCTGGTTTCCAACGCCTCTTGCAGGGAACCGTCATGGGCCTCGGGGATGTGCACGTGCTTGCCTGTGCGCACATGGGAGATCAACAGCTTGCGCCGCTCGGCGTAGGACCGGTCCGTGAGGTCTTCCAGTTTCCCGGTCTTGGCGCTCGGCAAACGCAGGGCGTCGAACAGCATCAAGTGCACCGGCGCCGATTTGACGCTCTTCCCACCGTTGCCGGAATTGCGGGTTTGCAGCAACCCAAAATTGGGTCGGCCGGCTGCGTCAAGTGCAACTATTTCCCCGTCCAACACGGCCCCGTCCGGGGCCAGCTCCGCAATTTCCTGCAGTTCGGGGTAACGTCCCTCCAGGGCTTGGCCATTGCGGCTGCGCAGGGTCGCCGTGGATCCGTCAACCGTGGCCAGTGCGCGGTACCCGTCCCATTTCATTTCAAACGCCCACGCCCCGTCCGCATCGATGTCTTTCTCGGTTCCTGCCTGGGCGAGCATTGGCCCCGGCACGGCGGCAGACCGGGCATCGGGTACATCGTCGTGGGCTTCCGAATCGGGTGCGGGTGGTTTCTGCGACTTGGGCTGGTCCTTCATCAGCTGCAACAGCCAGTTCTTCGCATCCCCCATCCCCGGCGTATTGATCAACGCGTATCGCCGCGGCACGCCTCCCAGTCCCCCGTCCGGGCGGCCATGAAGCACGGCAATCACTTCGGAGTCCTCCCGCCATTTCTCGATCTCGCAGTCCCCGGAGTCCCAGAGCTTGACGGTCCCGGCACCGTACTGCCCGCGCGGGATCTCGCCCTCGAACTCGGCGTAGTCAAGCGGGTGGTCCTCCGTCATGACAGCAAGCCGGTTCTTCTTGGGTTCCAGCGGCGGGCCCTTGGGCACGGCCCAGGAGACCAACACGCCAGAATGCTCAATCCTGAAATCCCAGTGCAAGGCCCGTGCGTGGTGTTCCTGGATGACAAACGTGGAGCGGCTTCCGGGTCCCGCCGGGTGGGGTGCGGGCGCCGGAACGGGCTCGGGGGTTTGGTCCGGGTCGCGCTTGGATCGGTATTCTGCAAGCCGGTCAGGGGTGGCCACGGGGATCTTGCCCAGCGCTGCGAGGGGATCAATGGAATCCTGCACACGTTCCAAGACCTCATGGAAGTCGAGTTGGGCCAGCCTGGGTTGACCGATCTCGTCCCAGGTCCGCGGTGCTGCCACGGTGGGATGCGTTCGGCCGCGCAGCGAGTATGGACAGATGGTGGTCTTGGCGACGCTGTTCTGGCTCCAGTCCAGCAACACCTTGCCTTCGCGCAGGGACTTCTTCATGTCGGCGACCACCAGGTCCGGGTGCTCGCGCTGCAATTGGGACGCCAGTTCCTTGGCCACAAGCGAGACTTGTTCGGAGGTGTGTTTCCCATCCAGTGCGGCATAGAGGTGGATGCCCTTGAACCCGGACGTCACCGGGTAGGCGACCAGATCCATGCCCTCGAGCAGTTCCCGGCACAGGAAGGCGACCTCGGCGCATTCGGCCAGTCCCGCGCCGGGCCCCGGATCCAGGTCCAACACCATCCGGTCCGGATTCATCGGCTTCAAGTGTTCGTCAAAGCGCCACTGCGGCACATGGACCTCGAGGGCAGCCAACTGCGCGAACCACGCCAGCACCGCGGGTTCGTTGACCATAGGGTAGGTGTTCACATGGTCCTTGTGGGTGATGTTGGCGCGCGGGGTCCATTCGGGAGCAGAGTCCTCCAGGTCCTTGCGGAAGAACACCTTGCCCGGCCTCTCCCCGGTCCCGACTCCGTCGACCCAGCGCTTGCGCGTTGCCGGCCGCCACGCCGCCTGCGGAATCAAGACGGTGGCCACATCCGCGAAGTACTGCATGACTTCGCCCTTCGTGGTCCCGGTCTCCGGGTAGAGCACCTTGTCCAGATTGCTGACCTTTAGCCGCCTGCCCGCCACCGAGACAGTCTGTTCCTTGGCACGCGTTGCCATGGGCAATTCCTTTCCCTTGCTTTCAACTGTGCCGTGACCCTGCCCCGATGGCCAGCCTTTTAGCCCCAACTAAGCAAGTTTCCCCCCCTCGCGGCAAGCCATAGCCATGTGCCGGTCGACAGGGTGCAATTCCCTAGACATGGCCGCGCTGTGCTGCGTAGCGTTGGAACTGTTGAACACCGGTCGTATTCAGGCACCGCCAGGCCGGTCACCGAGGGTTGGTTCGTCTCTGGCCCAGCCACCCACCACATCAATCCGCCAACTTTCCGGGTCGCTGCGGCTTGTCCGGCAAGCTGCGGCGGCCTTGCGCGAACGAAGCATGAACTCCGCAAAGGTTGCCGGTGACTTGGTGAAGAAGCACAATCCGGTGGGTGCTTGAACCATTGATCCGCGCCGTGCCTTCGAAGGCAACAAAGGGGATACTCCCCGTTGCCACCCCCATTCACCAACACACGGAATCAAACACGTAGGAGGAACGATGGCAACCGCACGAGAAATCATGACAGGCTCGGCCGAATGCATCGGGGAAAACGAAACGCTGGAAGAAGCAGCACGCAAGATGCTTCAACTCGATGTCGGATCGTTGCCGATTTGTGGGGAGGACAACCGGTTGAAGGGGATCATTTCCGACAGGGACATTGTCACCAAATGCGTGGCCCAGGGCGGAGACCCGCGCACTACCCGAGCCGGAGAACTCGGCGAGGGCAAGCCCGTGACCATCGGTGCCGACGACAGCATTGAGGAAGCCATCTCCACCATGCAGTCCCACCAGGTCAGGAGACTTCCCGTTATCGACGGACATGAACTGGTCGGAATGCTCAGCCAAGCCGACATTGCCAAGAACTACCCTGAAGACAGGGTAGGCGATCTCGTCAAGTTCATCTCGCTCGACTGAGCGCGGGCCATAATAGGCCCGCCCCACCAACATCCGTTGGGTTGCGCCCGCAGGATTCCCTGCGGGCCGCGCGGTGTTTCGACTTGTTCAACGGCACGCCCCCCGGGGTATCGGGCGGCGTGCCGGCAAGGTGGTCCGTCTCATCCGCGAATACTCCAGGGTTCCCTTGCGTGCTCCATTCTTCGTCAAGCCTGCGTCCCAACGCATGGACGCGGAAATGCTCTCGGTCCGGCGGCTAACGGCTCGGTGCCCGTGTTTGCACACGGGCACCGGACTCCACCCATGCCGTCGCGAGGGCAGGAATTGAGCGAAACAAACGCCAATGTTTCAACGAACGATACGAAACTTTCGCGGTATTGCCTTCATCGGCACTTCTTTGTAACCTAAAAGTGGTTCAGCAGTGGGCCGTGGATCCTTCGAAAATGGAGCACTCCATGAACCTGCCCGTTGGCATATCGCCGTGTGAACCCGCAGTACGATTCCTCCCCTCCAGTTCTCCGCATGGACCAGGCACGGGCGGGCACGCCCGCAGCCCCCTGACTGCAGAGCGCAGGTTGGCGCGATGAGGGTCATTGAGAACAACCAGGAATTGGTCCGATACCAGCTCTATGAGTTGGGGGATTTGGCCGGCTTCGTCCAATACAGCATGCAAGGCGACGAACTTTGGCTGCACTACACCCAACTCAAGCGCCGGTACAAGTCGGCGGAAATCATCGAGGAACTGCTACTCCACGTGCTGGATGATGCACACCGCCGGCGCCTGGCGGTCATGCCGTTCTGCCCGGCCATGCGGCTCTTCATAGCCGATCATCCTCACTACCGGCGCATGGTTCCGGAGGCCTGGCAGGATCGTTTCCTGTCAGCGCAGACGGCCGCGCTCACACCGATGGACAAGGTCCGCTACACCGGTTCCCCGAAACGGCGCAGCACCGCTGCCCATGCACGCGCGGCCACGCCGGTCGGCCTCGAGCCTTCATATACGGGCTCCCGGCAGCCACAGCCACGCCTGAGCGGGACCTGAGACCAAGTCCCGGCAAACAACGGCGGGTGCGGAAACCTTCTTCCGCGCCCGCCGTTGTTTGCCTCCGCCTAGGACGTCGGGATGTCGAACCGCTCCCAGGCCCGGTGCGAGGCCAACAGGGTTGCTGTGTCCTGGATCGCTGATTCGGTGGTCGCCTTCACCAACCCGGGGCCCATGGCGGGCAATCCGACGTCCTCAAAGAAGCCCTCGTTCTGCTCCACTGTCACGATGGCCTTGCCTTGCCTGTATGCCTCTTGTAGCAGCAACACCAATCGCGGGTCCAGCTCTTCGGCGCCCGGGGGGCGGATGGCCCCTGCCTTGGCGTCAAGATCGACCCTGGAATCCGGTGCCGGGGACAACGCCGCGGCGACCACTATGGCGTCGAACTCGATGGACCGCGCCGTGAGCAGCGTACGGTCCACGGGGGAACCGTCAGCGAGGCTGCCACCGGTGGGTGCCAGCAGCAGTGGCTTCAGGCCCTGCAGGTTGGCGTTGGCCACCAGCAACTCAATGGTTTTCGCCGGGGTGGAATGACTTGCCACGATGCCCAGCACCCTGCCATCGACCGGCCACATCCCACCCATTTGCGAGACCGAAGGGCAAAGCTCGGATTCCGGCACTTCGGTGTCCGCCTCGGGGGCAGGCAGGCCAAGTTCATGTGCAACAGCGGCGCACAGCCCGGCATCGATGTTGGCCAAGGCCTGCAGTTGGCGTTTGCGGACCTGTTCGCTGGCGCACTTGCCCAGTTCAAACGAGTAGGCCTGTTGGACGTGCAGTTGTTCCTGTGTGTCCAGTGAACGGTAGAACATCGTCACTTGGCTGAAGTGGTCCTCGAACGACACCGGGTTGCCACGTTCCTTGAGTGCTTCGGCGACATGCTCGGGAACGTCGATGAATGGCGGACGGATATTGTCCCCCTCCCCGGCCATGAAGGGGCAGCCGCCGTCCAGCGAATTGGGATGATAGGGCGCGATGCCTTCGTGCACGTACGTCTGGTGCATGCCATCGCGCAGCATGTCATTGACCGGCGCGTGTGGCAGGTTGATGGGCAACTGCGAAAAGTTCGGCCCGCCCAGACGCGTGATCTGGGTATCGATGTAGGAAAAGAGCCGCACCTGGAGCAGCGGGTCGTTGGTGACGTCGATGCCCGGCACCAGGTGCCCGGGGTGGAAGGCGACCTGCTCGGTCTCGGCGAAGTAGTTGGCAGGATTCCGGTCCAGGACCATCTTGCCGATCAATTGGACAGGAGCAAGCTCCTCGGGAACGAACTTGGTGGGATCCAGCAGGTCGATGCCCTTGAACATCTGTTCCTCGTTGTCTTCGAAGACCTGCACGCCCAGTTCCCATTCCGGGAATGCACCTGCCTTGATGGCCTCGGCGAGGTCGCGGCGGTGGAAGTCGGGATCGGCGCCATTGGCCAGCAATGCCTCCTCCCACACCAGGGAGTGCACGCCAAGCCGCGGCTTCCAGTGGAACTTCACCAGGGAGGTCGTCCCGTCCGGGGCGACCATCTTGAAGGTGTGGACTCCGAATCCCTCCATCATGCGGTAGGACCGCGGGATGCCCCTGTCACTCATGAACCACATCGTGTGGGCCTGGGCCTGGGTGTGTTCGGAAACGAAATCCCAGAAAGTGTCGTGGGCGGACTGCGCCTGGGGTATCTCCAGGTCCGGGTGCGGCTTCACGGAGTGCACGACATCGGGGAACTTGATGCCGTCCTGGATGAAGAACACCGGAATGTTGTTCCCCACCAGATCGAACACGCCCTCCTCGGTGTAGAACTTGGTGGCGAAACCGCGCGTGTCTCGGACGGTGTCGGCCGATCCTCGCGATCCGGCGACGGTGGAGAACCTGACAAACACCGGGGTTTCGACGCCCTCGGCCAGGAACCCGGCACTGCAGATCCGCGAGCCGGTGCCGTAGCTGATGAACCGGCCGTGGGCCCCGGCGCCGCGGGCGTGGACCACGCGCTCGGGGATCCGTTCATGGTCGAAGTGCGTGATCTTTTCCCGCAGGTGGTGATCCTGCAGCAGGATTGGGCCACGCGGACCGGCCTTCAGCGAGTGGTCGGTATCCCGCAGCGGTGTCCCTTGGCTGGTGGTCAACGCGGTTCCCTGCGGATGGGTGGGCCGGGCGCTTTGCTTCGGACCGGATTCGCCCGACGCTTCAGGAGTTGGAGTGGACATGTCAGAACCCGCTTTCGTTCCGTGCCCACAGTGGGGCGCGTGCGATGGAATGTTGACTTCCGGCGGCGTTTCGCATGTTTGCGTGGAGGTGGCTCATCTCGCAGGCGCCGCCACCTCCACCGTAGGCCCGGGTCCCCGGGGCACGTCAAGGAAAGTGCGCCTGGCAGAGTGTCGGTCTCTGTTGCGGGCACTTTCCAGCCATGCCCGGCCTTCTCGCCTATTCCGGTTTACGGACCAAGTTCTCCGGTTCGGTTCCGTTGGCCCAGGCGACCAACTGGCGCTTCAGCAGTGCCGTCATGCGCGGAAGAAAGGCCTCGGTGTTGCCGCCGTTGTGGGGAACAATCAAGGCGTTGGGCAAGCTCCAGATCGGGTGGTCCCCAGGCAGGGGTTCGGGATCAAAGACATCGGAGGCGCAGCGCAGCCGACCCGTGCTCAATTCCGCGACGAGTGCATCGGTGTCGACAACCGGGCCTCGGGCCACATTCACGATCACCGCGTCGTCGGGCAGGGCGGCCAACAACTCGGCGTCCACCAAGTGGTGGGTGCCCGGGTTGTGGGGCACGATCAGGATCAGCACCTCGATGTCCTTGGCATGCTCCAGCAGGTCATCGATCGCCAAGACCTCGCCATGGGCATCGGTGCGGGCGCGGGTGCCGAAACGGCTCATTTCGACCTCGAACGGCACCAGCCGCTTGCGGATTTCCTCACCGATGCCGCCGACGCCCACGATGGCGACCCTGCGGTCCGCCAGGCCCGGCCAGCGCCGGGGGTTCCAGCGGCCCTCCGTCTGGTCGCGCACTGACTCGCCAATGCCGCGCAGCGAAGCCAGGGCCAGCCCCACGGCCAGCTCTGCGGTTGCCGCGGCGTGGACTCCGGCTGCCGTGGCAACAGCGACATCGGGACCTACCAACTCGTGCACGCCGTCGAACCCGGTGGTCTGCGTCTGAACTAGTTGGAGATTCCCGGCCCGCCCGATGCCCTTGAGCATCGACATATTGGCCATGTACGGGAAGACGGCCACGTCGATCTCATCGAGCTCCACCCCTATCGGTTCCCCGGCAATGTCCCAGATGCCTGCCTTGATCCCTGCGGGCAACGGGCCCACGGCGTCAAGTAGTTCGGTATTGGGAAATGACACAACGTGGATTGGCTTCATAGGCCCTAGCCTAGGTTGGCCCAGTACGCCGCCCCAAGGGCATAACGCTCAGCGTCGTAAAGGATGGACACACATGACGTGCCTCCCCCGCGACATCGAAACAGTCCAACGACCCTACTCAAGGCAATATTTGTGACCTCGATCCCAAAGGATCGATTCGGTTTGCTTTCCGCCCGCAAGCTGGTAGAGTTTCATGTCGTTGCAGAGCGCGGGAGCCACGAACTTCCAGCGAAACAACAGTCGCACCTCTAGCTCAATTGGCAGAGCAATTGACTCTTAATCAATGGGTTTCGGGTTCAAGTCCCGAGGGGTGCACATACAGGAAGGTCCGGTTTGCTAAAGCGAACCGGACCTTCCGCTTTTTCGGCAGGAAGTGAGCTTGCCGCCATGCGGCATCCCCACCGGCCGGCACGCCGCAAGCTCCGGCCACCGCGAGTTTCGCGCAACGTGCACTGTCCGGAAAGCGGAGCGATAGCCCGTGGCGTTCCGGGTCTCACAAAATGCAACAGTCACGCTGAAATACATTTAGCCATGAATTCGGGCACCCAGCGCTCAACTGCGGATGGACATGCAGGGCCCCGGATCCCGGCCGCCCGTCGACGGCATTCGCCCCCGGATCCACCCCGCAGGGCGGTCGCCGGGATACGACAACCTACATCGGCGGTGTGGTGATATTTCATCCCGGCGACACCCCGGGACATACCTGTCAAGGATCGGGGAGTCCGGGCTCCGGAACCGCTGGACCCGGTAGGCCTGGACGGTGTGCGCGCAATCACACATCCAATTCCGGGAATTCCGATCCGAAACTCCGGGCAATTCCGGGCCAACAACCCCGCAAATCCCCGAGTTATCGGCATTTTTGCCTCACCACCCAGGCCCTCCTCGCCGATTTTATTTCCTGGGTGTTTTCTGGTTATGATTATCTGCGTCGCAAGGACGGGCTCCGCATGGAGCGCTGACCAGAGCGACTCAGCACCTCTAGCTCAATTGGCAGAGCAATTGACTCTTAATCAATGGGTTTCGGGTTCAAGTCCCGAGGGGTGCACGGTGAGAAAGACCCGATCTGTTTCGACAGATCGGGTCTTTCGTTTTTCTCAGCGCCCCCAGCCCACCGCGAATCAACTCTTGGCCCGTTCCCTTGCCCCGGCATCCGCCATTGCGTGCGGTCATACCGGCAGATCGCGAGCCTCCGCGGTCGGATGCCACAGCGCTATGGACCCTTGCCGCTTGGGATCCCCCGAAATCCGCAGACCACCCCCATCCCTGCGACAACACCGTCCGGTCACATATTCGATAGGCTCATGGGTAGACCCTCATCGAAGATTCGATTCGCCGCTGTATTCAACTGCTCACGCCGAATCCACCATACCCAGGGAGTACCCATATTCATGAGTGATAACGCCACCACCGAAGCCGCCCGCCTCTCCGCCGGAGACACCGCGCCGGACTTCACCCTGCCCGATGCCCGGGGCCAGGAACTCGCCCTTTCCTCCCTACGCGGGAAGAAGACGATCGTGTACTTCTACCCGGCGGCTTCCACCCCGGGCTGCACCAAGCAGGCCTGCGACTTCCGCGATTCCCTCGAGTCGCTGACGGCGGCCGGCTACCAAGTCGTGGGCATCTCCCCCGACGCGCCGGCCAAGCTGGCCAAGTTCACCGCCAAGGAAGAACTGACCTTCCCGCTGCTGGCCGACGAGGACCACGCCGTTGCGGCCGCCTATGGCGCCTGGGGTGAAAAGAAGAATTACGGCCGCACCTACGAGGGCCTGATCCGATCCACCGTCGTAGTGGATGAGCAAGGTAACGTCGAATTGGCACAGTACAACGTGAGGGCCACCGGACACGTCGCAAAGTTGCGTCGTGATTTGGGTCTCGATCCAAAATAAAGTTTCGCCCACAGCCCAAAAGCCACAAATCGGGCCAAAATTCTCCGCTAGACTGATTTCTGCCGAACTTCGAAAGCGGTTCGCTGCCTTGCGAGCGTGGCGGAATTGGTAGACGCGCTGGATTTAGGTTCCAGTGTCTTCGGACGTGGGGGTTCAAGTCCCCCCGCTCGCACACAAACGCCAAATGTATCGTCTGATACCTACGGCACCACGCAGGGCCCCCGGATACTGCCGGGGGCCCTGCGCTTTAACATTGAGCAGCGGCCGCCATCATTTGGAGCCCAAAACACTGACGAGGAGTCTTGGTGCCAGACCAGCCGCACAGCCCGGATCGACCCAGGGCCACGCGCCGAACCTTCCTTGCCGGCGGTCTGGGTCTCACGGCGCTGGTCCTAACCGGCTGCAATTCCAAGGACACCACGGCACCTTCCAGTCCGACCGGCAGCGCCGAACCGGCGATCCGTACTTTTCACTTTGGTTCCGCCGCCGACCCGGCAGGACTGGACCCCGCAATCTCCGGGGACAATGAGACCTTTCGCATCACGCGCCAGATCTACGAGGGCCTCATCGGGGTGGACCGCGAAACCGGGGCGCCGATCCCGCTGCTCGCCACCGACTGGATCGTGAGTCCGGACCGACTGCAATACACCTTCATCTTGCGCCGCGGAGTCAAGTTCCACGACGGCACGGACTTCGATGCGCAGGCCGTGGTCACCAATTTCGAACACTGGATAGCGCTGCCGATAGAGGTGCGCGCCAACTCGGACCAGGGCTTCACCCAAGTTTTCCGCCACAACGAGCAGCTCCCGGTGCTTCCCAAGTCCATCCCCGAACCCAAGGCAACCGCGAACGAGGACGGCAACGAATCCGTTGACCCCCAAAAGCTCGTTGAGCACGCGGCGCAGACGGCGTTGCTGACTTCGCTCCGTGAACAGCTCAGGGCAAATCCGTTCGTGGGGACCAGCGTCGGTGGCACCGCCAGCTACTTCGGATCCATCAAGGCCGCAGACACCCACACCGTGGTGCTGACCCTGCGCCAGCCGATCTCCGGACTCATCGAGGCGTTGACGCTGCCCGGCCTGGCCTTGGCCTCGCCCAAGGCGCTTGCCACCCCCGCGACATCGAACGACCAGGTGTCCTACCTGTCAACCCAGCCGGTAGGCACCGGGCCGTACAAGTTCGTATCTTGGAAGGACGGGGCGGTGACCTTACGCAGCTTCCCCGAATACTGGGATGCCGCCGCCGTGGAAGCCAACGCCACCGCTCCCACCCTGGTCGTCTTCCGTGAAATCCGTACGCCCTCCGGGCGCCTGGGTGCCTTGGACCGCGGCGAGATCGACGGCTTCGACCTGGTCGCGGTAACGGGGTTGCGCGAATTGGTGCGCGAGGGCAAGCTCATCGTGCAGCGAGACCCGTACTCCGTGACCTATTTGGGGATGAACCAGAAAAACAAATGGTTGGCCAAGGAGGAATTCCGCCAGGCGATTGCCCACGGAATCGACAGGCAAAAGATCATTGAACAGTTCTACATCTCCGGCACCAAGGAAGCCCGGGGCTTTTTGCCCGCTTCGCTGGGGATCAAGACCTCGGACACGTACTACGGCCCGGATTCCAACCGTGCCAAGGACCTGCTCGAATCCTGCGACTACGACGGAAGCCCCATCCCGTTCCTGTACCCCTTGAACATCTCCCGGGCCTACCTGCCCCTGCCCGAACTCATCTATGCAGAAATCTCACGGCAGTTGGCCCTGGTCGGAATCAAGATCGCACCGGTGCCGATGGACTGGAACGACGGCTATGTCGCCGCGGTCCGCTCCGGGGACACCCCTGGCCTTCACCTGCTGGGTTTCAACGGCGGCTATCGGGACCCGGATGACTTCATGAGCGCACTCTTTGCGGACAACAAGCAGCAATTCGGCTACGACTCCCCCGTCCTTTCCGCGCAGGTGCTGCTGGCTCGTTCCATGCCCTCCGGAGAGCAGCGCATCAACGCATACCAGGACCTTTCCAATACCTTGGCCAAGGACTTGCCAGCTCTTCCCCTGGCCTTCCCCATCTCCGCGTTGGCCTTCAACGATTCCGTAAGGAACTACCCCTCGTCCCCGGTTTTGGACGAAGTCTTCACCGATGTGAGGATGAACACTTAATCAGCCCGCTGTCAAGGGACCAATTTCTTGGACACCCCCGGATGGCGCTAGTCTTGCCTAGAGTCAAGACGAACTTTCAATGGAGAACCCCCGTGCCTTCTGAATCCACCAATCAGTCTTTCGACGTCGTTCTCATCGGCGCCGGTGTCATGAGCGCGACGCTCGGCACCATGATCAAGCAGCTGGAGCCGGGGTGGAGCATTGGCCTTTTCGAGAACCTGGACCAGGCCGGCCTCGAGTCTTCCTCCCCTTGGAACAACGCGGGAACCGGCCACTCGGCACTCTGCGAACTGAACTACACCGCGGCCGGCCCCGACGGCAGCGTCGACCCGGCCAAGGCCATCGGCATCAATGAGCAGTTCCAGGTCTCGCGCCAGTTCTTCTCGCACCTGGTGAAGAACAAGCAGGTTGGCGATCCCTCCACGTTCATCAACGCGCTGCCGCACATGAGCTTCGTCATCGGCGACGACCACGCCAACTACCTCAAGACCCGTTACGAAGCGCTCAAGCCCCACACGCTCTTCAACGAGATCGAGCACACCGAGGACCTGGACACCATCAAGTCCTGGGCCCCGCTGGTGGCCAACGGCCGCGACGAGTCCCAGCGCGTTGCAGCCTCCCGCGTGGTCTCCGGCACCGACGTGGACTTCGGTTCGCTGACCCGCCAAATGACCGAGAACCTTGCGGCCAACGGAGCCGAGGTCAACTTCGGTCACCGCGTTACCGGCATCAAGCGCGACGGCGCCGGATGGGATGTTTCCGTGCGCGACAACGCCACCAAGGCCAAGCGCACCGTCAAGGCGAAGTTCGTGTTTGTGGGCGCCGGCGGCGGTGCACTGGGCCTGCTGCAGAAGGCAGGCATCGACGAAATCAAGGGCTTCGGCGGCTTCCCTGTCTCCGGCCAGTTCCTGCGTTGCACCGACGATGCGATCATCGACCAGCACCATGCCAAGGTCTACGGCCAGGCCTCGGTCGGCGCCCCGCCCATGAGCGTGCCGCACCTGGACACCCGCTTCGTCGACGGCAAGCGCTCGCTGATGTTCGGCCCTTACGCTGGCTTCTCCACCAACTTCCTGAAGACTTCCTCGCTGCTGGACCTCCCGGCCTCGATCCGAGCGCACAACATCCTGCCGATGCTGGCCGTGGGCAAGGACAACCTGGACCTCACCGTGTACCTGATCAAGGAGGTGCTCAAATCGCGCGGCAAGAAGGACGACGCGCTTCGCGAGTACCTGCCCGAGGCCACCGGCGAGAAGTGGGAATTGATCACCGCCGGACAGCGCGTCCAGGTCATCAAGAAGGACTCCAAGAAGGGGGGCGTGCTGCAGTTCGGCACCGAGGTCATTACCTCCGCCGACGGCACCATCTCCGGGCTGCTCGGCGCCTCCCCGGGAGCCTCGACCGCGACCCCGATCATGATTGGGCTGTTGGGCCGCTGCTTCCCGAAGCAGTTTGCCGGCTGGGAATCCAAGCTCAAGGAGATCATCCCGTCCTATGGGGTGAAGCTCAACGAGAATGCCTCGCTCTACGCCGAAGTGCGTACCGAGACCGACAAGGTCCTCGGCCTCGCTTAACTAGTAGGTGCGCCGGCACCCCCTCCGGTTGGACCAAGACAGAAGCCCGATTCGTGGTTTTCCCTTTCGCATAGCGTGACGGGATCATTGAATCGGGCTTTTGCCATCCCGTCCCCCCATGCATTCCCACCGCATGGACGCCGGGTTCAGGGTCTGCACCCAAGACACCTCCTGCTGAGCATCTTCATCGCTCGGGGTTCATGAACCCCAGTCGCCCGCCCAAATTAGCGCGTCCCATCCGTTGAGCAAACCACCCGAAACATTGCGACGCGGACACAATCCCGCTCGAGCCCTTTACAGTGCCCTGTCCGCGGACCATACTGACTTCAATACTTGGGAAGTATTTACATCGTTGGGATTATCTCCGGTTCTTGGCTAACCCGGAGATTGCTTGGGAATTTGGGAACTTGGGGAGGTTGTACCAGCCATGCTTGAAACTTGGGGAAATCGCGCTGCTCCGCGCCATCACAACATCGGGTCGCGACCCGTGACACCGGAATCCGCTAGACCACTGCTTTCGCGACGCTCTTTCGGCATCACCATTGGAGCCTCACTCGTCCTGGGCGCGGGCGGCATCGCTGCATTGGCAGCCGCATTCACCGCCGCCGGACCGTTGGGCACCACCACCGTACAAACCAGCTTCGGACAGGCGCGGATATCTCGGGCCGAGCGCCAAGCAAGACTGGCATCCGGCGCCGCCACCGGAGGCGGCCACTCCGGGCACCAGTCGACAGTCGACGGAACCCGGCAACCGGTCAACATGACATTCGGGGACCATTTGCTTCTCCAGCTCGAGGTCTTCAATGAAAGTGACGAGGACCAAATGTTCTCGCCGGGGCTGCTGCGCATCCAAGGCAACAGCCAACCGTGGCTCGTCGTCAACCGTTGGAACGACCTCACCCCCGGTTTGATGGCCCCGGGGTCACAGGTTCGGGCCAATATCAGTTTCCTGGTTCCATCCGATGCCACGGCGTTCACAGCCCTATTCGATGACATCGCAAATCCAGGCGGAAACCCCGTAGAACTACCCTTGCCGGCCGTGAACTGGCGTCCCGGATTCCTGGAGGAAGCACATGTCTAGCGATAGCGTGCCCACAAAGACCAACGGCACAGAACCCGCGTCCACAACCGATTCCCACCCGGATGATCCCGGTCTCGATCGGTCCAGTGTATTGAAGCTCGGTGCCGCAGCGGCCCTGGGAACTGCCGCAGCCATGGCGGCAGTGGCCCGACCGGCCACAGCGGCCCCACCGCGCAGGGCCCGTGTCGCGGTTCCCGTGGCCGTCACCCCGCTGCCAGGGGTACTGGACCTCTACATCAACGAGGGCTACACAAGGATGGTCGATGATTCCCTGGTCTACCAGCGTGGATTCGGCGACCAGCCAACGGCCCTTCGGGACGCCAATCCGTCACTGCGCATCGTTCCGAAGATCTTCACCCGTGCCGGACAGGTGGTGGAATCACGGACCTATCCATTGAACGCGGCGCTTCCTCCCAACGGGACGCCGACACCTGCCGGACCGGACCCCGCGAACCCGGGCCAGTTCTTTATCCGGAGAAACCACTGGGCCAGCTATTTCCCGCAACGCACCATCATCGTCGAGACCGGTTCCAAGGTGCGGTTGCGCATTTTCAACCGCCTTGCCGGCACGCACCAGTTCACCGTTGCCCAGGGTGCCCACGGCCGCAGCGACATCACCACGGGACCGATACCTCCAGGCGGGGAAGCGCGGTTGGACTTCGACGCACCATACGCCGGCACCTACCTCTATTACGATCCAACGAATGCGCCGGTCCAGCGTGCGCTCGGGCTCTTCGGATCCATTGTCGTGGTGGACCCCGAGGACGCCTGGCGGGTCGCGCCCAACCAGATGGGCTTTGAAAGGCAATGGCTGTGGGTCACTCATGCCATTGACACCAAGTGGGCCAACATCGAGGCAGCCGGCGGTACCGTTGACCCAGTGGCAACCCCCGCCGTACCCCGCTACTTCCTGCTCAACGATCGCAGCGGATATGAGGCCTTGGGCCATTCACCCAACCGGGATATCAATCGACTGGCCCACGAGGAGTCGCTGATCTCCGGCTATCCGCGACAAGTCGATGTACGCGATTTCGGGGAAGACCTGACTCTGGGCACCATCCGCGGCGGGCAGGTGGTCAGGATGGTCAATGCCGGAATAGCGTTCCACCAAATCCACTTCCACGGCAACCATCTGTGGACGGTGCGCCGCAACAACGTCGAATGGCCGCGTGAATTCGGCCACGTGGATGAGGACGGACACGTGGTGCTGCAACAGTGGGAAGACGTGATCCAGCTCGAACCCATGGATCGGAAAGACTGCATCATCCCCATGAAGCGACCACCAGACGCCACAGACCAGGTCTGGTATGCCCGGACCGAAGACTGGAAATATCCCATGCACTGCCATGCCGAGATGTCGCAGACTGCGGCCGGCGGCATGTACCCCGGTGGGCTGGTTGCCCACTGGGAGCTTAAATCACCGGTGATCGGAGGCTAGGACCATGAGAACAACATTTTGGGATGCCATTAGCGCAGCTGCGGGTAAGGTCCGCGATTCCCGCCGGGACGACGACGACAAGAAGGGGTCTTCACGCAAGCCACGAGCCACAAAGTCACCCAAGCCCACGCCGACGCCGACACCCAAGTCGACGCGAAAAAGCACTCCAAAGCCGAAGCCGACCAAGTCCGCGACGCCAAAGCCAACGCCGACCAAATCGGTAACGCCAAAACCAACGCCGACCAAATCCGCAACACCAAAACCGACGCCGACCAAGGCCTCCACCCCGACGCCAACACGCAGCTCCACGGGGCCAACCTCCACCAGCAAGTCTGCGACGACATCGCCCAGCTCGACGGCGCCGTCGCCACGGCCCACGAGCGCCACACCATCCGATGACGATGGCGAAGAAAGGGATTACGACTCCCAAGCCGATTTCGCATCGCACCAGATGCAGCAGGACAATCCGGAGACGCTTTTTCGCCAGACTCCCCATTTGGAAGTCAACATGGACCTGTCGAGCCGCGACTTGCGTTTTCCCGACGGTGCGGAATTCGAGATGTGGGTCTTCCACAGGAGCGACTCGGGGCGCGGTTTCCCTGGCCCAACCTTGCGACCCATGGAAAAAAACATCTTCCATGCCACGGTGGAACCCAGCATGGGGCCACACACCATCCACTGGCATGGCATGGAGCCCGACCCCCGAAACGACGGCGTGGGACACACCTCGTTCGAAATCGACGACTCATACACCTATCAGTGGCAGCCCGAACCGGGGCGTGCACACGACCCGAACTACGGCGCGGCAGGCACCTATTTTTACCATTGCCACGTCAACACCCCGCTACACGCCCAGATGGGGCTGCTGGGCCCGCTGGTCATCGATCCCATCGTGCTGCCCGAATTCCCGGTTTCCCCGGGAAACCGGCGCGCCTTTGCCGACGGACCCGAATACGACATCGCCACTGAGTCGCTGATCATGCCGTTCTCGATCGATCCACGGTGGCACGAGATGGGACATGCTGCTGGCCTTTCGGGCGAAGATGTCGGGCTGAACCGTTTTGAACCCACCCACTTCTACATCACCGGCGGTCTTTTGGCCCAGCGCAAGGAACGGGAAGAAGAAGTGTGGGCACCGACCCAGCTGCCGATCAATGTGAAGGGAAACGGGAAGGCGCCAAGCCTGATGCGCTTCTGCGACGGGAACTACCTCCCCAACAGGATCACGTTCCTCCACGAAGACGGAACGCCAGCGCGCATCGCCGAGCTCATTGCCCACGATGGCCGGCCCTTCCGGCATACTTCGGCCCCCGGGCAACCGGCAATCCCCACCAGCATGCACCCGGATTCCAGGGCTCGTTTGTTCACCCATACCCTTACCATGGGTGCTGCGGAAAGATACGACATGCTTCTGCATCCGCCTGCGGCAGGAAACTACACGTTGAGAATTGACTGGAATGATTGGATCACCGGTCAGAGGGTAGGTCGCCGGGAGTTGAAGCTTATCGCCTCCTGAATCTCATCCCTGCCCACTCGAGCCTGTTACCTCCCGTTGCCCTTGAATGCATGGGTGCTCGGTGCTTTGCTTGCAGTGGATAACCCGTCACTCCGGATGCCCAGGTCGGCTTGCCCCTCCTGGGCATCCGTGTTCGCGCAGCGGCGTGGTACGGATGGTGGGAACGGGTGGAAAATCCAGGAAGGACACAGACATGCTGGGCCACGGCTACCTGAACGCATTGAAGAATGCCAAGAGCACTGTCTATGGTCCGGCGAGGGAAAAGATCGGGACCCTCGGGAACATTTTCATGGACGTGCGCACCGGGGACGCGGACTTCGTGACTGTTCGTCTCGGCCTGTTCGGAGCGGAGGAGCTCCTCGTCTCCCTCAGGGGTGCGGTGATCACTGACGGCCACCTGCAAGTTCGGTTCTCCAAGGATGTCATCAGGCACGCGCCAAAGGTCGACCCGGCTTCCGCGCTCGATGACGCGGAGAAATCGCTGCTGGATGGCTACTACTCGGTGATGGACCCGGACACCGGCGGATAGGCCCGTGTGGCCCGGGTGGTGATTCTCACCGTCGCTGGACAACGATGATGATCCCCTCGCGGGACTCCCGGCCCGGGGCATCGTCGTATTGGGATTTTCTCGATGCCCAGTTGTGGATGTTTCCAGCCGTCTCCTAGTGGTGCGACACTTTCTTGAATTGCGATGCCGGCAGTGTTTGGCTTGCGGCATGGGCGAGGCTGCGGGTCACACGCTTCCCGTTTGCCAGTCCGTGGCTGAGGTCGTGCGGGGAGGAAGTAGATGCCAGTAACTGGGCCGATCGTGGGCGGAGTAAGTCTCCGCTTCCGGGCGAATACGGCACAGGACATGACATGCCCGTTCCCCGCCACGCAGAAGAATCGTTCACGATACTGCGCCGGCCACTTCGAATCTCCTCCCGAGCTCCCCCGGAAAGGAAAACACCATGCTGAACAACGAAGACCTCAAGCCCCTGCTGGAAACCAAAGCCAACGTGTTTGGCTCCGAAGGAGAAAAGATCGGTACCCTCGGTCAGATTTATCTTGACGATGGAACCGACCTCCCACACTTCGCTACCGTGAAAACCGGTCTGTTCGGTTCGTCTGAAAACTTTGTGCCGCTGGATGATGCGGAAATCTCCAATGGACAGCTCTACGTCAGGTTCACCAAGCAATTCGTGAAGGACGCGCCCAACGTCGATCCCATGGGGCATCTGAGTCCCGAGGACGAGGATCGCCTCTACGACTACTACTCGCAGGCCGGTCTGGGCGCGAACCGTGGAGTCACTGAACCCGAAACACCAGAGACCCCGAGAGACCAGGACAACCTCGAACCCGTAGGCCTGAACCAAGACACCCCGCAGGGCGCCGAAGAACATGTGCACACCATCGGCCCCACGTCCGGACGTCCCCGAATCCGGAAGTACGTGGTTACCGAGCATCCAGTGGACGCATCGGCGTCCGAACAAGCAGGGGCATCCTACGGCCTTTCCGGGGAGCATGGCGCGTACCTCGATGGACCGCAAACGAACGACGTGGAGCGGAACGGAAACGAATCACTTTCCGAAGGTGACCGTAGTGCGACGGAAGACGGGCCTGAAATGAAGCGTCCCCGCAGCGGCGAACGGATGGATCCCTGAGAAACGGCCTTGGGGCACGAGCAGCTCCTTGCGAGGCAATACCTAACGGGTGACAAATCAAGAAAGAGGTCGTTTGATGGAAACCACGGGTTCAGGTTCGAGTACTTCCAGCTATCGAGCCAACGAGAGGTTGGCTCGGGAACGCAGCCAATTCGGTGGCGTCAAGGTCGGCAGTGCGTTCTTTGGCTGGGTGACCGCCATGGGAATCACTGTCCTGCTCACGGCGCTCATCACAGCCTTTGGTGCCGGCGTTGGTTTGGCCACCGACACCGATCTGGGTACCGCCACCGAAAGCGTTGCCGGCAATCCGGATGCCACCGCCTGGATCTCCGCCATTGTCTTGGTGTTGGTCCTGCTTCTTGCCTACTTTTGCGGCGGCTACGTCGCTGGCAGGATGGCACGCTTTAACGGGATGCGGCAGGGAATGGCCGTCTGGCTTTGGGCGATCATCGCCGCGATTGCCGTAGCCGCGCTCACAGTCCTTGCCAACGTCAAGTTCGAGGCCTTGGGGCAACTAAACGGCATCCCACAACTTCCCATGGACGGCGCAATGTCCGCTCTTGGTTGGATCGCGCTGGCAATCGCAGTCATCGTCCCGCTGCTCGGAGCAATCCTCGGAGGCCAAGCCGGGATGCACTACCACCGGCGGGTGGATCGCAACAGCGAAAACATCTATCGGGCGCCCTAGCTCGGCCGGATACAAGTTCGCGGAAAGGGAGGCGGGCAGGACATCGATGAATTTGTGGGCACGTCATGCGGGTTCAATACCCGAAAGCGGCTGTCGCGCTTCCGGGGCACGGCTCGCGGCCACTGTGGCCATGCACGTTACCGAATGTACAAAAATCTGGAACCAATCCTAGGAGGACCCCCGTGGGTATCGGAGACAAAATCGGCAATAAGGCGCAAGAGGCCGTAGGCAAGATCAAGAAGAATACCGGCGACGCAACCGACAACGAAAGCCTGCAGGCGGAGGGCGCAAGGGAAGAGGCTGAGGCCAGGGCGAAGCAAGCCGGCGAGCACCTCAAGGACGCCGCCCGGGACGTCACCGACAAGTGAGCAATCCACGCAGGGCTAAGGTTGCTCTTGCCTGCAGGACCTGGAAGGTGGGGTCGACCGCATCAGCCGTCGACTCCACCTCCGTCTTGTAATGCACGGGTTACTTCTGCCCTACGCCGCGCTGCTTTACCCAGCATCGAAGCGTGCGTCGTCTTCGTTCGAGTCTTCGGGCCCGCGCTAATTTGAACCGGGAGCTGTACTTCCCGGTTCTCCGAGCAAGTCCGCATCTCTGTCCTTGGCTTCTTCGTTCCTCGGGGTGCCGTTGTCCAGCAACGTCTCGGCGTCGCGCAGCGGATCAAAACTGTCCAGCGTCGGAGGAACGGACGTTTGGTCCTCCTGATCCCCGTCGGCATTCTTGTGAGTCATTTTCTGCCTCCTCGTTGTCAGTCAATTCGTCTCCTCGTTGTCAGTCAATTCGTTAGGAATTTCGCAGCGAATCGATCAGTTCCTTCTTGTTCTGCTTCGAGTAACCACTCAACCCGATTTCCTTGGCCCGGGCCTTCAGCTCTGGAACAGTCCAGTCTTCGTAGTCGCCTGCCTTTCCGCCCCGCTTCCCTACTTTCGACCTTCCGTCGCGGGCAGCCGCGTTGGCGATTCGAGCGGCTTTTTGCTTGGAATTTCCTTCGTCGCGCAACTTTTCATAGAGTTCATCGTCCTTGATCTGCGGAGTCTTGTCCTTTGGCATTGTCATGCTCCCTTCACATCGAACTGTCCCTGGCCACTCCCTTTGATGTGTCGAACACGCACACTTCCGCCCGGAAGGCAGAAGGACATTCGGCCACAAATGGGTGCTGGTCCCTTCCAGCGCAGTGGGGCGGTCCCCGGGGCTGTGTCTGCCACGCTACTTGGCCGTCTTCGGGATTCCAACCTTTTTGCATCCCTTTGATGCGGGGCCTGCCGGTGTCTAGAGTTCAGTCAGCGGCGTGTCGAGCATCCAGGCAAGTGAAGTTCCATCCACCCGCCCTTCGCGCATTCCTTTGAGATGTGCGCTAAACAGGTCGAAGGGTATCCGCGGCGATCGATAGGCGCGCGCTCGATCATGGCTGAGGCAATCCGGGTTGTGCCAAACGAGCAATTGAAGCGTTCCCTCGTCGGCATGCACAAGGGCCGGTCCGCGTTGGATCCCCAAGGCATCCAGCCGCTGGGCAAGGGCCTTGGCGGACACCCCTCTTTCCCACAGGAAGGCAGCCAGCTCGCGGGGGGACTGCTTGTTCCAGTCAATCGACTGCACGGTCTCTTCGGGGAGTAAAAGAGCATAAGCAAATTCCTTCGACCATTGGTCCCTGCGTCGTGCCCGATGGCCGATTTCCGGTTGTCTTCCGCCCACCAACTCCCCGAGTTCACGCGCAAGCACAAGGTTCGCTTGGTACCAAGCGCCCGTGCCGCGCACCACCACGTACGTGACCTCGCCGGCGACCATGGCCCGGGCGTCGAATGCGGGCCCCTCGGCCACCACGAAAACCCCGATGCCGTAGGCATTTTCAATGGCGGCGGGTAAGTCCTGCATGAAAGGTTGCGAGGAGCCGCGCGAGAGTAGGGAAGCTACGTGGGTCGCGGCTTCTTCGGGCGTTAGCCCCGTGGGCGGCACGGGCACAGATGGCGTAGTCAAGGCAACTTCCCGGTAGGCGCCCGCAGGAAAGGCAACGGTCTCGGCCACCCGGTCCAATCTGCCTCGGACATATGGCGGTCCTTCGGAATTGTGGGCGTCGGCCCGCGGGTCTCCCGTGATCAGCCATTGGAGCGAGACCTTCAGGATCTTGGCCAGAGCTGCCAGCTCACTGGCGCTAAAATTTCGTTGTCCGCTCAGGGAACGGCTTAAAGCATCTTGGCTCATGGCTGCTTGGCGTGCGATGCCTGATTGATTCAATCCTTCGGTGTTTGAACTGATGGCATCCCTGACGCGCAGACGAATTTGGTTCACCGGAATCGAGTCCTCCTTTCCCATCGTTCTTTTCCCAACTCATCGGTGTATGCGGCCGCAACCTCCCCCCGGGGGCTGTTCCCAGCATTGCCGCCCATCCGGGCCCGTGTAAAGATAAATGCATGGTGGCGTTCAAATGCCCTTTCCCCAAACGGGCGAGCCGGAATCCGGCAACGTGCGGGAAGATACCCTCCGTCATGACCGAAAATCCACGCACCACACCGAGGAACCAGCCCACCGGCTGGCCGTGAAAGCGGGTGAGGCAAGTTCAAGGGAGCCGTTCGCAACAGACCGATTTTCCCGTGGGGCTGGCTTCGCAAAGAATACGGTCAAGCCCAGTGGCACTTGAACGGGTGTCTCGTGGGAGCAGCCCGTGTTCGCCCATTGTCCGGGCACCGAATCGGCACGCTCGCACGTCAATATCCCGCATTCAATCCCTCCTTCCGCATACAACGTCCATTGATACCGCACTCCTTGACCCGAAAACTCGGAAAGCATGTCGGCCGAGTGCGGCACACCGTTCCACCCCGATTCCGCTCCCTCGCCATGGGGCTTCGACTTCCGGCTGCGGGTTACTGTAAGGAGTTCACCATGAGTACCTTTGGCATCGAAGAGGAATTCTTTCTCATGGATCCCGAAACCGGATTGCCCGCTGCTCCCAGTGAGAAGGCCCGCGAGGCGCTCATGTCCCTACGTGCGGGAGAGAGCAGTTCACAGCACGAGCTCCTGGATTGCCAGATCGAAATGGCCACGCCCGTTTGCTCCTCCGCGCAGCAGGCCCTGGATTCTGTCCGTGGCTTCCGGCAAGGCCTTGCGAGGACTGCATCGGGGCACGATCTGCTTGCAGTCTCCCTGGGCACAGCCCCGCTGATCGGGGCATCCGCAGCCGGGATCGCCCCAACCGAACGCTACAGGGAGATACACCGGTACCTGCCTGGCATCAGCAGCGAGCAATATGTATCGGGTCTGCACGTGCACGTCTCGATCCAGGATTCCGAGGCCGGGGTGCACGCCCTCAACGGCATCCGTAGATGGTTGCCCGCGCTGTCGGCTCTGGGCGCAAATTCACCGTTCTGGCGCGGGCAAGACTCGGGGTTCGCCTCGTGGAGGAGTATCCACTACCGTCAATGGTCGGTGCAGGGAATTCCGCCTTATTTCACCGGAGCGGATGACTACTTCAAGCGGCTAGAACGAATACTTGGTTCAGATGTGGTTCTTGATGCCGGCCATATCGGGTGGGCGGCCCGCCTTTCAAACCATTATCCGACCATAGAAATCCGGATTTCCGATGCCCAATTGCGGGCCGACGAGTCGGTGACGTTGGCGTTGATCATCAGGGCACTGGTGGAGACGATCATCCGTGAACCCGTTCCGCAGGATGGAATACATCCTGAGATGCTTGATCTCGCCTTCTGGCAGGCGGCTAAGAACGGCCTGGAGGGCAACCAATTGCACCCCGAGACCGGCGATAGAGTACCGTCCGATCAACTTGTGCGAGTCCTGCTCGGCCATATCGGCGATGCGCTGGATGAGAACGGCGACCTCGAGTTCGTGAAAGCCGCCACGGACCAACTTCTGACTCGCGGCAATGGTGCCCGGCGACAACGAGAGAGCATGGCCCTGGGCGGAATCGACCGGGTCATCAATGACGCGGCAAGCGCGCTTGCGGCCTGAGTTCTGGCCCGCCCCTCGAAGACGGGCAAGCCCCAGGCAGCGAAGGGCGGGATGCGTTTCGGTGCCGCATCTCACCAAAGCCGATCCGCACAGCATCCTCTCTCGTGAAACCGACTAATCCATCGACGGTGGCCTGGTGGTCGGGTCGGGGTGCGGCATGGGGTCTGGCCCCGGGGCCGGGCTCGGCGAGGGGAACGGGTCCGGGTCCGGGTCCGGCGAAGGATCGGGAATAGGCGATGGATAGGGCCCAGGTTCCGGATCGGGATGGGACGGGGGCCCTGGCGGAAAGTCGGGACCTGGTACCGGGTATTCCGGATCCGGACCCGGCGGCGGGCCCGGTGGGGTCTCAGGCGCGGGCTCGTGCTCCGGAGGAAGCGTGAGGCCCTGGGGATCGCGGAATTCTGGCGTTCCTTGGCCGAACTGCTTGAACATATTTTCTCCTCTGACTGTGGGAGTAGAAAGTCGTTCCTTCGCGGATTCCACTGGCAGCCGGGCACCATGACCCGGCTCGTTTGACCGTTCGTCAATCGTTGCACGGGACGCAGAGGTCAGTCCACCGTATCGACATCACGACTGTCGAAAGCGCCAGCGCCAGCGCTTCCGGCAGGCAATATCCAAGCGCATCGAGGTTTTACCAACACGCGGTGCAGGAGCCCGAACAAATCGGCCAAATATTTTTCGGGTTTCCTGTTCCCCGCGTCCGTCGTTCGATAATGTCTCCTGCATAGAAACTAGCCAGAAAGAAGATTCAGGATTCACATAGTGGCCCCACGACCTCTTAGAAATTACCCGGGCATGGGCCCGGTGGGGCGATTACGGGCAGCTATGGGCAATCCACTCGTGGGAAGTCATTCCACTCAAGGTCGTTGCACGTGCGTTCGACGACCGGGTTCCACCACATAGTGTTCATACGCTGGATCTTCAGCACAGCGTCACACTGCATCCCTCCGGGATACGCACGCAAAAGTCTCCTTCGAGGGGTGCAGGGAATAACATTGGGGGATCCTGCACCCCTCGAAGGAAAAGGTCCCAGACTCCGGTGCCAGGGAGGCCTTTTCCGCCATGAGCGCCCCAGCGATGGCGTGTGGCTCTTCCCGGAAATCAAGGTACGCCTCTGGGTGCATTCGCGACCGCCGCAGGCCAACTAGAGTTGTTCTCGGAGCAATAGCGAACAAGACAAACTTTCTAGGATGGCAGATGCACCGGCTGGCGGCACTATCCCTGGGCAATCGCGCCCTCATCGCATTGATCACGGTCTTTGTGGCGGTGTTTGGCGTGATCACCATGGGGCAGCTCAGGCAGGAGCTCATCCCCGCACTCGAGTTCCCGCGGATTTCGGTGCTGGCATCCCAGCCTGGAGCTTCTCCGGAGGTCATCGACGGGCAGGTGGCCCAGCCACTCGAGGGCGCGCTCCAGGCAGTGGAGGGCTTGGAATCCTCCTCCTCCACCTCGCAAACCGGCTTCACGACCCTCTCACTGTCCTTCGCCTACGGAACCGATCTGGACCGGGCGCGCGCCCAGGTCGACAAGGCCATCTCCAATGCCAAGTCCTCGCTTCCCGAAGACGTCGAACCCTCGGCCTTTGCCGGTTCCATCGCCGACTTCCCCATCGTCTATCTCGCGGTTTCCGGGGGCGAAAACCTGAACGACCTGCGCGCGGACGTCGAGCGTCTGGTGCTGCCCAAGCTCTCCAAGGTGGAGGGCGTACGTACCGCAGAAGTTTCCGGCGGCACTTCCCAGCACATCGCAGTGCTTCCCGATACCGCCAGGCTTGCCACGGAACGCCTCAACGGCAACGACCTGAAAAAGGTCATCGAGGAAGGCTCCGGACTGATGCCGGTGGGCCGTCTGGACACAGAGGGCCTTGACCTGCCCGTCACCTCCGGCTCCTCCATCGATTCCCTTGACGCCGTCAAGTCGCTGCCGGTGCGGGGAGCCAGTGGCGTTCACGAGCTCTCGGAGCTGGCCGATGTCAGCATGCAAGAAGACGCCGCCACCTCGATCACGCGCACCAACGGGATCGAGACGCTGGCCGTGTCGGTGACCAAGAAGCCAGACGGGGACACCGTGGGCATTTCCCATGCAGTCGCCGCGCTGCTGCCCGAGCTCGCCGCGCAGCTGGGGCCCGACGCGACGTTCACCACGGTCTTCGACCAGGCCCCCTTCATCGAGCAATCCATCCACGATCTCACCGTCGAGGGACTGCTGGGACTGGGCTTCGCCGTCGTGGTCATCCTCATCTTCCTGCTTTCGGTGCGCTCCACCCTGGTCACTGCGATCTCCATCCCGCTGTCCCTGCTGGTGACCTTCATAGGCCTGCGCACCGGCGGCTACACGCTGAACATGCTCACCCTGGGCGCGTTGACCATCTCCATTGGCCGCGTGGTGGACGACTCCATCGTGGTCATCGAAAACATCAAGCGCCACCTCGCCTATGGCGAGGAAAAATCCAAGGCCATCCTCACCGCCGTGCGCGAGGTGGCCACAGCGGTGACAGCCGCGACGCTGACGACCGTGGCAGTGTTCCTGCCCGTGGCCCTGGTCGGCGGCATGGCCGGGGAACTCTTCCGACCGTTCGCGCTGACCGTGACCATTGCCCTGCTGGCCTCGCTGTTGGTCTCCCTGACGATTGTCCCGGTGCTTGCCTATTGGTTCCTGGGCCACAGCCGGCCAGGGGCAGCCGATGCCGCAGAGGCCAGGGCGGCTGCCGAAAAGAGGGAAGCGAAGTCCTGGCTGCAGCGCGGCTACTCCCCCATCCTGCGCAAGACGCAGAAACACCCCGTCATCACCTTGACGGCCTCCGTTCTCCTGCTGGGACTTACCGTCGTCTTGATCCCGCTGGTGCCCACCAACCTGCTGGGCGGCACCGGGCAAAACACCTTCTCCGTCACCCAAAAGCTGCCGGCCGGTTCTTCCCTGGAAACCACCATGAAGGTGGCCGAGCCGGTGGAGGAGGCGCTGCGCGGGCTCGATGGCGTCGTGGATGTGCAGCTGACGGCAGGTTCCCCGTCCGGCGGCTTCGCCGCGTTCCAGGGCGGCGCTACCGACACTGCCGGTTTCACGGTCATGACCGATGCCGACGCCGACCAGGAAGCCATCCAAGCCGCCGCCCGCGCCGCGGTGGCTCCCCTGGCCGGCGACTCCGAGATCTCCATCTCCGCCGCCGAGGGCGGCCGGGGCGGCTCCTCCGCGATCACCGTCCAGGTCGGCGCGCCCACCCCGGAGCTGCTCACCGAGGCAACCCATGCCACTGTGGCGGCCCTGACCGGAATCGAGGGCGCGACAGACCTGGGCGACAACCTCTCCGAGGCGCGCCCCCAGGTCTCCATCGACATCGACAGGGCCGAGGCAGCCGCAGCCGGGCTCTCCGAGGAGCAGATCGGCGCGCTGGCGGCCGGGACGCTCTCCCCCGTCCCCGCGGGCACCGTGCGCCTTGGCTACACGGACTACCCGGTGCTCATCGGCGAGGGAACAGAGCTCACCGATCTTGACCAGCTGCGGAACCTGGTTCTGCCTGCCGCGGGCGGCACCGTGAAACTGGGCGACGTGGCGACGGTGGAGCGCTCCGAATCCCCTGCAACCATCACCTCCTCCAACGGGGATCGCATTGCCACGGTCTCCGTCACCCCGGGGGAAAACGATCTGGGTGCGGTTTCCGCCGAGGTCGCCAAGCGCCTCGAGTCGCTCACCCTGCCCGCGGGAGCCACCGCGGAACTGGGCGGGGCGGCCACCGAGCAGGCCGAGTCCTTCGGCCAGCTCTACCTGGCGCTGCTGGCGGCCATCGCCATCGTCTACGTGGTGATGGTCGCGACCTTCAAGTCGCTCATCCAGCCGCTGATCCTGCTGGTCTCCATCCCGTTCGCCGCCACCGGCGCCATCGGCTTGCTGCTGCTGACCAAGGTGCCGCTCGGCCTGCCGTCCCTGATCGGCATGCTGATGCTGGTGGGCATCGTGGTCACCAACGCGATCGTGCTCATCGACTTGATCAACCAGTACCGCAAGCCGCGCGACGGGCACCCGGCCATGGACCTTGCCGACGCCATCCACCACGGTGCCCGGCAGCGCCTGCGCCCGATCCTGATGACGGCACTGGCCACGATCTTCGCGCTGGTCCCGATGGCCCTGGGCCTGACCGGTGGCGGCGGATTCATTTCCAGGCCACTGGCCGTGGTGGTCATCGGCGGGCTTCTCTCCTCCACCGCGCTGACCCTGATCCTGGTGCCGGTGCTCTACCACCTGGTGGAGGGCGCCAAGGAGCGGGCGGCCAAACGCCGCATCGACAGGCACTCCGAACCTGGCACACGGGCCGGAACCTCGGTTGTTGTCACGCCGACCGAACCGACGCGGGAGCTGATCACTGCCATGGCAGCGGCCGGGCGCACGCCGCTTGCCGATGGCGCATCCGTCGGGGCGGGCAACTCGGGCAACGGCTCGGTACCACCGCCGGTCAGCGCCACGGGCACCGCAGCCTCGGGCACCTTGATCAATCCGGCCACCGGGATGATCCCGCTGACCCGCAAGGAACGCAAGGAAGTCGAGGACGTGCTGAGGAATCAGCCAAGGGATTCCTGAGCCGGAACCGGATGCGGGGCGCCATCCCCGCCCATCGGGCCGGCATCATTCCGTCCCCCTGAACTCCGGCGGCCACACTGGCCCGGAAAACGGGTACGGTCCTCTGGCCACTTTGTCCGACCGCACGTACGCTCAAGTCATGGAAAAGGAACAGACACACACGGACGTTGAGGCCCTCGAATCCAACCAGTGCCTGGAACTGCTTCGAGCGGTTTCCCTCGGCCATCTCGCCGTGAGCCACGGCGACATGCCACAGATCTTCCCGATCAACTTCACGGTCGACCACGGCACCGTGGTATTCCGCACCGGACCGGGAACCAAGCTGGACACCTTGCGTGCCCAGCCCCACGTTGCCTTTCAGGCGGACGGGGTGAACCCGGAAACCGGCGTCGCCTGGTCGGTCATGGTCCAGGGCAAGGCGGAACTTTTCGGCGGCATCGAGGAAACGCTGGATTCCTTCAACCTCATGCTCTTCCCCTGGGAATCCGGGCCCAAGGACCAGTTCGTGCGCGTCATCCCCAGCTCGATGACGGGGCGGCGGTTCAAGGTTGCCGATCCGCTGACCTGGTGGAAGCACATGCGCCACGGATAGGCCCTACTACTTCTGGCAGTACTTTTCACCGGACTTCGCGGCGCTCGGGGATGGTCCGCGCATGTCCATGAAATTCCCTGCCGGTGACGATGGACAAGCACGTCAAAAGGAGTATCGTCGAAGACGTCGGGACCCCTCAGGACTTCAATGTGGCTCTACCGGCCTATACCGCGCTCCAAGGAATCCAGGAGCAAGGTGTTCGTGCCGGCAACCCACGAGAACTTGAAGCGCGGGTCCCGACGCCCACACACCACATCCGCTCGCGGGATGCCGTGCGTCTCGCGCGACGGGAACTCCTCCCCCACACGCCCGCCTACCGGTGCTTCCCGGCAAGTGCGGTATCCTCGAGGGCATTTCGCGGCACGGCGAACAGCACCAGTGCGCACACGATCCCCGTCCCGCCGCAGATGGCCCAAACGATCATGTATCCGGCCAATGGCGCAGCGGTGTTTTCCACCGCCGTGTTCGATGCCGCCCCGGCCACCTGGCCGATGAGGGCCAGCCCGAAGACCGCCGAAGCGAAGGAACCTCCAATGGTCTTCACCGCATTGGTCAGCCCGGTGGCCATGCCGGTCCGGTGATAGGGGGCGGCTGCCGCAGCCGCCGCCGGCAGAGCCGCGATCAACGCCCCTGAACCAACGCCTGCAACCACCATGTTTGCCAACACCTGGGCCAGCGAGGCATGCAACGGCAGGAACATCAGATACCCGATGCCAACGAGCGCGCTGGCCGAGACCAGCGTCGCCTTGGCACCCACAAGTCGCGCAGCCACCGGGAACAGCAACGCCCCCACAAGCATCGAAAGCACATACGCCCCAATGATGACCGAGACGCCCGATGCGCCCAGCCCGAGGCCATACCCATTGACGGCCGGGTCGGTGCGGGCGAAGGTGCTCATGGGAATCTGGGCCCCCAGGACCGAGACGCCAAAGAGTCCTGCGGTCAGCTGCACCGGCCACATCGACCGGGCGAAGAGGACCTTGAAATCTATCAGCGGATCGGCCTGCTTGTTTTCGTGGCGGTAGAACACGTAAAGCACGGCCAGGCCCAGCACCATCGATCCCCATGGCAACGGGCTGCCGGCGCCGTTGATCCGCAGGAAGCTCAGTCCGCTGGTGAGCAGCAGCAGCCCGGTGGCCAGGTAGCCGAATCCCCCGCCGTCAATCCTGGCCCCGTTGCGCTCCCCGTCATCGGGCACGCCGAAGGCCACGGCAAAGATGCAAATCGTCGTGGCGATGGCGGGGATCGTCATGGTCAGCGGAACACTGCCGCCGAAGACCCCGATCAGCGCGCCGCCGGCCAGCGCACCGGCAATCACCCCAACTTCGAGCGCCCCCACCAGCAGCCCCGCCGCGCGACGGGCCACCGGGCCGGGGATGCCCAGTTTGCGGGCGCGTGAAAAGACGATGGCTATTTCCAGCGGCAGCCACACCGCATAGGCCCCCTGCAATGCCCACGCGACCAGGAACGTGGTGAAGGATCCGGAAAACACCACTGCCCATGAAGCCAGTGCGGTGACCACGGCCGAGAGCAGGAGCATCTTCTTGTGCCCGAAGATGTCCCCGAGTGATGCCAACAGCGGGACCGCCAGCGCGCTGACCATGAGCTGGGCGGCCTCGAACCAATTCACATCCGCATCGTGGATTCCCAGATGGCCGGCGATGTCGGTCATGAGCGGCGTGTAGTAGCCCTGCAGGATCCCGCTGGTGAGTTCCACGATGGCCAGGAAGCCGACGATCCCGGCCACCGAGTTCCAGCGCACCGGATCCCGGCGGGCAGGGTCCTGGTTGATCGATAAAGGCGTGTCCATGGCCGGAGCCTACCGCGAAGACGAAGCGAGTCGTGAGAGACGCCACATGAACCCTGGGGAATTATTTGGTGACGATTCTCGCTATTCCATGCAAACGCATATAAATCTGGCATACTGGTTACCAGAGCGAAGTCCACCCAGCCCAACAGGAGGCATCATGCAGTTCGGCATTTTCTCAGTCAGCGACATCACCCGCGATCCCACCACCGGCAAAACTCCGAGCGAGGCCCAGCGCATCAAGGACATCGTTGCCATCGCCAAGAAGACCGAAGAAGTCGGCATGGACGTCGTCGCCATCGGCGAGCACCACAACCGCCCGTTCTTCTCCTCCTCCCCCACCACCACCTTGGCCTACATCGCGGCGCAGACGGAGAAGATCATTCTCTCCACTGCCACGACGTTGATCACCACCAATGACCCGGTGAAGATCGCCGAGGACTTCGCGATGCTGCAGCACCTGGCCGACGGCCGCGTGGACCTGGTGCTCGGGCGCGGCAACACCGCCCCGGTCTACCCCTGGTTCGGCAAGAACATGCAGGACTCGGTGAACCTGACCATCGAGAACTACAACCTGCTGCGCCGTCTCTGGGACGAAGACACGGTGAACTGGGAAGGGAAGTTCCGCGCCCCGCTGCAGAACTTCACCTCCACCCCGCGCCCGCTCGATGACGTGGCCCCCTTCGTCTGGCACGGGTCGATCCGCACCCCGCAGGTCGCCGAAATCGCGGCCTACTATGGCGACGGCTTCTTCGCGAACAACATCTTCTGGCCCAAGGAACACTACATCCAGCTGATCAACCTCTACCGCGAGCGCTACGAGCACTACGGCCACGGCCGCGCGGACCAGGCCATGGTGGGCCTTGGCGGGCAGTTCTTCATCCGCAAGAACTCCCAGGACGCCAAGAATGAATTCCGTCCGTACTTCAACAACGCCCCGGTCTACGGCCACGGCCCCTCCATGGAGGACTTCACCGACCAGACCCCGCTCACCGTGGGCTCGCCGCAGGAAATGATCGAAAAGACCCTGACTTTCCAGGAGGCATTCGGCAACTACCACCGCCAGCTCTTCCTGGTCGACCACGCCGGCCTGCCGGTCAAGACCGTCCTGGAGCAGCTCGACCTCTTCGGCGAAGAAGTGCTGCCCACGCTGCGCAAGGAACTGGCCAGCCGCAAGCCGGCCGACCACCCCGAGGCACCGACCCACGCGAACCGCGTTGCGGCCCGCGACGCCAAGCTCGCCGCCGGAAAAGCCAATGTCTAGCCAGGCCTCGCTTCGTTCCGCGTCTGCCGCCTGGGAAGCAGTATTCCGGGCGCAGGTCACGGTGATGCGCGAGATCCAGAAACTCCCGGAGTTCAAGGAGCTCAGCACCCGTGAATACGATGTGCTCTTCAATCTCTCCAGGTGTTCCTCCGGGACCAGCCGGCTTTCGGACTTGAACCAGCACCTGTTGATTTCCCAGCCGAGCCTCAGCCGCATGGCTGACAGGCTGGAAGCCAAGGGCCTGGTCTCGCGCCGGTCGGATCCCACCGACCAGCGGGCTGTCCTTATTTCCTTGACCGAGGAAGGTGCCCGGCTGCAGAAGGCGATGGGCCGCGAACATGTCAAGGGCATCCACGACCTCATTGGGACCGCGCTCTCCGACGAGGAATTTGCGACGCTGCAGCAACTGGCCACCAAATTGCGCCAGCACGTGGAAGCGCCGTAGCCACTAAGTCCACACCGGACAATCCACAGGCCACGGGTGCCAAGGAATCCACCTTCCTTGGCACCCGTGGCCTTTTGCCTGCCCAGGCCGCGCCGACGGCTCCACGCTAGACCCCGAACGGCTCCGCATAGCGGAAGTTGCCCTTGGGCAGTGGCATCGGCGAGAGGTTCAACACCATGAAATAGTCGCCCCAGGACGGATCCGAGGGAATGATCCCATGGGGCACGGCCGGCACGTACCCCAAGCGCCGATAGTATTCCGGCTCGCCCAGCAATATGATCGCGCGCTCCCCGCGCTGGGCGGCGCGATCCCGGATCTCATTCAGGAGTGCGGTCCCGACCCCATGCTTTTGGTCCCCGGGATCCACCGACACCGGGCCAAGTCCCAGCAACGGAATGTCCCCATCGAGCCATCCGCGCGTGGCGATCGCATGACCTGCCAAGTGGCCATTGACTTCTGCCACCACGGAATATTCGGGTAGGTACCCTTCGCAGGAATAGAGTTCGGACAGCAACGCCGCTTCCCCGGGTTCCCGGGCGGCGTCCGAGTCGGCGAATGCGCGCACGGTCAGCTTGCGGATCTCCTGCCGATCTGCCGGTTTCTCGCTTCGAAGCCTCATGCCACCAGCCTATGGCCAAAAGTATTCAAAAACCGCTAAGACGCAAGTGAAAGGCCCGGTCGGGAACCGGGCCTTTGAATGTTGATCGCCTAGTGCGAGCCAACCGGATGATGCTCGTGGTACATGCGCATCGTCGGCTTGATGGCCATTGCCGAGGCAACCAAAGCGACAATACCCGGAATCCAGGTATGCCATGCCACCATCGGCGTGCCCGAGGCGAAGCTGCCCATCCAAGGCGAAGCAACAACCAGCGCCGCCACGACCAGCTGAACCCATTCGGCCGCCGGCATCCCGGGGGCAGCAAGGTTGATAACGCCAATAACGATCAAGGCGATACCACCGGTCAGCATGTAGGCGGCAGACTGTCCCACTTCCGTAGTCCAGGTCATGGCCAAGACCGTGTAAAGGCCAGCGGCCACGGCGACCCAATTTTGCCATGCAGTCCATCGCTTCATGGTCTAGATCTCCTTTGTCTTACGTCCATCCCCCGATCCACGGCTTCTCCGGAATCGCGAAGGTTGCCCGTGCGGGCACCGACGGTGCAACGGGCCCCACTTGCCTGGCACATTGCCCCTTCGGTTGTCATCTCATCCTGCCCGCAGCTCCCGCGCGGGGGTAGGGTCCAAAGTCACGGTCGGTGGGACGAACCCGCATGCGGGGCAAACTCCAAACTGAGTCGCTGTCCTTCGCTGCGTTCAGGCATCATCAAAACGGTGCCCAACGGATCCAAGGTGCAGCTACCGGTAACGAAGTCGGGTTCCTGGATCCAGACCAGCCATAACTGCCAAACAGACTGGATGGGTTCGCAATAGCTGCGCTGAGACCGGACCCTGGATGACCGATGACGGGCAACGGGTCCGGGGAAACTAAACTGGTTCAATGACTGCAACACTCGTGGCCAAGGACCTTGCCGGCGGCCATGCCAACCGGACACTATTTTCCTCCCTCAGCTTCACCGTCTCCCCCGGGGACGTCATCGGGGTGGTGGGTGCCAACGGGGCTGGCAAATCCACGCTGCTGCGATTGCTCGCCGGGGTGGACGTTCCGCTGGGCGGAACCGTCTCCAGCGCACCGGACGGCGCGTTCATCGGCTGGTTGCCGCAGGAACACGAACGCATCGACGGAGAAACCATCGAGGCCTACCTGGCCCGGCGCACTGGCTGTGCTGCGGCAACCGAGGCCATGGAATCCACCGCCGAGGCCCTGGGCTCCGGGGCACCGGGTGCCGATGACGCGTACGCCGCCGCCTTCGAGCACTGGATGGCCAGCGGCGCGGCCGATCTTGAGGACCGGGCTCCGGCGACGCTTGCCGAACTTGGCTTCACCCTGCCCACCGAAACCCTCATGACAGCACTCTCCGGCGGACAAGTGGCCCGCGTTGCCTTGGCGGCCCTGCTGCTTTCCCGCTTCGACCTGGTGCTGCTGGACGAACCCACCAACGACCTTGACCTCGCCGGGCTCGAACGCCTTGAATCCTTCGTCTCTTCGCTGCGCACCGGGGTCGTTCTGGTTTCCCACGACCGCGAGTTCCTGGCCCGCTGCGTGACCCGCATCGTCGAGCTGGACCTGGCACAAAACCAGGTCGCCGTGTACGACGGCGGCTACGACTCCTACCTCGAGGAGCGGGCCATTGCCCGCCGCCATGCCCGCGAGGCCTACGACGAGTTCGCCGACAAGAAGGCGGACCTGGTTTCCCGGGCCCGCACCCAGCGCGAGTGGTCCTCCCAGGGTGTGCGCAACGCGATGAAGAAGAACCCTGACAACGACAAGTTGCGCCGGAAGGCGTCCAACGAGTCCTCGGAGAAGCAGGCGCAGAAGGTCCGCCAGATGGAATCGCGGATCAAGCGCCTCGACGAGGTAGCCGAGCCACGCAAGGAATGGGTGCTGCAATTCGAGATCGCCGCCGCCCCGCGTTCCTCCACCGTGGTCTCCACGCTCAACGAAGTCTCCATCACCCGCGGCGAATTCACCTTTGGGCCCGTCTCAGCGCAGGTCAACGCCGGGGACCGCATCGGCATCACCGGCCCCAACGGGGCCGGGAAGTCCACCCTGCTGAAACTGCTGCTAGGGCACCTGGCGCCGGATTCCGGATCGGCCACCTTGGGGTCCTCGGTGGCCATCGGCGAGATCGACCAGGCACGCAGCCACCTTGACGAAGACACCGCCCTGGGCGACGGATTTGAACTTGCGGTTCCCCAGATGAACCCGGCCGAGGCTCGCACCCTGCTGGCCAAGTTCGGCCTCAAGGCCCACCAAGCCGCATCCCTGGTGCGGGATCTGTCCCCGGGCGAGCGGACGCGGGCGGGCCTTGCCCTGCTGCAGGCACGCGGGGTGAACCTGCTGGTGCTGGACGAACCCACCAACCACCTTGACCTGCCAGCCATCGAGCAGCTCGAGGAGGCACTGGAGTCCTACGAGGGAGCCCTGCTCCTGGTGACCCACGACCGCCGCCTGTTGGACAATGTGCGCCTGGATGCACGCTGGCACGTCGAGGCCGGAAAGGTGCGCCTGGGGATCAACTCCTGACGCCCGGTCGGCGCGGGCCCGGTATCGAGCTATTCCCAACGTCCGCCATGGATTCTGCGCTAGGCGGACCCGTGGACGGTGACCATTCATTGCTAAAGGGGACATGTTCGGGACATGCTGAAATTGTTGCACGTAGCGTGTGCCAACCTACTGGACGGTACGTCGAAAGTGGTCTCCATGAAGAAGTCAGTTTCCAAGCGTGTGCCCCGATTGCCTTTGCTTTCCGGGCAGGCAACCCCGTCAGCCGGTGCCTGGATCATCCAAAGGAACGAGGCACCATCCTATGATGCCCCGACCTGTGAACGCTGTGACACCAGCGAATATCTTGTCTATGAAAACGTCACCCTTCTGCTCGACTCCAAAAGGGTCCAGCCTCCATGCTGGGACGTTGAATATTGGTGCGGCGCGTGCGAGTCCTTCTACGGGATGCTCACCACCTACGTGCCCGAAGACCGCCAGGCCGTCAGGCTGGCGGCGGAGAATCCCCGCTATGTGCACTACCGCGTGACAGAGCTGGATCGCGGCAACAGCACGAAGGTTGCCCGTGGTGCCCGCCAGCAGCTGCCCGGTTTGACCGCAGTCGATTAGGGGCGAGTGCGAGGTGCGCACCTTTGGCATTGAGGAAGAGTTCTTCCTCATCGACCGTGAAACCGGGATGCCGGCCGTCCCGCGGCGAAGCGTTTACAACGACTTGATGGCAGTGAACGGCGGAAGCAGTCCCACGCATCCCGAATTCCTCTCCTGCCAGCTGGAGCGCAGTACGCCGATCTGCACCACGCGCCAAGAGGCGATCGAGTCAGTCACCGCCGCCCGCCGGGAACTTTCGGCTGTGGCGCGCCAGGCGGGGCTTCACCTGGTCGGGTCGGGCACGCCGCCGCGGATCCCGTCCGGCCCGGCAACTGTGCACGCTTCAGAACGCTACTATTCCATCAACGAATTCTGCGGTGCCATCACCGCCGAGCACTACCTTAGCGGCACCCATGTCCATGTGGGGGTCGACGACCTTGCCTCCGGGGTGGAGGCCATGAACGCGCTCCGGCCATGGCTGCCGCTGCTCACTGCCTTCGGGGCAAACTCGCCCTACTGGCGGGGATCCGACAGCGGATTCGCGTCCTGGCGCACCATCCAGTACCGCCGCTGGTCCATCCAAGGCATTCCGCCGTATTTTGCTGATGAACAGGACTACCTGCGCCGGATGGAGTTCCTGCTGGCTTCCGACGTGGTCCTTGACCAAGGCCACATCAGCTGGGCCGCCCGGCTCTCCACGCGCTACCCCACATTGGAGATCAGGACGGCCGATGCCCAGGTGCGCGCCTCCGACGTCGTCCTCCTGGCGTTGATTGCGCGGGCCTTGGTTTCCGCCGGCATCAACAATCCCGGGCGCATCCCGAATCCGGCGCCCGAGGCCTTGGACATGGCGCAGTGGCAGGCCGCCAAATTTGGGATCCGCGGAAACCAGTACGATCTGGTCACCGGCACCAAGTGCAGCATCGACCGGCGCCTGGAGTCGCTGCTGCAGTACATCCGCCCGGAACTGAAGACCACCGGAGACACCGAATACGTCGGCGCAGGGCTTGAACGGATGATGAGCGAGGGCAACGGTGCCGTGGCCCAGCGCCGCTCCTTCCATGACGGCGGGTTCGACCAGGTGCTGGCCGAGGCTGACGCCCGGGTTGCCGACTGAACCTTTCCCCGTGGACCGGAAGCTTGATTCATTCGCCTCCGGACAAGGCCGCGTCAACCCCCGGGATTTGTTCCCGGTAGGTGTCAAGCAACGACTTGGCCACGGAGATTGAATCCACCAGCGGGTGGGCCGCCAGCGCCCGCCAGGCCAGCTCGCCGCTCTTGTTTTTCGAAGCGGCAATCGTCAACCGTTCGACGGCCTTGACCTGCTGCAGCAGCCCGAGCATCTCGCCGGTGACCGGCGCGATCCGCTTGGGCGCGATGCCGTCGCCGGTGACGGTGCACGGCACCTCGATCACCGCGTCATCGGGCAGCTGGGGAACCAAACCGCGATTGGCCACATTGAGGATCATGGTCGCGGGCTTGCCACCGAGCAGGGCCGTCATGAGGTCGAGGGCGACTTGCTGGTATCCCCCTCCCTCGATGTCGGAGGCCTGGCGAGCGGTGCGTTCGGACTCGGGCCGGCTTTCGGCCATGTAGCTCGACTCGCGATCGTGCTTGGTCCGCTGCCACAGCTCCAACGCACTGTCGGGGTGGTGGCAGGCCTCCTCGTAGAAGCGTCCCTGCTGGCGGTGCAGGAACTCGCCGCGGGTCTCGGCCGAGCCGCGCAGCCGCTCTGTGGCTTCGCGCTGGAAGTAGTAATAGTAGAGGTACTCGTTGGGAATCGCTCCCAGTGCCCTGATCCAGTCGAAGCCCATGAGCCTGGCTTCCTCGATGCCTTCAAGCCCCGCGTCGTCGGTCAACAGCCCGGGCAGTTTGTCCACTCCGTCCACGGTGAGGCCGCGCAGCCAGCCGAGGTGGTTCAGGCCCACATAGTCGAAGTCGACGTCCTCGGGGGTGGATCCGATGGCGTGGACAGCCCGGCGCATGAGCCCGATCGGGGTGTCGCAGATGCCCACGACGTTGTCTCCCAGCGCCTCCCGCATGGCCTCGGTGACGATGCCCGCGGGGTTGGTGAAGTTGATGAGCATTGCCTCGGGGGCGTGCCTGGCCACGCGCTCGGCGAGGTCGCGGGCGTGGGGCAGGGTGCGCAGGGCGTAGGCCAGCCCGCCGGGACCTGTGGTTTCCTGGCCGAGCACACCCATTTCCAAGGCGATCCTCTCGTCCTTGATCCGTCCCCCGGTGCCTCCGATGCGCATGGCGGAGAAGATGAAGGCGGCACCCGTGACCGCTTCATCCACTCCGGAGGCCGTGGTGACGCGCGGGGGCCGGGGCAGGGAAGGGGTCAGCTGCGCCAGCACGGCCTCGATGGCTGCCACCCGTTCCGGGTCGGAGTCGAAGAGGCACAGGTCGGTGATGCGCACCGTCTCCGTGTCGCCCGAGATGGCCTCAAAGATTTGCGGCACCCGGAACCCGCCGCCTCCGATGATGGTCAGCTTCATGCCAGAATCACTTCGCTTCCTGATGTCCTGAATGCTTCGAGGGTCTGGGGATCGGCACCCTTGCTGGTCACCAGCGTGCCAATGCGCGAGGCGGTACAGACCTCGCGGAGGCCCACCCCCGGGAACTTCGTTTCGTCGGCCAACAGCACAATATTCGAGCTGGTGGTCAGTAGTGCGTGCTTGACGGGAACCTCGATGCCGGTGGTGTCAAGCACCGTGGTGTCGGGTCGCACTCCGCTGCAGCCCAGGAAACCGATGCTGGCACGAATGTTGGCCAGCGATTCGAGGGTCATCGACCCCACCAGCGAATGGTAGGAGCGCCTCAGGACTCCCCCGAGGATGACCAGCTCCACCTCGGTGTCGGTGCGCAATTCATCGAGCACCGCAATACTGGAGGTCATCACCGTAATCTGGCGCCCACGCAGTGCCCGGGCGAGCAAGGCGGTGGTCGTCCCGATATCCAGCAGGACCACGTCTCCGTCCCTGACCAGCTCGGCTGCGCGGAGGGCGATGTTTTCCTTCGACGGCGGACCGGCGGCGAGCACCTCGCGGAAGGGGATCTTGTCCGCATCGAGGCTTCCGCCCCCGTGGACGCGGCGAAATTGGCCTTCGGACGAGAGTTGGTTCAGGTCCCGCCTGATGGTGGACAGACTCACGCCCAAGTCATCGGCCAGTTGCTGGACCGAGACATCACCGGTCTCCTGGATCCGGCGCAGAATGGATCCCTGCCGCGCGCTGATGAGCATGCCATCACCCTAGCAGTCAAAAATGGGCAAAAGCGATCATTTTCAAGCACTTGAACGGCCTCTGGACGCATGCTAACGTCCAATCCAAGGGTGCTCCCAGCGGCCCCCCGCCACGGGCGATCCGGGGGTGCATCGACCCGACCCGCAGCGGCAGGCTCCATGCGGCACAAGTCAGAGGAACTCAGCGGTGGACACAGCATCCAATCTCGGCACCGACCTTGATCTCTTCCTCCACGGGTCGCTCTTCTTCGACATCATCTTCACTGGCCTGCCCTCCGCCCCGCAGCCCGGCACCGAGGTCTGGGCCGAGGGCATGGGATCGGTCCCCGGAGGCATCGCGAACCTCGCCGTGGCCGCGGCCCGGCTGGGGCTGTCCACCGGGCTCTCGGCCGGCTTCGGGGACGATGCCTACGGCGCCTGGTCCTGGTCGCTGCTGGAAGAGCAGGAGGGCATAGACCTAAGCCGCTCGCGCATCTTCCCCGAGTGGCATTCGGCGGTCACCGTCTCCCTGGCCCGCGGCGGCGACCGTTCCATGGTCACCCACGGCCACCCGATGCCCGTCAGCGCCATGGAGCTGATCGGAACCCCGCCCACTTCCAAGGCCATGATTGCCGAGCTGGCACTGCCCGGGGACGAGGCGCCTTGGTGGCTGGCCACCGGCCCGAACCAGGGCAGGGTCTTCGCAGCCGTCGGCTGGGACCCCACCGAAAAGTGGGATCCGGCCATGCTCGGGGACCTGGAACACTGCCACGGCTTCCTGCCCAACCACGTCGAGGCCATGGCCTACTCCCGCACCTCCACCCCGGACGAAGCGCTCGAGGCCCTGGCGACACGCGTCCCGCTGGTGGTCGTCACCCGGGGCGTGGAGGGGGCCATCGCCATCGACTCCACCACCGGCGAACGCGCCCGCGTTCCCAGTTTGCCGGTTCCTGCCATCGACCCGACCGGCGCCGGCGACGTGTTTTCGGCCGGCATCGTGCTCGGCACCCTGGCCGGCTGGCCGCTGGAGCAGCGCTTGCTCTTCTCCACGCTGTGCTCGGCCCTGGCCGTGAAGCACTTTGGCGGCTCCCTGGCTTCCCCCGGCTGGGGAGACATTGCCGACTGGTGGGAGTCCACAAAGCTGCGGGCTCGGGAGAACGCCGAGTGCCGGGACATCGCCAAGCGCTACGGTTTCCTGGACGAGGTCCTGCCGCAGCACCAGCTCAATGCCGTGCGCCGCGCCGAGGCCACGTTCGGATTGCTGACCGAGGCCGAGGCACACTACCGGACCAATGGATACAAGCCACTTCCGCCGGCCCGCTGAACCGCACCCGCCGTCCCGGCGGCGGCCATCGAGACATTTCGCATCACTTGCACCTACGTACCTTGCATGAAAGGACCACCATGAAACCCCGAGGCAAGACCCTCACCGGTGCCTTGGCCGCTGCCGCGGCCCTGGCACTGACGCTCTCGGCCTGCACGCCGGGCTCCGAGGCCCCCACGTCCTCTGCCCCGCTGACCAGTGCCCCCGTGGAAACGGACGTCTCAAAGATGGGCGAGCAGACGCTCACCGTCTGGGACCAGGAGGTCCGCGGCGGGCAGAACGAGCAGATGACCAAGCTCAATGCCGCCTTCGAGGACAAGTATCCGAACGTGACCATCGAGCGCAACTCCCAGTCCTTCGAGGACCTGGGCAAGACCCTGCGCCTGGCGCTGTCCGGCAACGACGCCCCCGACGTGGTCCAGGCCAACAACGGCCGCAACACCATGGGCTCCTTCGTCAAGGCCGGGCAGCTGCTGCCGCTCGATGCGTGGGCGCAGGCCTACGGCTGGACCGAACGCTTCCCCGCCTCCGTGCTGAAGTACTCGCAGTACTCCACGGACGGCACCACGTTCGGATCCGGCTCGGTCTACGGGCTGCCGCAGGTCGGCGAGGTGGTCGGCGTCTTCTACTCGAAGAAGAAGCTTCAATCCCTGAGCCTGGACGTCCCGTCCGACTGGGCCGGGTTCGAGTCCGCCATCGCCACCGCCAAGGACAAGGGCGAGACCCCGCTGCTGCTGGGCAACATCGAGAAGTGGCCCGCGGGCCACGTCTTCGGCCCCCTGCAGGGCGCCAAGGCGCCTGCGGAGGACATCGAGAAGCTTGGTTTTGGCAACGCCGGTTCCACCTGGAACACCCCGGAGAACGAGGCCGCGGCGGCCGAACTGGCCGACTGGAACGCCAAGGGCTACTTCAACGAGGGCGTCAACGGCACCGAATACGATGCCGCCTGGCAGAACCTGGCCAAGGGCGAGGGCGTGTTCCTGATGGGAGGCTCCTGGATGGCCGCGGACCTGGCCGACGCCATGGGCGAGGACGTTGGGTTCTTCGCCCCGCCGGCAACCGCCGGGACCGGCGCGCACACCACCGGCGGCACCGGGCTGCCCTTCACCGTGACCTCCAAGACGGAAAACCCGGATCTGGCCGCCGCCTACATCGACTTCATCACCAACGACGAGGCGATGGCAGTGCTGGCCGACACCGGGAACCTGCCGGTCATCAACACCCAGAAGTATGCCCCTGCCTCCGGCGTGCTCAAGGACGTTTACACGGAGTTCGAGACCGTCACCACCAAGGGCGCCCTGCTGCCGTATCTGGACTACGCGACCCCGTCCATGGGAGACACCCTCGGCGACTCGCTGCAGGGCCTGCTGGCCGGCAAGCTCGATGCTAAGGCGTTCACCGACGCCATGGAAGCTGACTATGCCGGCTTCACCCAAGGCAAGTGACACCACCGGCGGGCCGGGCACACGCTCGGCCCGCCACGGGCGCACCATCACGCCCTACCTCTTCATTGCACCGGCCCTGGCGATCTACACCGCGTTCATGCTCTACCCGCTGGCCCGCTCGGTGCACCTCTCCCTCTTCGAATGGGACGGGCTGTCCCTGGCCACCTTCGTGGGGGTGGGGAACTACACCGACATCCTCGCCGATGAACGCCTGCGCGCAGCGTTCGGCCACGCTGCGGCCTTCATCTTCTTCTACGCGCTGCTGCCCTGCGGCATCGGCCTGGTCCTGGCCGCGGTGCTGACCCGCGCCAAGGTCCGGGCCCTGCCGCTCTTCCGCGTCCTGGTGTTCCTGCCCCAGGTCATTGCGATGGTCGTGGTCTCCGTGGCCTGGAAGCAGATCTACGCCCCCGACGGCCTGCTGAACTCCGGGCTGCGCTCCATCGGGCTGGAGGCACTCACCCGTTCCTGGCTCGGGGACTACGCCTTCGCGCTGCCGGCCGTCGGGCTGGTCGGTTCCTGGGTGTCCACCGGGCTGGTCACCGTGCTGCTGCTTGCCGGCATGGCCAAGATCCCCACCGAGCTTTTCGAGGCGGCGCGGCTTGACGGCGCCGGGGCCATCCGCGAGTTCTTCGCCATCATCGTCCCGGCCGTCCGCGCCGAAGTCACCGTGGCGCTGACGCTGACCATCGTGGCCTCGCTGAAGACCTTCGACCTGATCTACATGACCACCTCCGGCGGGCCCGGTTCCTCCACCACGGTGCCCAGCTACGAGGTCTACCGACGGGCCTTCGAGACCGGGCAGGTCGGCTCCGCGGCCGCCATCGGCGTCACGCTGACGGTGATCATCTTCCTGATCACGCTGGCCGTGAACCGGATCTCGGAGCGCGGCGCATGAGGGTCTCGGGCACCGAGCGCACGCTGAACTACGCGATCCTCATCGGCTTCTCGCTCATCGTGCTCACCCCCGTGCTTTCCATCCTGGCCACCGCTTTCGGCCCGGCCGATGCGGCCGCCGCCCGCAACGGTGCCTTCCACCCGTCGAACTTCGCCACCGCCTGGGTGGAGGGGCGCTTCGGCCAGTACATGGGCACCTCGGTGATGGTGGCGCTGGTCGTGGTGTCCCTGTCCGTGGTGCTCTCGATCCTCTCCGGCTACGCGTTCGGGACCATGTCCTTCCGCGGCGAGCAGGCGCTCTTCTACCTCTTCCTGCTGGGCATCATGGTGCCTTCCGAGGCCATCATCGTGCCGCTGTTCTTTGACCTGCGCACCTTCGGGCTCACGGACACGCTCTGGGCCGTGGCCCTGCCCCAGGTCGCGCAGTCGGTCGCGTTCGGCACCTACTGGATGCGCGCCTACTTCAAGTCCGTGAGCCCCTCGATCATGGATGCCGCGCGCGTGGACGGGGCCTCCAAGGCCCGCATCCTCGTTTCCATCCTGGTGCCCATGGGGCGCCCGGCCATCACCACCATGGTCGTGCTGATGTTCATGTGGACCTGGAACGAGTTCCTGATCCCGCTGGTGATGTCACCCTCCGGGGCGTTTCGCACCGCGCCGTTGGGCCTGGCCTTCTTCCAAGGGCAGTACACCCAGGGCACGGCCTTGTTGGCCGCGGCAGCGGTGCTGGTGGCGCTGCCGGTGGTCCTGCTCTATTTCCTGATGCAGCGCCACTTCATCAAGGGCATGCTCGAGGGGGCCGTCAAGGAATAGGTGCGGTGGCATGCCCTGACCGGATGGCAACAATGCCGACAGGGTTGCGGGCCAAGGCTGTTCCAGGGCGCCGGTCCCGGTGCACACTGGTGACATGAGGATCCTGCTGCAGACCGCGCGGCTCCAGCTGCGCGAATTCACCGCCGACGACGCCGGGCTGCTGGAGGAGCTGGATTCGGATCCGCGGGTCATGCGCTACATCTCCAACTCCAAGCCCACGCCCCGGCAGGAAATCATCGACGAGTACATCCCCGCCTACCTTCAGTACCACCGGAAGGGACCCGACTTCGGGTTCTGGGTGGCGCAGCTGCGCGACAGCGGGGAATTCGCCGCGTGGTTCCACCTGCGCCCCGAGCCCGGGGACCCGGCGGACGATCCGGAGCTTGGCTTCCGGCTCAAACACCGTTTCTGGGGCCAAGGCCTGGCCACCGAGGGGGCCTCCGCGCTCATCGACCACGCGTTCTGCGCGGATTCCATCGACGTCACCCGGGTCCATGCCAGCACCATGGCGGTGAACATCGCCTCGCGGATGGTCATGGAAAAATGCGGGATGGACCTGGTCCGCCATTTTGTCGCCGACTGGCCGGTGCGTATCGACGGCGACGAGCTCGGTGATGTCGAATACGCGATCACCCGTGCCCAGTGGCTTGAAGGCCGGCCGCCGCAGCCCCAGCGCCGATGAGTGCCGCCGCGGCAAGCCATGGGCATGGGCAGGGAAGTCGCCTACGCTGAAGACAAGCGCCGTTTCCGTTCCCGGCATCCAAGCAGGGTTGGCACGAGGGGAGCACATCATGGCCACCACCCGCATCCACACCATCGGCCATTCGACCCACGAGGTCGCCGACTTCATTGAGATCCTACGCGCCCACGGCATCAAGCAGCTCGTGGACATCCGGACCATTCCCAAGTCCCGGCACAACCCCCAATTCAACGGCGAGGACCTGGCCGCAAGCCTGGACGCCGCCGGCATCGGCTACCGCCGCGCCAAGGAACTCGGCGGCCTGCGCCCGACCCACAAGGACAGCATCAACGGTGCCTGGCGCAACGATTCCTTCCGCGGCTACGCCGACTACATGCAGACCGGCGAATTCGCAGCTGCCATCGATGACCTGCTGGAGAGTGCCACGAACAACGACACCGCCATCATGTGCGCAGAGGCCGTCCCCTGGCGCTGCCACCGCTCGCTGGTCGGCGACGCCCTGGTGGTGCGCGGCGTCGAGGTCCTGGACATCTTTTCAAGCACCAAGGCAACCCCACACACGCTCACCTCGTTCGCGCAGGTCGAAGGAACCGCCCTCACCTACCCGCCCCAAGAGGGCATCTCCTAGGAACCCCCGCGGCAGGGGTTTTGCCGTTCGCCTCATCCACCAAGGAGTTCCTCGCCGTCCACGGACGCCCAACGCTTCCTGCGTCGAGTAGTTTGCCCGGGCCCCGGAATGTCAATCGCTGCGGCCAACCGTCCCCCGGTCTCGGTACCCTGGGCAGCAGGACAGTGTGCTGCAAGCAACGGAGGAACCAATGGCCGAACAAGCATTCGTGGGGATTGCCGAAGACATCGCCCGCCGCGCCCATGCGGGCCAGGTGGACAAGGCAGGGCTCGACTACATCACTCACCCCGCCCGGGTGGCCGCGGGCGTACGCCTGCATGGCGGCACGAACGAGGCAGTGGCCGCCGCCTGGTTGCATGACGTGCTCGAAGACTGCGATGTCTCCGCGGCGCAGCTCGGCGAGGCCGGAATCCCCGATACCGTCATCGAAGCGGTCAGGGCGGTCACCAAGATCAAGGGCGAACGGCTGGAAGACTATTGCGGGCGCATCCGGGCCAACCCCACGGCCCTGCGCGTCAAACGCGCCGACATCGAGGACAACACCGATCCGGCCCGCACCGCCAAATTGCCCGAACCAACGCGGCTCCGCCTGGCGGCAAAGTATGCCCGCGTCCGCTCGCTCCTCGGCTTCCCGCAGCAGGCCTGAGAACCGTTTCATCCGCTGCCGCAGATCCCCGGGGCCGGGAATTCCACGACGGGCCTTTGGCCCCTTGTCCGGGGCGGGTTCGGCGGCAAGGATGGGAGTTGTGCACGGTAACCGGCACACGCTAACGGGGATCGGGAGGAACCGCCATGGACCACGCAGCGACATCGGATGCTTCCCCTGGCCAGGCCACCGGCACCCACCGCGACGCCGAATCCGCCGCCCCCATCCGCGTCTTCATCCTCGATGACCACGAGCTGGTCCGCCGCGGCCTGGCCGAGCTGCTGGAGGGTGAGGGCTTCGAGGTAGTGGGCACCTCGGGGACGGCGCGCGATGCCCGGAAGCAGATCCCCGCGCTGCGCCCCGACGTCTCGGTGCTGGACGCCCGCCTGCCCGACGGCACGGGCATCGAGGTCTGCCGCGACGTGCGCTCGATCGACGGGTCGCTGAACTGCCTGATCCTCACCAGCTACGACGACGAGCAGGCGCTGCGCGGGGCGGTGCTTGCCGGGGCCGTCGGCTACGTGCTCAAGCAGATCGCCGGCAACGACCTGATCCGCGCGCTGCGCCGGGCAGCTCGCGGCGAATCGCTGTTCACCCCGGGGCTCAAGGCCAGGATCGTCTCGGGGCTCATCACCCACGAGAACACCGACCCGCGCATCAGCCAGCTGACCACGCAGGAACGCCGGGTGCTGGAACTGGTCGGCGAGGGGCTGAGCAATCGGCAGATCGGCGAGCGCATGCGCTTGGCGGAGAAGACGGTGAAGAACTACGTGTCATCGATGTTGGCGAAACTGGGGTTCGAGTCCCGCACGCAGGCTGCGGTGTTTGTGACCCATCCGCTGCCAGGGCGCAACGACGGGGGAACCTAGCCTTCCCTCGCTTCAGGATTCGGCGGGCATCGGCACGACCCAGCGCAGCGTTGTCCCTTCCCCCGGGGCCGAGTCAATGACCAGTGTGCCGCCGAGTTCTGCGGCGCGTTGGCGCATGTTTGCCAGACCGCTTTCGGCCACGGGGGCAATGAATCCGATTCCGTCGTCGCGCAGCACGAGCGCCAGGGTGTCGTCGGTACGTTCGATGGACAGTTCCACGGTGTGGGCGTGGGCGTGGCGCCCCACGTTGCTCAGCGCCTCGGTGATCACGGCCAACAGGTGGGTGAGCGTGGTTTCGTCGGTGAGGGCGTCGATGTTGTCGCCCAGGCGCAGCGCCGGGGTGAAGTCCAGGGGTGCCGAGGCCCGGCGGATGGCGCGCAGGATGTGGGAGCTGGGGCTCTCCGTCTCCCCCGCATGGGCACGCAGCGAGTAGATGGTGGCACGCAATTCGGCGATGGTGGTGTCCAGTTCCCGGGCAATGCCGCTAGCACGTTCCCGCGTGGCGTCGGTGGGCAGTTGCTTGCGCAGTGCACTGATGCCAAGGCCGGCGGCGAAGATGCGCTGGATGACGATGTCGTGCAGGTCCCGGGCGATGCGTTCGCGTTCCAGGTAGAGCAGCACGTCCTCGCGCAGGTGGTGCATCTGGACCAGGCCCAGCCCTTGGGCGACGTTGTCGGCGAAGATCCCTGCCATCTGGCTCTCGACGGGGCGGTAGGGGCCGGTTCCGTGTTCCCTGATGGCAACGAGCAACCCGTAGTGGGTGCCGCGGGCCGACAGCGCGGCCACCAGGGTGTGGGTCCCGTCGGCCAGTTCCCCCAGCGGAACGATTGCCTCGGGGGTGGGCAGCAGGGTCGGTGCGGTGCGGTGCGGCACCCAGCGGAGGCGCTCCCCCGGCTCCAGCAGGACGCGGCCGGCCAGGTGCGGGTGCACGTGCCTGCTGATCCCGGCAATCCGGTATCCACTCGCGCCGGGACCGTCCCCGTCGATGGGGAGCAGCAGCAGGACGTATTTGGCCCGGGCCTCGAGGCGCGCCAGCTCCGCGACATCGTTCAGGCCCTGGGTGTGGTGGGGGGATTCGCCTCCCAGCAGACCTCCGATGCGGGCAGAGGCTTCCAGCCAGCGGGCACGGTCGGCGGCGTCCTGGTAGAGCTGGGCATTTTCCAGGGCCACACCCGCACTTCCGGCGAGCGCCTCCCCCAGCTTCCTGTCGGCCTGGGAATAGCGGTCCTTGCCGTTCTTGGGTCCCAGGGCGAGGCGGGCGAAGTGGTGTTGCCGAGTCATCAATTCCAGGCGCAGGCGCTTGGCTTCGTCCTTGCCGGCCGGCTCCCCCAAGGTGGCGGCTTCACTGCCCTTGGCCAGGAGTCCTTGCTGGTGGGAGGCGCTGGTCAGCTCGAGCACCCCCGAGGTGGCTCCGAAGATCTTCATCGCCTCGTCCAGGACGCGGTGGGTGATGGCGGTGACGGAGAGGTCGCTGGCGATCGAGGCCATGGAGGCGAGCAGTTCGCGCACCCGTGCGTCGCTGCGCTTGGACATGTGCACCTTCCTCCCGATTCCACCGTGCCACTCCCCTGTGCCTGCGAGGGGTACCCGCCTAGGCGTCACCTTACTCGTGCACCGCCAGCCGGGAACAGGGGGAAGATGCATATCCGCAACCAGGCGATGGAGCCTGCGGTGGATTAGATTGGGTGGATGGATATTCGAGTTGCCACCCCTGGGGATTGGACGGGCCTGTGGCCCATCATCGAGGAGGTGGTCCGCGCCGGCCAGACCTACTGCTGGCCCGCGGATGCCACCGAGGAAGAATGCCGCACCTGGTGGATGGACAAGCCCGGCGGGACGGTCTATGTGGCGGTGGATCCGGACGGGAAAATCGCGGGGACCGCCGAGCTGCATCCCAACCTGCCGGCCGCGGGTTCGCACATTGCCAATGCCGGGTTCATGGTCGCTTCCCATGCCTCCGGCCGCGGGCTGGGGCGCACGCTGGGCCGCCACGTCATCGAGGAGGCCGCGGCGCAGGGCTTCACGGCCATGCAGTTCAATGCCGTGGTTGCCACCAACGCGCACGCCATCCGGTTGTGGCAGTCCCTGGGTTTCAGCATCCTGGCCACGATCCCCGGGGCCTTCAACCACCCCGACCGCGGCATGGTGGGGCTGAACCTGATGTACCGGTCGCTGTAACCGCCCCCAGGCCGAGGGCCGTCGTGCCTCGAAAAATGATTAGAACACATATTCGATCAGGCTTTGGGGGTGCTCCAACAACGCTGCCGGAGCTGGCCGGTGTATCCCTGCGGTGTGTTGGTCGACGGCATCGGCGAGGTGTGGGTAGAGCTCCCAATCCCTGCACCGTTATGGTCCGGTGCAGATGCGGGACTTTACTGTGACTCTTGGAGCTGCGCCCGGTGATCGCCGGATAGACTCAGTCGATGGCCGCGGCAGACACTCCGCGCAGGCGTGAGGACGATGAGTGGATAGCGAAGCACAGGTCGATGACCGGCCACCGCGACACCTGTTGGTTGTTGACTGCGTCATGTCAATCATCCTCCTGGTCGTGCAGCCGGTGGTCGCGATCGTGCTGTTCTTCCTTGCCGCCCTTGCCGGGTCGTCAAGTTTTCACCAATCGCGGTCGGTGCCACAGTGGGCGGTGACAACCGTGATCGTCTTGGTTTTCGCCGTCCCGCTCGTAGCGGCGGTTTTCACGATTGCGCGGATGGTCAATGACCGCATTGCGTTTTGGGTGCCGTCGCTGGCCATGGCAACGACAACCCTGATGGTCTATTTCCTGTCCGCGTATGGGGCATCGCACTAAATCCCGTCAGCGCGTTCCCACTCACGATTTAGGCGGCCCCCTGGACCAGGAATTCCTTCCAGCGCTGAACCCGACACTGAACCGCGCGGGCACCCGGAAGACTTAGAGGCTTGCCAGCAGCGAGGCCAACGGAGCGGGAATGGACTCCAACGGCACCGCCTCCGCCAGCAGCCCGGCGTAGCGCACCTTGTTGCCGCTGCGTCCGCCAAAGAACCGCGCCAGCTGGCGATCGATGGGTTGCGCCCGCTGGAAGGGCTGGGACTGCAGGCGCCGGAAGGACACAAGCTCGCCCTGCCCGGCGATGACCGCTTCGACGCCTTCCACGCCCAAGGCACGGATGAACTCGGCTTCCAGGTCCGGGTCGCAGACAAACACCGTCTCGAGCACTCGCTCGAAGTCGCGCCTCTCGGCCGCGTCCACCAAACCGACAAGCCGCTGGCCGTTCAGTTCGCCGGCGGCGCGGCGGGCGCCCTTGGACCCGCCGACGGGCAGCACCCGGGGTTCGGGCAGGGCCAGCCTCCGGGCCAAGGTCCTGATGGCGACGGCGTCGCTCTCGCCTTCAACCAGCACGATGCTCATGCAGACATGGATATCACATGGCCTGCCCCCGGCTCCATGGCCGGGACGTGCTCATTCCCCGGCGATGGCCTTGACCGCCGCAACCACGGCGCGGGCGGCGGTGGCAATTTCGGCTTCCTTCACGTTTCGGGTGAAGCTCAGCCGCACCGCGGTGTGTGCAACCTCCTCGTCGTAGCCCATGGCCAGCAGCACGGTCGAGGCGTCGGTGGATCCGGCGGCGCAGGCCGAGCCCGAGGAACACACCACCCCGCGGCGCTCGAGTTCGAGCAGCACCGTCTCTCCGCCGGTCTCCGGAAAGACGAAGGAGACGATGCCCGGAACGCGCCGGGTGGGATCCCCGGTAAGCCCGGCACGGATCCGCCCGCCGGTGTTCAGCCCCTTGAGCACGGTGTCCATGAAATGCCGTCCGTAGCCGTCGGCGATGCCACCGGCGTTGGCTGCCGCGGCCAGGGACAGCGCGGTGGCGGTGGCCACGGCGCCGGCCACGTTTTCGGTGCCGGAGCGGCGTTCGCGTTCCTGCCCGCCGCCGTGGACCAGCGGTTCCAGGGCCAGCTTGCCACGGACCATCAGCAGCCCGGCACCCTTGAGCCCGCCGATCTTGTGCCCGGAGATGCTCAGCGCGTCGACGTGCGCGGCGATCTGGCCCATGTCCAGCCAACCGGCTGCCTGCACCCCGTCGCAATGCACCAGCGCCCCCACCCCGTGGGCGGCGGCCGCCACCTCGGCGATCGGCTGGATCGTTCCGACCTCGTTGTTCACAGCCATCACCGAGACCAGCGTGGTGTCCGGGCGCAGCAGCTTGGTGAACGCGTCGATATCCAGGATCCCGTCGGAACCGACGGGGGCGACGTCGAGTTCGAAGCCGTGGTGGCGCACCAGGTAGGCGCAGGCCTCGGCCACCGCGGGGTGCTCGATGGCCGAGCGCACCAGGTGGCGCCCGCGCGGGTTGCCCAGCGCCAGGCCCTTGATGGCCAGGTTGTTGGATTCGGTGCCCCCTGACGTGAAGACCACGTCCCCGGTGCGCACGCCCAGCACGTCCGCGGCGGTGGCCCGGGCGTAGTCCAGGGCCCGCTTGGCCGTTTGGCCCATCGAGTGGGCGCTGGAGGGGTTGCCGTAGTCGCTGGTCAGCAGCGGGATGATGACATCCAGCACGTCTTGGCGCACGGGCGTGGTGGCCGCCGCATCGAGGTAGATCAAGTCAGTTCGCTTCCATCCTGATGTCCAGGCCGAGGTCAAGGGCGCGCACCGAGTGGGTCAGGGCGCCGGAGGAAATGACGTCGACCCCGGTGGCGGCGATGGCTGCCACGGTCTCCAGCCTAACGTTGCCAGAGGCCTCCACCAGCGCGGCCCCGGCGATCCGGCGCACGCCGGTGGCCAGGTCGGCCAGGTTGAAGTTGTCCAGCATGATGGTGTCGACCCCGGCGGCGAGCACCGCGTCGAGCTGGTCCAGGGAGTCGATTTCCACCTCGAAGTGAACGGTGTGACCCAGGGACGCACGGGTCTTGCGCAACGCGTTGGTCAGCTCCGAGCCTTTGCCCAGCAGGGCCAGGTGGTTGTCCTTGGCCATCACGGCCTCGGAGAGGTTGTCGCGGTGGTTGTGCCCGCCGCCGCAGCGCACCGCGTAGCGCTCCAGCACGCGCAGCCCCGGGGTGGTCTTGCGGGTATCGGCGATCCGGGCGTTCGTGCCGGCCGTTTCGGCCACGAAGGCGGCGGTGGCGGTGGCGATGCCGGACAGGCGCTGGAGCAGGTTCAGCCCCACTCGCTCCCCTGCCAGCAGCCCGCGGGCGGGCCCGGTGACCGTGACCAGGGTTTCCCCGGCGGCGAATCGCTCCCCGTCGGCGAGCGCCGGCACCAGCTCCAGGGCGGGGTCCGAGAGCGTCATGGCGGCGATGAAGGTGTCCAGCCCGGCGCAGATGCCCGGTTCGCGGGCTACGACCGCTGCGGTGGCGGTGGTGTGCGCGGGGATCAGCGTGTTCCCGGTCAGGTCCCCGCGGGGATTGTCCTCTTCCAGGGCAGCCAGGACGATTTTCTCGATGACGCGCGCAGGGACCGGCATGACGGAAGCGGTGCGGGTCGGTGCGGGGGCGGTGGTGTTAGACAAGGGTCTTGGTCCTTAGGTTCTGGGTGGCGGCTGTCGCGGCCAGGGCGCGGCCGAAGCGGGGCAGGTGCCCGTTGACCGGCTGCGGGGCCGCGATGGCGTCACTGCGGTAGTGCGCGCCGATGGAGTTTTCCCGTTCCAGGGCTGCAGTGGCCACGACGGTGGCCACTGTGAGCAGGTTGGCGCGCTCACGGGAAGCCCGGTCGTTGCCGGTCACTCGCCAGCAAGCCAACCGGTCCAAGGCGCTGCGCAGCCCCTCGGCGGTGCGTTCGACGCCCAGGTGCAGCTGGGCCAGTTCCTGCAGCTGGGCCAGGTCCATGTCCGCGGTGGCGGTTTCCGCCGGGTCGCTGCCGGAATACTCGAAGTTCCCGGCTCCCGCAGGCCGGGTGGGCATCACCTTCATGCCTGCGCTGTTGGCCACCGCAGCGGCCAGGGCGGTGGCGGCCGCGAGGTCGGAGGGCAGGTTCACCACGGTGCGCCAGGCGAAGACCAAGCCCTCGAGCAGCGAGTTGGAGGCCAGCCGGTTGGCGCCGTGCACCCCGGTGCATGCGGTCTCGCCCGCCGCAAAGAGCCCGGGTAGCGTGGACGCGCCGGTGTCGTTGGTCAGGATCCCGCCCATCCAGTAGTGGGCAGCGGGCGTCACCGGCACCGGTTCGGCGGCCAGGTCATAGCCCAGCTTCTTCAGTTCGCGGGTGATGGAGGGGAAGCGGCGGGCCAGGAACCCCGCACCGTGCCGCGCCTCGACGGCGCGGGCATCCAGGTGCACGGTGCCGCCCTGTGCGCGCACCGCGTGGATGGCGCGGGCCACCACGTCCCGGGGCGCGAGCTCTGCATCCGGGTGGACGGCCTGCATGAAGCGCTCGCCGCGTTCGTTCAGCAGCACCGCGCCTTCGCCGCGCACGGCCTCGGAGACCATGAAGCCGCCGGGGCTGACCAGCGTGGGGTGGAATTGGATGAATTCGGCATCGGCCAGCACGGCACCGGCCCGGTAGGCCAGGGCGGCCCCGTCTCCGGTGGCACCGTGCGGGTTGGTGGTGGCGGCAAAGAGCTGTCCGGCACCGCCGGTGGCCAGCAGCACGGCCTCGGCGTGCAGTTCATCGCTCTGTCCCTCGCCTCTGAGCACCCGCACCCCCGTGACCATGGTGGCCTGCCGGTCGGATCCGGCCTCCGCGTACGGGTTTTCCTCGGTGAGCAATTCGGTGACGAATGCGTGCTCGCGGATTTCCAGCCGTCCGGCTGCCTGCTGCGCGCGGCAGGCATGGATCAGCGCACTGGCCAGGCCCTTGCCGGTGGCGTCCCCTCCGGCGTGCAGGATCCGCGGGTGGGCGTGGGCCGCCTCCAGGCCCAGGGCGAAGGTGCCGGAGGCGTCGGTGTCGAACTCGGCGCCCGCACCGATGAGCCGTTGGACGTGTCCCCACGCGGAGGTGCACATGATGGCCACCGCGTCCGCATCGTTGAGCTGCGCCCCGGCGGTGAGCGTGTCGGCAATGTGGCTGGCGATCGAGTCGCCGGCGGCCGCCCCGGCCGGGCCGACGGCGCTCAGGCCGCCCTGGGCGTACCAGGAGTTGGAGTCGGCGAGCGCGTCCTTGGTCAGCAGGACCACCTCAAGCCCGCGCACGGCCGCCGTCAGCGCGGCGTAGAGCCCGGCAACGCCGGAGCCCACGACCACCAGCCCGGTGGCGTTCACGGCCGTGCCGCCAGCATCCGCTCCAGGGCCACCTTCGCGTCGGCGGCGATCCCTGCGGGTACGGTGATCTGGTTCAGCACGACCCCGTCCACCAGTGCCTCGAGCACCCAGGCGAGGTAGCCGGGGTGGATGCGGTACATGGTGGAGCACGGGCAAATCACCGGGTCCAGGCAGAAGATGGTGTGCTCGGGGTGCTGGGCAGCGAGCCGGTTGACCATGTTGATTTCGGTGGCGATGCCGAAGACCGATCCGGCCGGGGCGTTGGCCACTGCCTTCTGGATGTAGTCGGTGGAGCCTGCCTCGTCGGCGGCGTCGACCACCGGCATCGGGCATTCGGGGTGCGCCAGGATCCGCACGCCTGGGTGTTCCTTGCGGGCACGCTCGATCTGGGACACGGTGAAACGCTTGTGCACCGAGCAGAAGCCGTGCCAGAGGATCACCTTCGAGTCGAGCAGGGTGGCCGCTTCATTGCCGCCCAGCGGCTTGCGCGGGTTCCACATCGGCATTTGCTCCAGCGGCACGCCCATGGCCTTGGCGGTGTTGCGGCCCAGGTGCTGGTCGGGGAAGAAGAGCACGCGGCGGCCGCGTTCGAACGCCCATTCCAGCACCGTGGCGGCGTTCGAGGAGGTGCACACAATCCCGCCGTGCTTGCCCACGAACGCCTTCAGCGCCGCCGAGCAGTTCATGTAGGTCACGGGGATCACCGAGGCCAAGCCGTCAGCATCCGACTCGTCGGCATACAGGTCCATGAGCTGTTCCCAGCATTCCTCGACACTGGATTCGTCGGCCATGTCCGCCATCGAGCAGCCGGCGGCCAGGTTGGGCAGGATGACCTTCTGTTCATCCGTGGAGAGCACGTCGGCGGTCTCGGCCATGAAGTGCACGCCGCAGAAGACGATGTACTTGGCCTGTTCACGGGTCAATGCCGCGTTGGCCAGTTGGAAGGAGTCGCCGATGTAGTCGGCGAAGCGCACCACCTCGTCACGCTGGTAGTGGTGGCCCAGGACCACCAGTGAATCACCGAGGGTTTCCTTGGCCGCCAGGATGCGGGCGGTGAGTTCCTCGTCGGAGGCCTCGCGGTATTCGGCGGGGATGTCCCCCTGCCGCGGGGTGTCGGCCGGGGCCACATCTTCCTGCGAGGACCCCGGGCCGTACGCGGCCTCCCCGGTGTCAAAGAGCCAGGGACCCTTGGTCAGGTCGGTGTTGCAGCTGGCTTCGGGTGAAACCAGCTTCAGGGTCTGCAGGGTGGCTTGGATGCTGCTCATGAGATGTTCTCGCTCTCAAGGGGATGGGTGGTTGAGCCGGTGTAGCGATAAAGGCGTGGGGGGCGGTGCTTGCCGCCGGCAAGGAACTCGTCGGTTTCCTCGATGTCGGGGGTGCTGCGCAGCGTCCGGCGGAAGTTTGCCGGGTCCAGCTCCTTGTCCAGCACCGCTTCGTAGACCTCGCGGACCTGGGCGAGGGTGAAGCGCTCGCCGAGCAGGCGGTGGGCAATGGAGCCGTATTCGACCTTGTTGCGCAGGCGCCACAGCGCGTACTCGATGATTTGCCGGTGGTCGAAGGCCAAGTTCCCCAGCACCTCGGGGTCATCGGCACGGAACCAGGCGACGTTGGGGTCATCGAGCAGCACCGAGGTGGCGGTGTCGTGCGGGTCGTCCTCGCGGACCAGCGCCCAGTAGACGATGGAGACGACCCGGCGGGTGGGCGAGCGGTCCAGGTCCCCGAACGCGTAAAGCTGTTCTAGGTAGCGCGGGATGAGCCCGGTGGTGTCGCGCAGGTTGTTCGCCGCGGCGTCGAAAAGCGAGTCGCGGGGCCCCAGGGGGCCGCCGGGAAGTGCCCACTGGCCGCGGAACGGCTCGCGGGTGCGGCGGACCAGGGGCAGCCACAGGCTTTTGCGCCCGGTGCGCTCGTCGTCGCGCAGCGAGAAGATGACCGTGGACACGGCAAGCGCCGGTGGTTGTTCGCGGCGTTCCGCCACATTCGAAAACTGCAACCGGTCCACCTTCCTAGTTAGTGTCATATTGACCAGAACTAAGAATACGGCGCGCCGCGGCCCGCCACAAGCCCTGTGACGCGGAAGGTCGGCGACAAGTCGAAGCTCCTGGCAGCAAGGGGGGTTGCGCAATGCGTTAGCGAGCGCTAACGTATCTTTTGTGCCTGACGTTCTGGAAACCGCTGCCGAGCCCACCAGGCGCGCCCTGCTCCACATCCTTGCCGACGGGGAACACACCGTCAGCAAACTGGCCGAGCACTTCCCCGTGACCCGCTCGGCCATCTCCCAACACCTGCTGTTGTTGGCAGAAGTTGGGCTGGTCACGGCCAGGAAAGACGGCCGAAACCGGTACTACCGGCTTGATCCCTCCGGGATGGCCACCTTGCGCCGGGCGCTGGAGTCCTTCTGGACTTCGGAGCTGGACCTGCTGGTCGCCGAGGCCACGGGCCCGAATTCATGAACACCCCAAGGAGAATCCCCATGTCCATCGAAAAATCCGTGTTCCTCCCGCTCGATCCCGAGGCCGCCTTCGAACTGGTGACCCGGCCGGAACGGCTGCGCCGCTGGCAAACCGTCGCCGCACGCATGGACCTGCGTGCCGGCGGCGAATACCGCTGGACCATCACCCCCGGGCATTCCGCTGTCGGCCAGGTCAAGGAGGTCGAGCCCGGCAAGCGCCTGGTCTTCGACTGGGGCTGGGAAGGCTCCGCGTCCGACACCTCGACGGTCACCATCACCCTGGAGCCGACCGAGGGCGGCACCCGGCTCACCCTGCTGCACGAGGGTCTGGCCACCGAGGAAGTCGCCGGGCACACCGAGGGCTGGAACCACTTCATGGACCGTCTGGTGCGCTTCGTGACCGACGGCGACGCCGGTGCCGACGACTGGGCAGCGGTCCCCGATCCGCTCAACGAGCTCACCAGCGCCGAGGCAACCCTTGCCATCGCCCAGCGCGTCCTGCACCAGCTCAAGCCGGCCGACAACGGCCTGCCCACCCCGTGCGAGAACTTCAGCGTCACCCAGCTGGTGGACCACCTGGTCGGTTCGGTCAGCGGCATCGGCAAGGCCCTGGGCCTGGAATTGCTCGATGACCCCTCCGCCTCGGCCGAGGCCCGAGTGGCCGACGCCGCCCAGTCGACGCTGGAGGCCTTCACCAAGCGCGGGCTCGAGGGCACCATCGACATGGGCTTCGCCGAACTGCCCGCAACCATGGTCGCGAACATCCTGAACCTCGAGTTCCTGGTCCACGCCTGGGACCTGGCCACGGCCACCGGAGCCGAACTGGACGTCGCCCCCGCACTCTCGGACTACGTCCTCTCACTGGCCCGCAACACCATCAGCCCGCAGATGCGCGGCGCCAGCTTTGCCCAGGAGACCCTGGTCGACGAATCCGCAGCCAGCCTCGAACGCCTCGTGGCCTTCACCGGCCGCGAAGTTTCCGCCCGCTGAGCGGGCCGGAACACCTCAGGAGCAGCAATGGTCGACGTCAAATGCGAGATCGTGATCCAGCGGCCGCGGGCGGCCGTTGCCGGGTTCGCGGCCGATCCCAACAATGCACCCACGTGGTACGCAAACATCGGTTCGGCCGTTCACCGCGGCGGCCCGCCGGTGGGTGTGGGCACGCTCGTGGATTTCGGTGCCCGCTTCCTGGGGCGCGAGCTGAAGTACACCTACGAGTTCGTCGAATGGGTGCCCGGCAGCAGGCTGGTCATGCGCACCGCCCAGGGCCCCTTCCCCATGCAAACCACCTACACGTGGAGCGACGAGGGTTCGGCAACCCGCATGGTGCTGGCCAACACCGGCGAGCCGGCAGGTTTTTCCAAGGTGGCCGGCTTCCTGATGGCCCCCATGATGCGCCGTGCCATGGGCAAGGACCTGAGGAAGCTCAAGGAGCTCCTCGAATCCGGAGCAGCGGACCGCTGACCCGCAGGTCGCTGCGCCCGCCCGGCTCCCCTGCCAGGGTGGTGGGCGCAGCGGCGTTGTGGCGCGGACACGCAGGTCCGCGACTCCGTTTCGCGTCGGGGCGCGCCACTGGTGCAGACTGGGAAACATGATCACCGAACACGCATTGTTGCCAGTCATCATCGGAATGGAAGAGGAATTCATGGCCGCCTTCGAACAGGCGCGCCCGCTCATCGCCGCCACCGACGGCTTCCTCGGCCTGCAGCTCTCACGCAGCATCGAGACCCCCAACCACTTCCTATTGCTGGTCTCCTGGGAGTCGGTCGAAGCCCACACCATTGGCTTCCGGGGTTCGGCGAACTACCTCGAATGGAAGCGCCTGCTGCATCGCTTCTACGAGCCGTTCCCGGTGGTCGAACATTTCGAGGCCATCGAACACCTATCGGCCGACCGTCTCGGTTAGCATGGGACCAATGAGCCCACGCGGCCTCCCGCAGGTGGCCATCGCGAGAAGGTGACCCGTCCATGAGCACACCCCTCACGAACCCGGAATTTCCCGGCCGGCAGTCGGTCGATCAGTGCTACCGGTATGGCCGGGTCTCGATCTTGGAAGACCAGGCGGGAACGGCCCGCATGCACCTGGCCACCAGCGGCGGGATGGACGCGAGCCGAACGCCGGTTGCCCATCCGTATTTCTACGCCGGGTTCCCCGCGAATCCCCTGGCCGTGGCCCAGGCCCTGCTCGTGGTGGCCAGGGTAGCCCGTACCCGGTTCTACGTGCCGCCCGGAATGCTTGCCGCCATCCTGCGCGCGGCGGATCCGGTTATCACCTCGACGCCCGCGGGATTGCGCTTCGAATCCTTCAGCGCCTGCTGCGGTGTCCACGCCCGGCTCGATATCCCGGCCGCGTCGCTGGACACCGAGTTCACGGCCAGCGGAGTGACGAACATCGACATCAACCCACCCCTGCGACAGGCTCTGGCCGGGCTGCGCCACGGCGAGCCCCTGCACCTTGCCATCGGGGAAGCCGACGTTCGGGTGCGCACCATGGATTCCGAGCGGACCGAGGAACGGGTCGAGCTGCCGAACCGCTGGCTCAGGGGCCTGTGCGAGGTCCAGGCCTCGGGCACCGCAATGAAACTGCGCCACGAGCTGGGGCCCGCGGAAGCCAAGCGCTTCATCGGGTCCCTGCCCCGCACCAGCTCCACCGGCACGGTGTTGTGGGCCGCCCGGGCCGCCCGATCTCTGCGCACGGCCTCGCGGCCCGCCCGGGGTGCCGTGTGCCTCGCCGGTCCCGAACGCCTGCTGGCCCTGGGTCCGTTGTTGCGTTTTGCCACGGGCCTGCGCGCCTACGGACCGGACATCGATGCCGACTCGCTTCCCGCGGCCAGCTGCTGGGTGCTGGACATGCCCGGCGCCCGCCTGAGCCTGACGCTCAGCCCCGGGAAGTCGCGCGGGTTTTCCGGCGAGGGCGGGGTGTTGCACCGGCTGTCCTCCGACTCGGCTCCCCGGAATGCACTGCTTCTCGATTCTGCCCTGGCCCTCGATTCCTCCATCGACATCCCGGATCTGGGCCGGCGAACAGGGCTCCGCATTCCTGCGGTGACGGACGCGCTCGCGGTGCTGGCAATCTCCGGGCAGGTCGGCTTCGACGTCGCCGAAGGATTCTACTTCCATCGCCCCCTGCCCCTGGACACCGCCTTCGCGACGGGACTGAACTCCCGCCTGGCCGACGCGCAACGGCTGGCTTCCCTCGGCGCGGTACGGCCCCTGTCGGCCGCGTGGGGCGAACCGCGCGGCGGGGCGGACGTCCGTGGGTTCACGGTGCATTCGGGTGGCAACGAGTACGTGGTGCGCCAGCGGGACGGCGGAACCGACAGTTGCAGCTGCCCCTGGTTTGCGACCCACCGCGACGGGCGCGGCCCCTGCAAGCACATCCTGGCCGCCCGCATCGCGCAGCCGGAGACCGGGTTTCCGCCAACGGGTGCATCCCGCACACCCCAGGTGCCAGACGGGCTGGAACCGTGAGCCGGCGGCCCTACCAGTGGTGGGAATTCGACCAGGACCTCGATACCCTGGTTGGGCGGCCGGGCACCGATCTGGCGTCCCTGAATGAGCAGCTGCTCAAGGTCACCGACCCCGCCGAGCCCGCGGCGTACGCCGAGAAAGACATCCGGGAGCTGTCCAGGAGATGGACGCAGCGCCGGGACTTTGTGTCCGTGCGGCTGGCCGAACTCTTCCACTGCGTGCAATTGGTGCACGACGACGACTACGTCCTGGCGGCCGTGGGCCACCTCGGCGGACGCTCCGACACCGGCGGGGTCCGGAAGTTCATGCTGAGGCACGACGACTACCTGCGCGAACAGGTTTTCTGGCGGTTCTTCGAAGTGGAGGGCGGCGGTGAGATCTCCCTGGCAAACGTCGACAAGTACAGCGACGAGAACCATACCTGGACGGATACCATCCTGGCGCTGGTTGCCGAGGGAACCCTCGAGCGATCTCGCGTGCTGCGCAGCTGCCTCGAGGCGTTGAACCGGGATTTCTCCGCCTACCGCGCCGGCTGGTTTTCCAGGCTGCATGACGCCCTGGCGCCCGACGCCGCCGAGGCCCGGAACAACCAGGGCGAGCTGCTCCGCCTGCTGGCCTCGAACAATTCCGCCACCACGGCACTGGCGGTGCGGCAGGCACAACTGTTGCACCGGGCGGGAACGCTTGATTCCGAGGGGTTCATCCGCCATGCCGCGCCCGCCCTGGCCGCCCCCAAGACCTCGGCGCTGAAGGTCCTGGCCATTCTTCGGTCCATGGCCGGCAACGCTGCAGGGATTGCCGGGACCGGGCTTTTTGCCGCCGCCCAAGCGGGGATGGACCACCCACACCACGACGTGCAGCGGGCGGCCACCGCCTTGCTGGCGGATTTCGGCCGGGATGACCTGCTGCGTGCCGGGTCGCCGGGTTTGTCGCCCGCCGTGTCCATCGAGTTCGCAGCACGCCTGCCCCGGGCCGCTTCCTCCGGATCCCCGGCTACCCTCGCCTCCCCGGCGGGAACGACCATTGCCGAGGTGCAGCGGCAACCGCCGTGGCCGCACCCCGTTCCGGTCCCCGACTGGGCCGAGTCCGAGATGCAGGAGCACCTGGCGATGCTCCTGGAAAATCCGGGCGACCCGGTTGCCTTCGAATTGGCGCTGTCCCGGCTGGCCTCCCGGGATGCATGCGAGCTGTTGCGCCCGCTGGCCCGGCGCGCGGCCAAACTCGGCGGGAACAACGAAAACGTGGTGGCGGAACTGATCTTTGCCGGTGCCGATCCGGACTTCAGGTTCAGGCCGCCGACGCGCGCGCGGCGCTCGGGGCAAGACCAGGAGTCGAAGGTTTCGTGGCCCGAAGACCGCTCGATCGTTCCGGTGCTGTACAAACGGGTGCGGGAAGTCATAGAGATCCTGCAGGAACGCGCGGAGCACCGGGTACTGCTGGCGACGCCCACCGCAACATGCGGCTGGATCGAGCCCGCCGCACTGGTGGCCCGTTTCCTGGCCAACGACGCGGCAGGCAGGGATCCCCTTCGTTTCGATACCCTGGCCGCATTGCTGCGCCTGGCACCAGAGAATCGTCCCGCCGCACTCGAACAACTGCAAAAGGCCGATGTCCGCCCCGCGGGCACGGAGGCCGGCAACGCCATTGCGTACGCATTGGGCGGCCCGCCGGCGGCAATCAACGACGCAGCCTGGTGGGTGGCCGCCGCACGGGCCCGCGCGCCCTTTGCCATTGACGGCCACCTGCTGGAGGCGGGACTGGCAGTTGCGGGACAGGGGCATCCCGCCACACTCTGCCTCCGCTGGAAATCCGAGACCTCAACGTTCAAGGATGGCGGGAAGCTGCGGAGCTACACCTGGTGGAAGGTCAAGGCCGACGCAGGTCCCCAAGGCCGGGCGTCGGCGGAGTTCCCCAGCATCATTCCGTCCGCCGCCGATGCCTTCCAGGTTGCTTCCGCACTGGAAATCCGCCAAAGCGCGATGGCATTCCCGCCCAGCACCCTCTCGCTGGCCGCCGCGTCCATCTCCTGGTTGAATCGCGCGATGGAGACGCCGGACCCCGAGGTGGAGGATGCTGTCCTGGCCGCACTGGAAGTGCATGCCGGACGGTGGGAGGGGCCGACCGCCGAACTCCTGGCCTTGGGCCTGGCCGCCCAGCGAGCCGAGGTCCGTATCCGTGCCTCCGAGCTGTTCGCGCTGGCGATTCCGGAGCGAATGGGAGCCGAACCGTTTGCCGCAGCCCTGGCGCACTGTGCCCGGGCATGCGTCCTTTCTCGCTGGGCCGCGTCGTTGGCAGATGCCGCCGGCATCTCCGGCTCCGCGGCCACCGCGACCCGGGAGGTGCTGGCCCATTTGCTGCCCCGCTTGGAACGTGCCCAGCATGGTGTCGGCAAGCTCCTGGGCGTGTATCTGGAGGAATGCATCCGTGCGCATGTCCCGCCGGAGTCCGCCGAACTGCGCGCCTGGCTGAAGGGTTTTTCGGGCACCTCTATCGCGGCACGGAACGCCAAAGGACTCCTGGCGCTGTAGCAGGTGCTCCACATGGAGCGGCGGGTGCCGGCCCCGCTCACCTCCGGAGCGTCGAAGCAACTCGCCAAGCCACCACTATTCTGGAAGGATCTGCCTCATGGAATCCACACACGAGCACCTTGTCGAAGGCACCGCCAACGCCCTGGGCCTGACCGTCTACGAGCCCGGCTCCTCCACGACGCTGCGACCGGTGGTCCTGCTGCACGGCTTTGCCTCCTCCAGCGTCCTGAACTGGGTGAAGTCCGGATGGATCCGCAGCCTCACCGAGGCCGGACGCAAGGTGCTGGCAGTGGACCTGCCCGGCCACGGCACCTCCCCGGCTCCCGAGGACCTGGACGCCTACACGCCCAGCCGGATGCGCGCGGACCTGCTGCAGCTACTGATGGACCACGGGGTCACCACGCTCTCGCCAAGCGACGCACTCAGCGGCGTCGATCTGGTCGGCTATTCCCTCGGCGCCCGCCTGGCATGGGAATTCGGCGGCACCCAGCCGCAACTGGTGAACCGGCTGGTGCTTGGCGGTCCGGCCAGCATCGACCCGCTGGCCTCCTTTGACCTGAACGCCGCCCAACTCTATTTGGCCGACGGCACCTCGATCGCCGACGAATCTACGGCGGACTTGCTGCGCATGGCCCAAACCGTGGAATCCAACGACATGTTCTCGCTCATGAGCATGATCCAGGCCATTAAGACCGAGCCCTTCTCCCCCGAACAAATGATTCCCACCATGCCCACGCTGCTGGTTGCCGGAGACGGCGACTCGCTGGCCACCACCATGCCGCGGCTCACCGAGTTGCTCGCCACCCGCGACACCGAGAAGTCGATCCTCTGGCTCACCGGCCGCGACCACGCCAACGCGGTGACCAGCCGCGAGTTCAAGAACGCTGCTGTCGCTTTCCTGGAGGCCTGATCCCCGCCGGTGCTGCACCACGGGTCCTCCACCGGGGCGCGCTGCCGCTGGCGCGGCTGCACCGGAGATGAGCCGGCGGGCTCCCCGGAAAGTCAGCCGCAGCCCGCTGGGTCAGCCGATGATGGGCCGCTCTTCCGGTAGCCGGAAGAGCCTGGGCCGGAGGGAGAGAGCCAGCGCGGTGCTCACGGTGACCGTGCCGATCCGGCCGAGGAACATCAGGACGATCAGTACCAATTGGGCATTCGTCGGCAGGCCCGCGGTGATACCGGCGCTCAGGCCGACGGTTCCGAAGGCAGAGGTCGCTTCGAACAGCGTCTTTTCCAGAGTGTGGTCCGTAAAAGTGAGCAGCAGGAGCGTTCCAATGATGACCGCGGCGACACCGAGCAGTGCGACGGTGAGGGCCTGGCGCTGCACCGAGGAAGAGATGCTGCGGTGGGCGATGTTCACCTGCCCGTTGCCGCGAACCTCGTTCCAGATGGAGTAGCCCAGCACGAGGAACGTGGCGATCTTGATGCCGCCGGCCGTGCCCGCGCTGCCGCCGCCGATGAACATCAGGATGTCGGTGATGAAAAGCGTTTCGGACGCGGCGGCGGCGTAGTCGATGCTATTGAAGCCGGCAGTTCGGGGGAACACCCCACCGGCCAGCGCAGCGAGCAACTTGCCTCCCGGGGTAAATCCGCCCAGGGTTTCCTGTCGGTTCCATTCGACGGCGGCAAACATGAGTGTTCCGAGGAACAGGAGAGCGATAGTGCCATAGATGGTCAGACGGGCGTGGACGGTCCACGACCCAAACCTGAATCCCTGCCGCCTGAGCTCGATGAGCACGGGGAACCCCAGGCCGCCGGAAATCAGGGCCAGACAGATCGGGATGATGATCCAAGGGTCCTGCGCGAAGCCGATGAGGTTGTCACTGTACAAGGCGAAGCCTGCGTTGTTAAAGGCCGAGACCGCATGGAAGACGCCGTGCCACAGGGCCTCGAGGGGATTCTCCTGGTAGGCGATCCAGTACCTGCCTGCGAGGAAGATGGCCGTGGCGCCCTCGAAGAGGAGCATGATCCGGGCCACCCGGAAAAGCACACCCCGCACGTCGCCCAGATTGAGGGTATGGGTTTCAGACTGTGCAACGAGTTGTCCGTGCAGGCCGATCTTCTTCCGAAGCATCAGTGCCAGGAGTGTTCCGAGCGACATGATGCCGAATCCGCCGGCCTGGATGAGTCCGAGGATGACGGTGTGCCCGAAGGGCGTCCAGAATGTTGGAGTGTCCACGGTGACCAGTCCCGTCACGCACACCGCCGAGACGGCGGTGAACAACGCCGGCATGAACCCTCCACCGGCGTCCTCGGTGCGTGCTGCGGGAAGCATCAGCAGGAGTGTGCCGATCGAAATCATGCAGAGGTAGGCGAGGGGAACAATGCGTACCGGGTGCAGCACCACCCGTTTCAGGAGTCCGACCCAGCGGGCCGGCGCCCAAGGGTTGCCCCGCTTCGGGACCGGTTTTTTCGAGGCACGCAACAACACCATTCGACGTTACCTCCGGCCGATGGACGCCGGGCGAGGTTTGGCGTAAGGGTCCCGTAAAGATTCGTGGCCGTCGGGCATAATGGGTGGATGATCCGCGGCAGAAGCATCGGGAAGGCGGGTCCCGCCGCCTCCGGGAAGGACCCGATGCGCACCTTGTCGGGTTATCTTCTAGCGCTTGTCCTGCCGGCGGCAATGACCTTCCTGCTCTCTCCGTTCGACGAGTTGAACCTGGCCACCCATGCCCTGGCACGGCTGTGCTCGGTGATAGTCGTGGCTTTTCTCGGAGGCCTGGGGCCGGCGGTGCTTGCGGCGGTGCTGGACGCCTTGTTCCTGAACTATTTCGTGACCCATCCGGTGGGAACCTTGACTGTCAACGACCCCCAGGACTTTTTCGTCTTGTTGGTCTATCTGGGGGTCGGGATTACCGTGGCCCTGGTCGTGGGGCTCTCCGCCCGCCGGTCCCGGGCAGCAGCCCTCTCCAGCGCAGAGGCAGCCACGCTGAGCGAGTTGGCCCGCACCTCCCTGGCGGGCGACCAAAGTTCGGAGGAGTTCCTCGACCAGTTGCGCGGGCAGTTCCAGCTCAACGGGGTCAGCGTCTTCGAAGGCGTTGATGACGGCTTGTGGCGACTGCGTGCCTCGGCCGGTCCGGACGCGCCGCAGTGTCCGGACGCCGCCACCACCCTTGACCGACCTCGTCCCGGGTTGGCAGTCGGGCTGAACCAATCGGCGCCGACCGGCGGTGATCGGCGCCTGCTAAACGCCTATGAGGCACATCTTGCGGCGTTGTTGGAGCGTGAGCGGCTCATCCTTCGGCTACGCGATTCGATCAAGCTCATCGAAGGAAACCGGGTCAAGACCTCGATCCTGCGGGCCGTTTCCCATGACCTGCGAACCCCTCTGGCCGGTATCGAACTCGCCCTGACCGCGCTGCGCCGTCAGCGGTCCAAGACCAGCGTGGAGCAGCAGGAAGAGATGCTGGACGCGGTTCAGAGCTTCACCGACCGCCTCAAGGGGCTCGTGGGGAACCTATTGGACATGTCGCGGCTTTCCAGCGACAGCGTCCAGGTGCTGCACGAACCCGTCACGTGGCTCGAAGTTGTTCCCGAAGCGCTTGCCGGGGTGCCGGACGGGGCCGTGCGTGCGGAACTGGCCCCCAACTTGCCACCGGTGGACGCGGATCGCGGGTTGCTTGAGCGGGCATTGGCCAACCTCGTGGAAAACGCCGTGAAGTACGCGTCCGGGACCGATATTGTGGTGCGCGCCACGGCCGGCGGCAGTCTGCATGTCTGGCCTGACGGCCGTCCCTTTGGTGAACTGCGCGTCGTGGACCATGGTGACGGCGTGCCCGCGGACCAGGTCGTGGCAATGTTCCAGCCTTTTCAGCGACTCGACGACGCGTCCCCCGATGCAGGCATCGGCCTTGGACTGGCGGTGGCCAAGGGCTTTATCGAGGCCATGGAGGGTCAACTCGTGGCCGAGCCAACGCCCGGGGGCGGCCTCACCATGTCCATCAGGCTGCCGCTTTACACCGGCCTGGCATCGTTCAAGGACGACGAATGAAAAATGTCCTGCTGGTAGACGATGAACCCCAGCTCGTCCGCGCCCTGCAGATCAATCTTGAGGCCGAAGGCTATGCCGTCACGACTGCACCCGACGGCGCCAAAGCGCTACGGGCAGCTGCTTCCCAGCCCCCGGACGTACTCGTGCTCGACCTCGGGCTGCCGGACATGGACGGCACCGAGGTCATCCGCAGGCTGCGCGCCTGGACGGAACTGCCCATTATCGTACTCTCGGCCCGCCATGGCTCCTCGGACAAAGTCGAAGCCCTCGATGCCGGGGCCGATGACTACGTCACCAAGCCTTTCGGCCTGGATGAGCTCTTGGCCAGGCTCCGCGCCGTCGAGCGGCGTTCCTGGCCCGTCCGTGAGGCCGGGACGGTGGAAGCGGGCGATCTGGAGATCGACTTGATGGCTGCGACCGTCTCCCGTGCAGGTCACCGAATCCGTCTCACTCCGCGTGAATGGGGCGTGCTGCAATTACTCGTCGAAAACCGGGGAAGGCTGGTGTCCCAGCAACAGATCCTCAGCGAGGTCTGGGGGCCGCTCTACGAAAAGGAAACCCACTACCTGCGCATCTACGTGGGACAGCTCAGACGGAAACTCGAGGAAGATCCTGCAAACCCCCGGCATCTCCTGACAGCACCAGGTATGGGCTACCGATTCGAAACATAGCTTCTCATGCGCCGTATGCTCCCGCGGAGTTGACGGCACCAATCTGTGGGAGTGACCTGCGGAAACAGGAAACGGGCCAGGACAACGCCTCCCCCGGCGACTCCGCCACCGGGGGTGCTCCAGTCCACCCGTTCGACGCCTTAGGTCCCCTGTTGCGCCTCCGAAAGCCGCGCACCCGGCAGCAGCCTGCCAGTGCCAGGCCACCGGCCAATTCTTGTGTGCCCGGCACACAAGAATTGGCCGGCTCATATTTCGCGGGCACGGACCTTGGGACACTTCACCATGATGGCAAGATCCAATTCGCTTCCCTGCACGAATTTGTCCTCGACCGGAGCCCGGGCTCCGTTCGAGGACAAATCAACGTCCAAAGGGCACGCGCTGTTGCGCGCATTGCGAGGCTACTCTTCGTGCCCCTGGTCCTGGCTCATCGCTCCCTCACCCGGGGGCGTCTCGCCAGGAGGGACTCCGCCTCCTGGTTCCAGGCCTGTGATTTTTTGCTTGACCGGATCGGGATTGGATGTGGCCCCGGGTTCAACGGTTTCAGACACGGCTGAGTCGTCTGGCTCCGGCGCCGGTTCGTTCTTTGGGTCGAAGGCTGGTTTGTTGCCCATCGCGGTATTTTCCTGTCTTTCGATGTCGATTTCGGCCTCTGTGGGTCGGGCCGTTGCCTTTCCGGCGTGAGCGTCGGGCTCATCGGGGATATCGGACCATTCGGGATCGTCCGGCTGAAGGTTCAACGGATCAGCTTCGACTTCGCTCCCGTGCTTTTCGGCTTCTGGCTCCCCTCCCGCGGGAAGGCCGTGTTTATCCATCGTGCACTCTCCTCTTGGTTTGCCCGCCCGGAGAACGGGCTCAGGGAGTCGACTTGCCGCCGTTGACGTTCAGCGTTTCCCCGACCACGTAGCTGGATTCGGCAGACGCCAGGAAGACGTAGGCCGGGGCCAGCTCGACGGGTTGCCCCGCCCGGCCGAGCGGTACGTTGTGACCGAACTTCGGCAAGGCATCCTTCGGCTGGCCGTCGGAGACCTGCAACGGCGTCCAAATGGGACCAGGGGCCACGGCGTTCACGCGGATGCCGCGAGGTGCCAGTTGCACTGCCAGCCCCTTGGTGAACGCGTTGATCGCCGCCTTCGTCGAGGCGTAGTCCAACAGCGTGGGTGACGGGTCGTAGGCCTGGACCGAGGTCGTGTTGATGATACTTGCACCGGCCGGGAGGTGCTTGAGGGCTGCGCGGGTGACGGTGAACATGGCCAGGATATTGACTTGGAAAGTCTGCATGACCTGCTCGTCGTCCAGGTCTTCAAGGTTCTCGATGGCAATTTGCTTGCCTGCATTGTTCACCAGAATGTCCAATCCGCCCAGTTTCTCAGCAGCCTCGTCGGCTAGCGAGTTGCGATATTGGGCATCGAGCAGGTCCCCGGCAAGTCCAATGCCAATCCTTCCTTCCGCCTCGATCACCGCGATGATCTTGCGCGCGTCTTCGGCTTCGGCCGGCAGGTAGGCAATGGCGACATCCGCACCTTCCCTGGCGAAGGCGATGGCCACTGCCGCACCGATACCGGAGTCCCCGCCCGTGACCAGTGCCTTGCGACCCTTGAGCCTCCCGGTTCCGACGTAGGACTCCTCACCGTGGTCCGCCAACGGTTCCAGCTTTGCATCAAGGCCGGGTTCGGGTTGGTCCTGTTTGGGCGGTGAGATCCGGGGGTGCCGTTCCACCGGGTTGTCCAGAGAAAGCTGGGCCTCGGAATCGGGAATATTGGGTTCACGCTCATCCATGGGAAATCCTCCTGTCGTCGTGGACTTTGATGCTCGTACGGTTCACGCTAGGGCAAACCCCCTGGGGGTTCAATGAATGCGCACACGCTTGGCCATGGCAGGGCGATGGTCCTCGTGGAGGCAGGCCCGGCTTCCGGCCACCATGTACGCAGGGGCGTTCGTTTCGGTCGATTCCCTACTCTTTGTCGGAACCGGAGGCTTCCTCCTGCGTCTCGGAGGAAGCCTCCGACGCGCCCAGATCCTGGTTGATCCCCGGTTGGATCTCTTCTTCCGTCGAAGGCCGATCAACTTCACCGGCGTCGGGCATTTCGTCCTCGTCCGATTCCTGCGGCTGCCCGGTCACGTCGTGCCGATCATTTTCGTGTCGTTCCATGGTCGATCTCCTTGTCTCTTTTTGCGTGGTCTAGAGGGTGCGCTTTTTTTCCACGAGTTTCTGGGTCCAGCGTTTGGTGACGGCCTGGATGATTGATGCGCTGGCGCCGGAGAAGACAGCGAAGGCGAGTACCTTGCCGATCTTTGCCCGTTGCTGGGCCTCGGGGTTGGTGACGTTCGGCGGCTGCTCGCCGGTGGCCCCTTTCCAGATGGCGCCGGAGATCTTTGCCGCGACCAGTCCGGCAATGATCGAGATGCCGATTGCCAGGGCCTTGGTGACCAGTTTCATTTTTTCTCCTTCGTTGTCTGCTTCTGTTTGGCCTCGTTCGGCCTCGTCAGTTCTCGCTGTCCGTGGCCTTGTCCAAGGTGATTTGCCGGCGCTCGTACTCGCGCTGGCTGAAGGTCGCCTTCCGCACGGATTCCTCGTTGTCCAAGCTCGATCCGACGGCTCCGGCAATGGTGCCCAGGGATGCCGAAAGCCACGACAAATTCAGGTACTCCCCGAACCCCACCTCATGGCCCAATTCCATGGCCAGGAAGCGGGCATCGATGATGATCAGCGCGCCGGTGAGGATGATGGCAAACAAGACCAGGTACATCAGGAGAATCGCCGAGGCAATGGTCATCAATGTCGCCAGGTTGTAAATGACACGCTTCTCACGGTGGCGATTCCCGACGGGTCGTTCCCAGAGCCTGTTGTGCAACACCAGCCACGAACCCATCACCACAACGGAAAGCAGGCTGATGATGGCAAGGCGCTGGGGTGGGAGGTAGTCCGCCATGGTCCAGATGTTGGTGTAGAAAACGCCAAATGCACCCGTAGCCAAGGCCGCGGCCATCGCCGAGGAAAGGCTGGGCACCAGCCTCCACGGTCGGTTGCTGCGCACCATGCCGATGAGCAGCAGCAACCTGCCCATTATGCCCTTGACGGTTTCGAAGGCATCGTCGTCCGTCTTGGCGGCCTCGATCCTACGCTCAAGGGAAAAGGGGTCCACGGCCGGCAATACCCGCCCGTCGTCCCGCAAGTAGGGATCCCCGACCCCATGCAGGGCCGCCAGTGCTTGGACCACGGCACGCTGCAGTCGTTTCTTTCGGACTATCCCCAATGCGGGCAAGACCACAATGGCGGATCCGGAGCCGGCGTTGACGCTGGATGTCAGGGGTTCGCCCCTTTCATACTGTGGCAAGTCCGTCAGGTACACCAAGTAGTCCCAACCGCCCGCTTCGCGCAATTGGCGCGAGTGGGCATTGAGTTCAACCTCGCCGTTACCGGCCAAGGGAAGCGAGAATTCGGCGACTTCCACCTCCCAGCCCGCACCGTTGTCCAGGTCCGATACCAACTGCGCGGGCAGCGAGTCCTTCAGCGACACGGCCAGGGACAGCGGCATTCCGGTGTCAGCTATCAGGCCGACGATGGTCTTGCGGGCCGACTGCGTGGACATCGGGCTACCCTGCGTCGAAGCGGTCTTCGTCCCCCGACGACGCGTCGGATCCGGAGCCGTCCGCTTCTAGGTCACCGGCGTCCGGCTGGGCCGCGCGGGTTCCGTCCTGTCCTTCGGAGGACACGTCACGGGCTGCGGTGTCTCCGGTCCCCGGCTGGACATCGTCAGCTCCCAGCAATTGCTCGGCCAGGTAGTCGGGGTCCTGAAACGGGTCGACGGTGCCGGGGTCTTCGGGCCCGTCGAGGGAGTCCAACTCGGACAACCCATCGGTGCCTAGACCCGAGGCGTCCTCGGGGTATTCGTCCTCGGGCCCGGAGCCTGGATTCCGTGGTGTCGTTGACATGTGGTGCCTCCTTCGTAGCTTCGGGATTTCACGTGCCTGGTGGCGATGTGGGCGACTTACGTTCCGGACCGGAGGTCCGTTCCGACCGATTTCCCCCGGCCATGTGCCCGCAGCTTCCAACCCAACGTCGCGTTCCCCACGCTACTGTCCTTGTGGGGCCGTGCCAAGGAATCTGCACGTACTGCCATGGTGACAAGGGTCCTTCCCGCTTCGACTGTCGCCCTGGGGTTGGGTTGCCTCCAAGCGATTCGAATGGTTGGCACGTGGCCAAGCGCGCAGTCCTGCTGCCAAGTCACCGTCCGATACGAACCGCCGGGCCACCCACGACGCGTCCGTGGTCTCCTCCGACGGGTTGCGAAAAGCTATCCGAGTCCCGACTCGTGACCATATCCTGACGGAACACCACGATTCCACGATGCCCTGTGTGGACGTGATCCACCGGCCGGTGCCTCAACGAAGGAGACAGCTTTCAATGCGGATGCGTAAATGATTCTCGATACCCGCCCAGCAGGCGACCCTTTGCGGATCGCAGTCCTGGCGCACCTGCACCATGCGATCGTCCCGCCCTTTGCCGGCGGCATGGAATCGCACACCGCACACCTGGTTGGGGGCCTCACCGACCGAGGCCACCAGGTCACGCTCTTTGCCAAGACGGGCAGCGAGGCAACCTGCCGTGTCGAATCCGTGCTGGCTCGCTCCTACATCGTGGAGGGCTATCCTGAAAGCGACGGGCGAAACCGGCAACACCTGATGCTGGACGGCGCCATGGCGCAGGCCACCGGACAGATCCGTGCGGGACGCTTCGACGTCGTCCTGAACAATTCGCTCAGTCCCATACCCCACAGGGAACTGGCCGCAATACCGACCTTGCATGTCCTGCATACCCCGGTCTTGCCGAGACTGGCAGGAATCTTTGGCACCCCGGGGTGGACACCGGACCCGATGCACCGCCACGTCACTGTCTCACACGCGAACGCCCGGGCGTGGCGCCGGTGGCTGCCGGAGATCGACGTGGTCCACAACGGCATCGCCTTGGAGACCTGGCACTCCGACGCGGAGTCGATTCCGGGCACCGCGGCCTGGACCGGGCGCATCACCCCGGAAAAGGGAACCCATCTGGCCATAGCGGCCGCCCGGGCAGCCAACATGAAGCTGAGGATCGCAGGGCCGGTGCAGGACCGGGACTACTTCACCGCCTTGATTGAACCGGAACTGGATGCGGACATCACCTACCTCGGGCACCTTGACCAACGGGACCTGAGCACCATGGTTGCCACGGCCCAGGTGTTCATCTCCTCGCCTTTGTGGGAAGAACCCTTTGGGCTCACCACCCTGGAGGCGATCGCATGCGGCACCCCGGTGGCAGCGCTGCCCTCCGGGGCGATGGCCGAAATCATCACCGCAGACTCCGGGGTCTTGGCCACGGGCCATGACGCCGAGGCGCTTGCAAGGGCTGTCATCCTGGCCAAGGACCTGGAGCGGACGAAGGTGCGGGACAGCGCCCGCACCTTCTCGCTGGATTCCATGATCGATGCCTATGAAGGGCATTTGCGTTCGGTTGCACCCGTGCCGCACCGCGCTTTGGGACGGTATTCGTGAACTACAGGGTCTCCTACTACGCCCACCACCACGGCACCGGACATTTGCGCCATGCACAGCGGCTGGCGGAGCTGGAGGGAGTGGATTTGCAGGTGGCCAGCACCGGGGAACGCCGCCGCGACCTGCTCTTCGGTGAACTGGACTACGTCGCCTTGCCGGCCGACGCCGGGCCCCTGCAACACCCCGGCAAGATGCGGGCCGGAGACCCGCTGCACTATGCCCCGGTCGGCCCTGGCATCCAAGAGCGCTTTGCCATGCTGAACCGGGCGTGGGCACGGTTTGTCCCGGATGTTGTCATGGTCGATGTATCCGTGGAGGTGGCATTGTTTGCCCGCCTCAGCGGCTATCCCGTCGCCTTCCGCCGCATGCCCGGGGAGCGCCGGGACCGGGCACACGAACTGGCCTACGAGGTCGCCGATGCCATCTTCGGCTATTTTCCCGCAACACTCGAGGATCCCTCCCATCTGGCGGCGTTCGGCAACAAGAGCCACTATCTGGGTGTGCCCGGGTCCCTGCCTGCGCCGAGCGACCCCCCTGCAGCGCCATCGGGCCGCCGTCGAGTGCTGGTGCAGACCTCACTTGCCTCCGCGATTCCGGCACGGCGGTTGGCCGCGGCGGCCGCGGCCTCACCCGAATGGCTATGGGAGGTCGCCGGGGCGGTGGAAGAGGACGGGACGAGGCTGCCGGAAAACCTGCTGCTGCACGGCGTGGTGCCCGACCCCGGCCGCGCGATGGCCGCGGCCGACCTCGTCATCAGCTCAGCGGGCCACAACGCCGTTGCAGCAGCTGCTGCCTCTGGGCGACCGGTCATGCTGGTCCCGGAGGAAAGGCCTCATGACGAGCAACTCCACTTTGCCCGAGCCCTCGAAGGCGTCGCGGGAATCCCGATGCTTGGATCGTGGGAGGAACCCGCAGACTGGCCGTCCCTGCTGGAACGCGCCGTCGGCACGACCCAAGGTGCCCTGGCCGATGCCCTGTTTGTCAGCCCAGCAAGCTTCGCCGACGCATTGGAGGCGATGCTTGCCGCCTGCCTGAAAGCGGCAGTGGCATGAACCGCGCCTTAGTAGGGGTCGTTGCTGCGGGTCGCCTCAACTTCAGCCGCTCCGGGCTTTCTCATCACATCGATCCGGCTCCCTTCCGGATCCCACCGAATCAGCCCCATTTCTGCGAATGCGCCCAACCAGCCTTCCATGGGCCAGGTTCCCCAGCGCCCGTGGAAGTTCCGGGCGTTGGCAATGATGGCCTCGAAGTGGTTCAGCGGCGGCTTGTGGACGCCGTGGTGCTGGTGGAACAGCGGCTCGGCCACAAAGCACATGGGGATTTCCTGCTTGCGCGCCCTGAAGGCGAAATCGGTGTCCTCGGCACCATAGCCGGTAAAGCCCTCGTCGAATCCGCCCATGCGAAAGAAGATCCCGGCCTTGATCGCGAACCCGAGCGACCAGAACATTTCGTGGCGGGAGCGCTCCCCGCCCCCTGCCAGGTTCGCCCGGGCATGGTGGGGGACGGAGGCGCCAAGCAACGCGGCATCATCAATTCCGAAGCCCGCCTGAAGCGGGGCCGGAAGGTACCGGGGCTCAGCCATGGCCAGCACCGGTTCCCCCTCAATGGCGTCCAGGAGTGCGGTGAACAGCGTGTCCGAAGGAATGCAGTCCACGTCCAGGAACACCAGATTCGGGCTGTCCGCCGCGCTTGCGGCAGTGTTGCGGGCCCGGGCCAGCGGCAGGCCGGATTCGCCGGGATGCGAGGTGACATGGTGGATCCGCAGCGGCACGGTGCAGGAAACGGGCTCCGGGTCCGGCTCATTCATGTAGACGAGCACCACTTCGCAGGGAAGCTCGGCCGAGCGCTCCACACCTGCCAGCAGGTTGCGCAGGTGTCCGGCCCGCCCGTGGGCGATCACCAGTACCGAAAAATTTCGTGCCTCCACGCTGCCTCCTTGATTGCCGGCCATCGCGCCGCGAAGGCACCGGACACCATCCGTCGGGTTGCACCCAGCTTACGTCGACACACCACCGGCCGGCACCGAACCGGTACACATCCAGCAGCGCCGAGGAGGAACACATGAGCGGCACACCATCCAACCCCGTGGTCAGGGTCGCATCAATTCCGCACGACCAGATCTATATCCGCCACCTTGAGGCCGTCGATTCGTCGGGAGCCGGGGTGTTCCGCCTGCCCGATCCCCCGCCTGTCGACGGCGTGCGATCAGCGCAATCCGGATGGTGGCCGCCGGCGATGCTCTCGGCCGACTGGGTACGCGCCAACCATGACTCCTTTGACCTGATGCATGTTCATTTCGGATTCGACGCCGCGGACCCGGCCCACCTGCGAGAGCTGGTCGCCGAATTGCGGCACTTCGGCAAGCCCTTGGTTTACACGGTTCACGATCTGGTCAACCCGCATCAGCCCGACCCTGCGGCGCATGTTGAATTGCTCGACGTATTGATACCCCATGCGGATAAGCTGATTACGCTCACCGCGGGGGCCGCGCGGGAAATCCGTCGCCGTTGGGGTGCCGAGGCCCAGGTGCTGCCGCACCCCCACGTCGTGGACTTCGGAACCATGGACCGGATCCGCGCCGCCCGTCGGAAGAAAGCAGCGACCGGGCTTAAGGGTGGGATGAAGCGGATCGGCGTGCATCTCAAGGGGTTGCGACCCAACATGGACACCGCCATCCTGGATCCGCTGGCCCGCGCAGTGGCCCGGCTCCCCTCCGCGGTGCTCCAGGTCAACATCCATTCCCAGCCCCTGGATCCGGCCAGCGACGAATACCGGCCCGCGCTGGCCGGGAAGCTGCACGACGGCGTGAACCTGGGGCTTTGGGAACTGCGGTCCCACGAGTACTTCAGCGAACCGGAACTCTTCGACTACCTGGCCTCGCTGGATGCCTGTGTCTTGCCCTACCGTTTTGGCACCCACTCCGGTTGGCTCGAAGCGGCCCTTGATGTCGGCACACCGGTGGTCGCGCCCGATTGTGGGCATTATGCGGACCAGGACCCTTCGGTTGCACGATTCAGGACCACACCGACCGGCGTGGATGAAGAATCACTCCTGAACGCGATCCGGGATGTATTGCGGGCCGAAGACCTGCCCGGTCTTGATGCGGAAGGGCGCCGTCGGCAGCGGCTCGAGATCGCCCGGGCCCACCGGGAGTTGTACGACCTGCTCTTGGACCGGACCCCGGCTGCACGGTAAATGCCGGGGGCCGGCGCCGTCCGGTCCCGCTTACCGGCTGGCGACGGAAGCCGCTTAATCCGCCCGCCCGCGCCCCGGCGAACCCCACGCCAGTGGATCCGAACCATCGCCCCGCGCCCAGGCCTTGACATTCACGGAGACCCCGGTCACACTAGATCGTATACGATTTCATACACAACAGGAGGAAACCGTGAGCAGCGACGCTACAGCCACCGAATTGGTCGAGGTCGACCAGTCCATCTTTGACAGGGCCGGCAAGGTCCTTGCGGTCCACCTCTCCTACTCCTCGAGGGCAGCCCAGCGCGGCCGCACCCCTGCTTTCCCGTCGTATTTCATGAAGGCGTCTTCCTCGCTGGCCAGCACGGGCTCCACCGTTGAGCGCCCGGCAGGCACCGAACTCCTTGCCTTCGAGGGCGAGATCGCCTTGGTCATCGGCACCGACGCCCGCCGCGTTACGGTCGAGCAGGCCTGGGGCCACGTCGGATACGTGACGGCCTCAAACGACCTGGGCGTCTACGACATGAAGTACGCCGACAAGGGATCGAACATCCGCTCCAAGTCCGGCGACGGCTACACCCCGATGGGCCCGGTGCTGCTCCCGGCGGCCTCCCTCAACCCCGACGCCCTGCGCATCCGCACCTGGGTCAACGGCGAGATCGCCCAGGACGCTTCCACGCAGGAACTGATCTTCTCCTTCGCGCAGATCGTCGCCGACCTCTCCCAGCAGATGACGCTGAAGGCCGGAGACGTGATCCTCACCGGGACCCCGGCCGGATCGTCCGTGATCGTGCCTGGCGACGTGGTCGAGGTGCAGGTCGACGACGAGGCCGCGGGCCTGTCCACCGGACGCCTGGCCACCACGGTGGTGGAAGGCACCGAAACCTTCGCGGCCTTCGGCAACCAGCCCAAGATCACCGACGCGGACCGCATCGACGCCTTCGGCACCGCCGCCGACGCAGGCATCGAGACCCCGATCACCGGCAAGGCCGCATTGACCGACGAGGTCAAGGCCAAGCTCATGTCCGTGGCCACCGCGACGATCTCCGGCGCGCTGCGCAAGCGCGGACTGAACAACGTCTCGGTCGACGGACTGCAGGCCACCAAGGGCATGACGAAGGTCATCGGCACCGCCCGCACGCTGCGCTACGTGCCCAACCGCGAGGATCTCTTCAAGACCCACGGCGGCGGCTACAACGCCCAGAAGCGCGTCATCGACGACATCGGCCCGGGCGAGATCCTGGTCATGGAGGCCCGCGGCGAAAAGGGCTCCGGCACCCTGGGCGACATCTTGGCGATGCGCACCCAGGTCCGCGGCGCCGAGGCCATTATCACCGACGGCGGGGTCCGCGACCTCGACGCCGTTGCCGCCCTGGACATCCCGACGTTCCACAACGGCGCGCACCCCGCGGTCCTCGGGCGCAAGCACGTGCCGTGGGACACCGACGTGGCCGTTGGCTGCGGAGGCACCACCATCGTCCCCGGGGACATCGTCATCGCCGACGCCGACGGCATCCTGGTCATCCCGCCGCACCTGGCCGCCGAGATCGCCGAGGAGGTCGTCGAGTCCGAACGCCAGGACACCTTCGTGTTCAAGCACGTGTCCAACGGCGCCGAGATCAAGGGCCTGTTCCCGATGAACGCCGATTGGAAGGCCAAGTACAACCAGTGGGTCGCCGACGGCGAACCGGAATTCTAGGACCCGACATGGCCCCCAGCAAATCAGAGTCGGCCTACCGGCTGCTGCACGAGAAAATCACCGAGGGAACCTTCTCCCCCGGCTACCGGCTGGTGCTCGGCACCATTGCCGCGGAGCTTGGCTGTTCGGTGGTTCCGGTGCGCGAGGCCATCCGCCGGCTCGAGGCCGAGGGCCTGGTCACCTTCGAGCGCAACGTCGGGGCCATGGTCGCGGCAGCCGACACCACCCTCTACCTGCACACCATGCAGACCCTGGCCATCATCGAGGGAGCGGCCACCGCGCTGAGCGCCCCGTTCATCGACGAGGACCAGCTGGCAGCGGCCCGGGCCATCAACCAGGCCATGGCCGAGTTGCTGGTCGACTTCAACGCCCCGCGCTTCACCGAACTGAACAACGAGTTCCACCAGGTGCTCTACCGCAATTGCCCCAATCCGCACATCCTGGATCTGGTGCACCGCGGCTGGAACCGCCTGGCGGTGATGCGCTCCTCCTCCTTCACCCACATCCCGGGCCGCGCCCGGGAATCGGTGAGGGAACACGCCCGACTCCTGGACCTGATCGAGGCCAAGGCCCCCGCGGCCGAGATCGAGCAGGCCGCCCGGGCCCACCGCACCACCACCCTGAACGCCTACCTGGCGGCGGCCAACCTCCCGGCCTCACCGCTCTAGGCAGCCACACACATCTTCCATACGACGCCCCCACCCCATCCAGCAAGGAGCCAGTTCATGAGCAAGCACTTCGTTCCCGAGAACCTTCCGACCCACCTGCAGCACTACATCGGCGGCCAGTTCGTCGATTCCATCGGCGGGGAAACCTTCGAGGTCCTGGACCCCGTGACCAACCAGACCTACGCCACCGCGGCCGCCGGCCAGAAGGCCGACATCGATGCAGCCGTCGCCGCCGCCACCGAGGCGTTCAAGAACGGCCCGTGGCCGACGATGAGCGCCCGGGCCCGCGCCAAGGTCCTCTACAAGATCGCCGACGCCGTCGTCGCCCAGGAAGACCGCCTGGCCGAGATGGAAACCTTCGACACCGGCCTGCCGATCACCCAGGCCCGGGGCCAGGCGCAGCGCGCCGCGGAGAACTTCCGCTTCTTCGCCGACCTGATCGTCGCCCAGCACGATACCGCGCTGAAGGTCCCCGGATCGCAGCTGAACTATGTGAACCGCAAGCCGATCGGCGTCGCCGGCCTGATCACCCCGTGGAACACCCCGTTCATGCTTGAGTCCTGGAAGCTCGCCCCCTCGATCGCCTCCGGTTGCACCGTGGTACTCAAGCCGGCCGAGTTCACCCCGCTCTCCGCCTCGCTGTGGGCCACCATCTTCAAGGAAGCCGGCCTCCCGGACGGCGTGTTCAACCTGGTCAACGGCATCGGCGAGGAAGCAGGCGACGCACTGGTCAAGCACCCGCGCGTTCCGCTGATCTCCTTCACCGGCGAGTCCTCCACCGGCCAACTGATCTTCCGCAACTGCGCCGAAAACCTCAAGGGCATGTCCATGGAGCTGGGCGGCAAGTCCCCCGCCATCGTCTTCGCCGACGCGGACTTCGACGCCGCCATCGACTCGACCCTCTTCGGCGTGTTCTCGCTGAACGGCGAGCGCTGCACCGCCGGTTCCCGCATCCTGGTCGAACGCCCGATCTACGAGAAGTTCGTCGAGGCCTATGCCGCCCGCGCCAAGAACATCAAGGTCGGCGACCCGCACGATCCCGAAACCCAGGTCGGCGCGCTGGTCCACCCGGAGCACTACGACAAGGTCATGAGCTACGTGGAAATCGGCAAGACCGAGGGCCGTATCGTGGCCGGCGGCGGACGCCCGGAAAACCTGCCCGAGGGCCAGGAAAACGGCTCCTACGTCGCCCCGACCGTGTTCGTTGACGTCGCCCCGGACGCCCGCATCTTCCAGGAAGAGATCTTCGGACCCGTCGTGGCAATCACCCCCTTCGACACCGACGAAGAGGCCCTGGAACTGGCCAACAACACCCGGTACGGCCTGGCCGCCTACATCTGGACCAACGACCTCAAGCGCTCGCACAACTTCGCGCAGAACGTCGAGGCCGGCATGGTCTGGCTCAACAGCCACAACGTGCGTGACCTGCGCTCCCCCTTCGGCGGCGTGAAGGCCTCGGGCCTGGGCCACGAGGGCGGCTACCGTTCGATCGACTTCTACACCGACCAGCAGGCGGTGCACATCACCCTCGGTGAGGTCCACACCCCCAAGTTCGGCGCCTAACTTCTTCCCCCTCCCCGCTTTTCCAGTTTTTTCCGCAAAGGAGCGAATCATGTCCAACGTCATCCCCAAGCCCTCCGTCCCGGCTCCCGATATCCTGCGCTGCGCGTACATGGAAATCGTGGTCACCGATTTGGCCAAGTCCCGTGCCTTCTACGTGGACCTGCTCGGCCTGCACGTGTCCTACGAGGACGACAAGCAGATCTACCTGCGTTCCTTCGAGGAGTTCATCCACCACAACCTGGTGCTGACCCTCGGCCCGATTGCCGCGGTTGCCGCATTCTCCTACCGCGTGCGCTCCAACGCCGACGTTGACGCCGCCGAGGCGTATTACAAGGAACTGGGCTGCCGCACCGAGCGCCGCACCGAAGGCTTCGTGCGCGGCATCGGCGACTCCGTGCGCGTCGAGGATCCCTTGGGCTTCCCCTACGAGTTCTTCTTCGAGACCGAGCACGTCGAACGCCTGCACATGCGCTACGACCTGTACTCGGCCGGCGAACTGGTCCGCCTTGACCACTTCAACCAGGTCACCCCGGATGTCCCGCAGGGACGGAAGTACCTCGAGGACCTGGGCTTCCGCGTCACCGAGGACATCCAGGACGACCAGGGCGTCACCTACGCCGCCTGGATGCACCGCAAGGGCACCGTGCACGACACCGCCCTGACCGGCGGCGACGGCCCGCGCATGCACCACGTGGCCTTCTCCACCCACGAGAAGCACAACATCATCCAGATCTGCGACAAGATGGGCGCGCTGCGCATGTCCGACCGCATCGAGCGGGGCCCGGGACGCCACGGCGTCTCCAACGCGTTCTACCTCTACATCCTGGATCCCGATGACCACCGCATCGAGATCTACACCCAGGACTACTACACCGGCGACCCGGACAACCCGGTCATCACCTGGGACGTGCACGACAACCAGCGCCGCGACTGGTGGGGCAACCCCGTTGTCCCGTCCTGGTACACCGAGGCCTCCCTGGTCCTGGACCTGGACGGCAAGCCGCAGGACGTCATCCAGCGCACCCACTCCTCGGAGATGGAGGTGACCGTCGGCGCCGACGGCTTCTCCTACACCCGTGCACCGGGCGACGCACTGACCGGCGATCCAGGCGAGGAAGTCGGCTTCAAGATGGGCCACCAGCTCTAGGCCTTCTCCACCCGCATGCGCCCTGGCGCATGAAACGGGCCGGTGTCGGTGCGCATCATCATCCGATGGTGCGTACCGACACCGGCCCTTCCGTTTTTCCTGCCCTTCGGCTTTTCCCTCGCGCCAGCCGACGCCCCGGGCTCGGGGCGCAGGACGGTGAGGCCCGGCGTCAGTGCCCCACGGAGTAGCGCAGGAAGACCATGCCGTTGTCGAAGCGCCGCTCGTCGAGCAGCTCCAGGGAATGGCGGATGCCCTCGGGGAACATCCGCTTGCCGCCGCCGACGAGCATTGGTGCGACATACACCTGGCACTCGTCGATCAGGTTCGCCCGCCAGGCCTCCGCCGCCAGCCGGGCACCGGAGATGTTCAGGTCCAGGTCCGCCGACGACTTGAGGGAGCGGACCAGCCCGGGGTCGAAGCTGCGCTCGATCCGGGTGCGCCTGGTGGACACGGCCTCCAGCGTGCTCGAGAAGACGACCTTGTCGGCCGCCTGCCAGATCCGGGCGAACTCGGCGTTCCCGGGCGAATCCGCGGCCAGGTCAGGGTCGTTCTCCCAGCCGGTCATCATCTCGTACATGGTCCGCCCATACAGGTAGGTGCCGACCCCGCGCTCGGTGGCGTTGATGAAGTCAAGCACCTCCTCCCCCGGATAGGCCCAGTCGAATACCCCGGCCTCATCGGCGATGTAGCCGTCCAAGGATGCGAGAAACGTGTAGATCAGCCTAGACATGGTGTTCCCCTCGTGCGTGCGGTTGGTGCCCCGGGTGGGGCGGGACGGCGTGAAGCGTGGATCCCACGGTACTCCCGGGCCGGGGCGAAGTCACCGGGCAGGCTTCCGCGGACCCGGGTTGCCCGGGTCTTCACTCCCGCCCCAAACCCGAGCACACTGGATACATGGACAGGCAAGCAGGACCGCAGTTCCAGGACAGGGACCAGGCCGGCGCGCTGTTAGGTGAGCACCTGGTTAAGCGCGGGATGGGTTCCGGGAGCATCGTGCTGGGCCTGCTGCGCGGCGGGATCCCCGTCGCGGCGGCGCTGGCCGCAAGGCTGGGCGCACCGCTCGGCGCGTTGGCCGTGCGCAAGCTGGGAGTGCCGCAACAGGAGGAGGTCGCCTTCGGGGCAGTCGCCTCCTACCGCTCGTGCCGGGGCCGCTACATGGTGCGCACCGTCCACCAGCATGTACTCGGTTCCCGCGCGAAGGCTGTGCTGGAGGAAGTGGAATCCCGCGCCTCAGCGGAACTGGATCGGCTCGCTCGGCGCTTTGCCGATTACGCGCCCGACATTACCGGGGCGAAGGTGGTGTTGTGCGACGACGGATTGGCCACCGGTGCCACCATGCATGCCGCCGTGGACGTGGTGACTCAGTGCGGGGCCCAGGAGGTCATCGTCGCGGTGCCCGTCGCGCCGCGCATCCTGGCCCGTTCCATGGCCGGTGCCTCTTCGGTCATTTGCCTGCTGGCACCGCGGGAGTTTTCCGCGGTGGGATCCCACTACGAGGATTTTTCGCAGGTCGACGAGGACGCCGTGGAACGGCTGCTGCTCGAGGCGCGCGGGCACCACGACGCCCGGGAGGCCAACTAGCCGGTCCCGGCATCCCGCCGGCACCCCGTTGCCCGCGCTGGATGTCCATTGCCTCCGGTGCGAACACGCCGTAGGTTGTTGCCCACCGGTGCACACTCGCCGGCCGGAGCCACCGGCCGCGGGCCCGGGTATCCGCTGCATCGAAGGGGAACTCGATGGGGTTGCTTGGTTGGATCGTCCTGGGGCTCATTGTCGGCGCCCTGTTCAAGAACATCATGCCGGGCCGAGCCCACCATGGCTGGACGGCCGCCCTGCTCCTGGGGGCCCTCGGTGCCGTCGCCGGCGGCTGGCTGGCCGCCATGGCCTTCGGCACCGGAATCGGCGAATTCCTGAACCTGCGCACCTGGGTGCCTTCCATCCTGGGCGCCGCGGTGGTGGCCGGGACCTACGGTGTCATCCGCCAGCGCCGGGCCTAGCCCCGGCAACCCCGGCATGATCCTCGACAACACCCTGTCCCCGTTGTTATCTTTGGCCCATGTTGTCTTTCTTCCTGTAATCCGGTGATGCCCGACCGTGCGCTCACCCGCACGTGCGTTCGGTCCGCCGCAGTTCCGCGTCTGTCCGCCCACCAGGGGTCCGTGGACCGCGCGACCCACCGTTAATGATTACAGCGAGCGCGGCCACGCCTGCCCACCGGCAGCCGGGCCTTGCGCGGAAACACGAGACATCGACCATGCGAACCCAACTTTCCCTTCACGGCCTCAGCTTCTCCCATCCCGGGCACCCGGTGTTCCGCGACCTGGACTTCTCGGTGCGTCCCGGCGAGCGGCTGGGGATTATTGGAGAAAACGGCGCCGGCAAGAGCACCCTGCTGCGGCTGCTCGCGGCCGACCTGGCCCCGGACGCCGGGACCACCACCCTGCAAGCGGCGGGAGGATTCGGCTACCTGGCGCAGCAGCCGTCCTTCGAACCGGGATGGACCGTCGCGGACTTCCTGGACCATGCCATGGCCTGGCTCAGGGACCTTGAATCACGGATCGAGGCTGCCGCCGCGCAGCTGGCTCTTGCCTCCGAGGCCCAGCTTCCCCGGGCACTGGCGGAATACGGGCTTCTGGCGGATCTCCACGAGTCCCGGGACGGCGCGGGGGCACGGCAGCGCCTGGCCGCCTCGGCGCACCGGCTGGGCACCGGCGGCATCGCGGGCGGGAGGCGCTTCGACACGCTGTCCGGCGGGGAACGGTCCAGGTTGGCGCTGGCGGCCACGCTGGCGGCGAATCCGGAGGTGCTGCTGCTCGACGAACCCACCAACAACCTTGACACCGCCGGTCTGGAGTGGCTGGAGCACCGGCTGGCAACCCATCCCGGAACCGTGGTGTTCTGCACGCACGACCGCTTGTTCCTCAAGCGGGTCTCGGATGCGATCCTCGAGCTGGACCGCGGCGTACCCACCCGCCATGCCGATGGCTACGACGGCTACCTGCGGGCCAAGGCGGCACAGCGCCGGGCCATCATCCTGGCCCGGGAACAATGGCAGGAAAAACTGGAACAGGCAGCCCGCATGGCCGATCGCTCCGAAGGCGCGGTGGCCAAGATCCCCCGGAAAACGGAGAAACCCGGATTCGGCCACGGTGCGTTCCGGGCGCGCGAGCGCTCCCACGGATCCTCCGCCGCGCTGCGCCAGGCGAAGACGCGCCTGGCGCAGTTGCGGGCACATGAGGCGCAGCTTCCCCTCGAGCCGCTGCGCTTCACCCCGGGTCCGGCGGCCGTGGCCGACTCCGGGGCCGAGGTCGCGCCGTCTGCGGTCGAACTCGTCGGCGTGAACGTTCCGGGGCGCCTCGCCATCGACCACCTGCTGCTGGCACCCGGTGAACAGGTCCTGCTCACCGGGCCCAACGGCGCCGGCAAGTCGACATTGCTGGACGTCATCGCCGGGGTCCTGGCTCCCCCCTCCGGCACTTGCCGCGTCGGCCGGCCCGTGGGATACCTGCGCCAGGAACCCGACGCCTGGCCCGGGCACTGGATGGCGGCCCAGGGTTTTTGCTTCGGCTCGGGCCGGGACCTCGCCGAGGACCTGGGGCAGCTGCTGTCCCTGGGACTTTTCCGGCCGGAGGAACTGACCATGCGCATCTCTGAGATGTCCCTGGGGCAGCGGCGCAGGCTCGATGTGGCGCGGTTGTTCGCCAGGCCGGCGGAATTGCTCCTGCTGGACGAACCCACCAACCACCTGTCCCCGGCCCTCGGCGATGACCTGGAACTGGCGCTGGACTCCTTCGGGGGCACCGTCGTGGTGGTCAGCCACGACAGGGCGCTGCGCGCCAGGTTTGCCGGACGGCGGATCCATCTGGAGCACGGGATGCTCGTGGAATAGCGGGGGGAATCGACCGCAGGGTCTGGGTCTGGGCCCATGGCCCGCAGCCCGTTTCCCTTAATCAGCCGGCCACGTTCAGGCGCGGCAACGTTCCGATGTCCTTGCCGTCCTTGTCGGTGACCCTCAGGGTCTCGCCATCCACCTCCACGGCGGCGGCCCTCGAGAGCCACGTGTCAATCCCCGGGCAGCCAATCAATGTCATGGTCATCTCGTGCAGTTCGAATGCCTGTCCTGCTCCCGTCCACGAGCCGGTCAGCGTGTTGCACCCGTCATGCCCATTGAACCGGCCCTCGGGCGCGAACGACAGCACCGGAGCCCCCTCTGAGGCCCCGCCCCATTGGCCAATGACCGCAGCGTCGGCGTCGCTCCGCTCCGACTCCGCACTCGATGTTTCCTCGGTGGCGGAAGCCGACGGGCCCTGCGCCGGAGGGGTGTTGCTTGCCGGGGGAAGACCGTACGGTCCCACGTCCCGGGACACGGTTGCCTCGGGGTCTTCGGCGCCGGGACCCGTCGAACATGCCGACAGCGCAAAGGCCATCACAGCAATCATGACCAGGGCTCCAGGTCGCTTCATGGTCACATGGTAGCCCCGAAAACCGGCTTTTGGCCTGCAAAGAGGTGGGAAATCGTGGCTTGCTCCCCAAGCCGCCGTGCCGGGGTGCAGACTTAGTGACATGACACCCGAACACATTGCCCCCACCCGCTTCTCGGACCGCACGGCCGCCGGCGAATTCCTGGCGGTCGACCTGCAACGGTACGCCAAGGACCCCAACGCGTTGGTGCTTGGACTGTTGCGCGGCGGGGTCCCGGTGGCGGCAGAGGTCGCCGCAAGGCTGGAGCTTGAACTCGATGTGCTGGCGGTTCGCCGCCTGGTGATGCCCGAACGCACCGACATCGCCTTCGCCGCGTTGGCCGCCCATGGAGAGCACACGTCGCTGAAGTACATCGAGGGCGTTTGGGACTCGGCGCAGCTGCGCTTCGAGAAGGAAATCCTGGACGGGGTGGAGAAGGCGGCCCGGCTGGAGCTGGAGGAGTTGCGTGCCCGGCTCGTGAGCCCGGTCGTCCTGCCGGTCTCCGGACGCACCGTCATCCTCGTCGACGAGGGGATGGCCAGCGGGGCGACCATGTTGGCCGCCGTGGAATTGATGCGCGAGGCCGGTGCCGGGCGTATCGTGGTCGCGGTTCCGGTGGCCCCGGCGGTGGCCCGCAAGGAAGTCGAGCCGCTGGTTGACGAGTTCATCTGCGCCATCACGCCCAGGGTGTTCCACTCCGTCAGCGCCTTCTACTCGCGGTTCGATTCGATCGCCGACTACGAGATCACGGCACTGGTCCCCCGCAGGTAGCCGGGGACGGGCGGCCTTCTGCCGCCGGGACCAAAAAGGGGCCGGCCGGTCCCGCTCCCCAACGGGGAACTGGAACCGGCCGGCCCTTGCTACATGCTGCGCAGGTGCGCGAGAGGACTATTTGCTAGGCTTCCTGGCTTCGGTGCTTGGCATCGTGTGCCGCCTGCAGCTCCGGGTCGATGTCCTCGACGTGCAGGTTGCGGCCCTTGGTCTCGCCCACCCAGATGACTGCCGCCATCGAAATAAGGGTGAGCACCATGATGTAGATTGCAATCGAGCCGGACCAGCCGGTCCTCTGAAGAAGGATCTCGGCGACGGTCGATGCAAAGGCACCGCCGAGGATCGCGCCGAGAGCGTAGCCGATCGAGATGCCCGAGTAGCGGATGTGTGCCGGGAACATTTCGGCGTACATGGCCGACTGCGGGCCATAGGACAGCCCCAGGCCGACCGTCAGGATGAAGATCGAAACACCGTAGAGGAAGACGCTTCGGGTCTCGATCAAAAGGAACATCGGGATCATCCAGACGAAGACGATGCCGTAGCCGATCAGGAAGGTGTTGCGGCGTCCCAAGTGGTCGGAGAGCCAGCCACCGACCAGGGTGAAGATCAGCCAGCCGACGGAGCCGATGGTGGTGGCCAGGAGCACCGGTGCCGTCGGCATCTCCAGCACCCGGGTGGTGTAGGCGATGAAGAAGGCGATGACCAGGTAGCCGGCGGCGTTGTTGGCGATGAAGATCAAGGCTGCCTGGATGACTTCCTTGGTGTTGGTCTGGAAGAGCTGCTTCAGCGGGGTGTGCTCCGAGGCCTTGCGCAGTGCGAGCTGCTTGAAGATCGGGGATTCCTCGACGGCCTTTCGGATCAGGTAGCCAACGACGATCAGCACCACCGAGAGCAGGAACGGCACGCGCCAGCCCCAGGCGGCAAACTGTTCCGGGCTCATGGAGGTGCGCAGCAGGTACAACATGCCCGTGGCAATGATCATGCCGATCGGGACACCGATCTGCGGGAAGGCGCCGAAGAAGCCGCGCTTGTTGTTCGGGGCGTGCTCCACAGCCATCAATGCCGCGCCGCCCCATTCGCCGCCGGCGGAGAAACCCTGGATGATGCGCAGGAGCACCAGCAGGATCGGAGCCCACAGGCCGATGGTGGCGTAGGTGGGCAGGAGGCCGATCAGCGCGGTGGCCGCGCCCATCAGGATCAGGGTGGCGACCAGCACGCGCTTGCGTCCGTACTTGTCACCCAGGTGGCCTGCCACAATAGCGCCCAGCGGACGGAAGAGGAAGGAAATGCCGATCATTGCGAAGGCGAGGATCTGCCCCAGGCCCGGGTTGGACACGCTCAACGGCTGCAGGAAGAGCGGCGTCAGCAAGGTCGCGGTGAGCTGGGCAAAGATGAAGAAGTCGTACCACTCAATGGTGGTGCCAACCAATGTGCCGGCAAGGACACGACGTTCCTCGGAACGTTTGCTGCTTGCCGCGAGGGATGAGGAAGCCATGGGAGAACTCCTGCGTTCGGTGCTAGGTGCGGTGGACGAGTGTAGGCATCATACCGACCGTTCGGACGGTAAAGTGCTTTGTCCATGGTAACCCATCATCGTGACTCCGCTCACGTCAATTTGGGTTTCGGCTGTTCCTCCCCTTGCGCGGGGAATGCCCGGCGCCGGATGCGCCGGCAATCCGGCGTCTTGGGCGAAGGCGTTTCCGCGGTGGTTCCTCAATCCTCCCGGCCCAGGAATTCGCGCACTCGCAGGCGCATCGGCTCGCGGTCGTAACTGTTCACCATGGCTCCGGCCATGCGCACGGGATCGCCGAAAAAGAAGTATTCATAGAGTGCCTGACGACCGGAGAATCCGGTGATCGAGGCGTCGTAGGCGAGCTTGAACAGCCGGATCCGCTCGGACCCCGTCAGGGACTTGCCCTGCAGGTACTTGGCGATATCCTCCGTCGCAACCTCCAGGTCCGCTTCGCCGGGCAGCGCCATGAGGCCCGAAGCGCAGAACTTCCGGATGATCTCCGGGAAGCGCTGGGAGATCTTCGGATACCAGTTGCGGGCGGCATTCAGCGTTTCCCAATGCGGCAACAGCACCCCGTCAACGCTGGGGGCCGCCTGCGCCTCGGCCGCGACCACCAGCGCCTTGCCGATCTCCACGTTGCGGATCAACTCCGCCAGATCCTCCTGGATATGCGCAAAGCCGTCGATGCCAATGGCTCCGGCGATCTCCGAGGCCAGCCCCAGGTAGAACTCGGACTTGGCGACGGTGCGGGTGACGACCTGGTGCGTCATCAACGCGCCGGCTCCGGTGTCGGTATACCAGGCGTTGCAGAGTTCCGGGCGCCCGAGCATGAAGATGCGCTCATTGGGGATGAACACCTCGTCGAACACCACCACCGCGTCGATCTCGTCGAAGCGGGCTGCCAGCGGCTCGTCATGCGTGTTGCCGCCGTTGTGCAGCCCGGTGCGGCAGAGGTAGCGCAACCCGGGCGCGTCGTTGGCCACGGCCACGGCAAAGGAATAGGGAGCGTCCTCGGGGGTGCCGCGCAGCACGGTGGAGGGAAAAACCAGCAGCTCGTCGGCGATCGGGGCGACGGTGGCGAGCATCCGGGCACCGCTGATGACAATGCCGTCTGCCCGTTCCTCGACAATGCGCGCGGTGAGCTGGCCGCCGAGCTGCTCGGAGCCGGAGACCGAACGGTTGACTTGGGGTGGGATCAGGGTGTGCGTGGCCAAGAGGTCGTTCTCGCGGGCGAATTCGTAGTAGGCCTCGATGCGCTCCCCGAAGACCGGGTCGCCCTGTGCAAAGAACGTCTTGGCGGTGGACAGGGCGGTGAGGGCGGCGTTCATGTAGTCGGCGGTCCGGCCCAGGAAGCCGTTGGAATACTCGGACCAGGTGGCTGTCGCCGCCCGCCGCCGGGCCAGGTCCTGCGGCGTGCGCGGCACCAGGAAAGAGGCATTGACCAGGTCCCCGGTGGTGGGCGATTCGTAGGTCAGCGCGTCCCGGTGGGCCGGGTCGTGTTGCATGTCAAAGAGTTTCGCGTAAGTGAGCGCCAGCTGCCTGAAGGCCGGGTGCCGGGTGAGGTTTTCGGAGACCACCTCCCCGTCGATGACCAGGTGCGGACGCATCGCGTCCAGCTTGGCCAGGAACTGCGCCCCGGTTCTGATTCCCATGTTCAAGACCCCTCTTGAGTAGTGGCGGTGCTTCCGGATCGGCGGTGGACTAGAGCAGTTCCTCGACGCCCAGGTGGCGTTCGGGGATGGTGGTGAAGGACCCATTGGCGAAGGCCAGCGCGTCGCCGCGGCGGTAGTTGAAGTTGCGGACCTCGCCCAGATAGAGCGTGTGGTCACCACCGTCGTAGGCGGCCCACGGTGCGCAGGAGAAGTAGGCGAGCACGCCGGCGAGCCGCGGGGCCGTGGCCCCCTCGATCCAGACCGGATCGTGGCTCGGGCGGCCGGCGAAATGCAGGGCAAGGTCCATCTGCTCGGCGCCGAGGATGTTCACCGTGAACGACCGGTTGGCCAGCTCATCGTGGGCCTTCGTGGACCGGGCAATGGAAACCAGCACCAGGGGCGGGTCCATGGAGACAGAGGTGAACGAATTCACCGTGATCCCGTGGCGCTTGCTTTGTCCGTCAAAGGTCACAATGGCCACGCCGGTGGCAAAACGACCCAGGCTGCCGCGGAAATGTGGCAACGTGGAGGCATCGATCCGGCGCGGAACGCCACCCTCGGCAATTTCGTCCTTGCCCGGGACGATCATGGCGTGCTCCTGCTTCCCATTCCCGCCGGCCCCTCGCATTCACGCGGCAAATGTTCTAATATCGAACGAGCAGTTCCAATAAAGAATAGTATTTGCACCATAACCCAGCGCGGGTTGACCCACAACCCCCACGGGCAGCGCCACGCGGCGCCAACCCACCGAAGGACGGCACCGGCCCCCATGACCGCCACCAGCACCACCGCACCGGCATCACAAACACTCTCCCGCGGCATCCGCATGCTGGAGATCCTTGCCGAGGCCAACGGGCCCATGACCATTGCCGAGCTCGCCGAGGATCTTGGCGTGCACCGCTCGATCGCCTACCGGATCCTGCGCACCCTGGAATCCCACCGACTGGTCACCCGCGACGAGTCCGGCCGGGTGCACGGCGCCCCGGGCCTTGCCGTGCTGGCAAGCAGCGTGCAACGGGACCTGCAGAGCGCGGCGCTTCCGGAGCTGACGCTCCTGGCCAATGAGTTGAAGATGTGCGCCTTCATTGCCGTGTGGGACCAGCCCGACTGCACCACGCTGGTCACGGTGGAGCCGCGCCACGTGCACGCAGCGGTGGTGCAGCGCCCGGGCTCGCGCCATCCCTTCGGGCACGGGGCCCCGGGCATTGCCATGCAGTCAACACTCACCGAGGAGCAGTGGGCGGCGCTGAACCACGAGACACCGTACCGGAAGATCGCCTCCGAGGCCCGCGCCCTGGGCTACGCCACCAGCATCGACGAGGTCATTCCCGGTCTGTCCTCTGTGGCGGCGCCCGTCACGGTGCCGGGGCAGCTGCCGGCGGCGGTTGCCGTCGTCTACAGCACCGGGTCCCGGCAAAACGAGGTTGCCGCCATCGGTGAACGGTTGAAGGCCGCTGCCCGCGCCATCGAAGCCGAGCTCGGCTGACACCAAGGGGCCCACGACGGAGGGTGGTGGTTCGGAAGGATTTTCCTTCCGAACCACCACCCTCTTTTTCGTTTACCGCTCCGGTCCTAGGAACGCGGGCCGGTGCCGCGCATCATCGACCTGCGTTGGGCAGCGCGCAGGATCGCCATGGCAATGCCGGCGAGCAGGAGCAGTCCGGCCGCGCCTGCGGCCACTGCATACGCACCCGCATAGCCGTACGCATCGGCCAGCAGTCCGGCCAGGGAGTTGCCGATCGCGGTGCCCACCACGATGCCGGAGGACAGCAGGGTCATGACCGTGGAGAGGCGTGCCCGCGGCGCGATTTCCCCACCGAGGGTGAAGATGGTGACCAGGACCGGGCCAACCGGGATGCCCACCACCAGCAGTGCGGCGATCATCGGGCCCAGTTCCCCGGGCAGTTGCAGCGCCAGGGCCGCCGGGACCATGAAGATCGACGCAGCAAGCCAGCGGCTGGCCTGCGGCCACCCGCTGGGCCAGAACGCCACCGAGAGCGCGGCAATGGCGGAGGTGAACCCGACCGCCGCGTACAGCAGTCCGCCGATGTTCGCGTTGCCCAACGCCCCGGCGAATGCCAGGGTGCCGGCGGCGCTGGAACCGAAGAAGGTACCCATGCCGATCATCCCGATGACCGCGAAGGAGATTCCGGTCAGCTGGTGCGCGGTGAGCCTGACTTTCACGGCGTTCTTCACCGCCGGCACGACGGCCTTTTCGGTGCGGTGCACTGCGAAGAGCGGCACCAGCACCAGGGTCAGCACCGCGGCGATGGCCAGCGGGAGCCAGGGGGCGACCAGTGCGGCGAAGAGTCCCACGGCTGCCGGGCCGAGCACGAAGCCCAGCTCGTCGACCATCGACTCGTAGCTCAGCGCCGCCGAAAGTTCGCGTCCACCGGTGTCCCGCTTCCGGGTCAGCGCCATCCAGCGCACGCGGGCCAACGGGCCGACCTGCGGGCCGGAGGCCCCGGCGAGGACCGCCAGAAGCACGATGACACCCAACGGCGCCAGCTCTCCGGCACCGCCGAACCACAGCAGTGCGGTGATGAAGATTGTCTGGAGCACGGCGACGGGCAGCAGCACGCGGCGCTGGCCCAGGCGGTCGGAGAGATAGCCGATGGTAGGGCCACCCACTGCCGAGCCGAGACCCACCATGGCGGCGGCCATGCCGCCGGCGGCATAGGAGCCAGTCGAATCGATCAGCAGGGTCATCGAGCCGATGGTCAGCATGGCCAGGGGCAGGCGGGCAAAGAAGCCCAGCGGGAAAAAGGCCCAGCCCACGAGCGGCGGAAGCGCCGCGTAGGGCGAAGGGGCAGTGGACTTGTTGGGAACAGTGTTGGTCATGGCGATGCCGGGTACTCCACTTACATGCGTGTAGCGTCCCTGCCTCCCGCTACACAGAACCCTGTGCAAACATCAATCAGTCTATCCGAGCACCGCAAGGACCGTGCTCACACACCGATCTGCAGCGAGACGGTCGAGCCGTTGCGTCCCTTGTGGACGTTCAACCGGGTGGCAATGCGCTGCTTCATCTCGGCCACGTGTGAAACCACCCCAATGACCCGCCCGCCGCTGCGCAACATTTCCAGTGCGTCCATGACCTGTTCCAGGGTTTCGCCGTCCAGCGAGCCGAAGCCCTCGTCGACGAAGAGGGTCTCGATGTCGATGCCTCCGCTTTGCTGCTGGATCACATCCGCCAATCCGAGTGCGAGCGAGAGCGAAGCCATGAAGGACTCCCCGCCCGAGAGGGTCTGGGTGTCGCGCTTGACCCCGGTCCACGAATCCAGGATCTGCAGGCCCAGGCCCGACTTGTTGTTCCCCCTCGGGGTGTCGTCGTGGACCAGCGAGTAACGCTGGCCCGTCATCACCAGCAGGCGCGCCGTGGCCGCAAGGGCGACGGATTCCAGCCGGGCGGCGAGCACGTAGGTGCTCAGCGTCATCTTCAGCCGGTTCTCCCCCGCACCGCGGGCCAGCTCGGCGATGGACTTCAGCGTGGCGTAGCGCTCGAGCACCGGACCGGCCTCCATCGCAAGCGTGGCGAGCTTCCGGAGCGCCGCCTCCAGCCGCGCGGCGTAGCTGGTGAGCACGGCGTCGCGGGCCAGCAACCGGTCGCGGGCCGCGGCGGTGTCGACCACGGCCTGGTGCGCGGCGGCGTGTTCATGCTCGCCGGGCGTCTCGATGCCGTTGGCAGCCTCGGTGCGGGCGAGCTCGATGCCCGGAGCCTCGGCGAGCGTCTTGATGCGCACTGCCTCGTCGTTGTGCGAACGAACGGTTTGCTGTTCGGCCGCGCGCCCGGCATCGTCCAGTAGCAGTTCCTTCCAAGCGGCAGTGTCCGCGACGCCGATGCCTGCAAGTTTTTCCGCCCACTGCCCGGTGGAGGCCTCCAGATTGGCGGCCGCGTTCGTACTCGCGTGGAGCGCGGCGGACAAGGTTTCCAGCGCGGTAGCGGCCGAGCCCAGGATCACGTGGCGTTCTGCCAGGCTCTGGCCGTCCCTGCCCAGCTTGGCCAGGCGCGCCTCCAGTTTCAGTGCCCTGGCTTCCTCGGCTTGCTGCCGCGCTGCGGCCACCTCCAACTCCGTGGCGGTCTTCGCCTGGGCTTCCTTCAGATTTTCCAGCTCGGTCTCGGCTTGCTGCAGCGTCCGCTGCGCGGCGGCGGCCTCGGCGCCGGAGGCCGTCGCCTTGGCATGCGCCTCGGTCGCCGCTGCGAGTTCGGCCGCTGCATCTTCCGCGCCCAGCTCTCCAATCCTGCCGCGCGAGACGTCCAGCACCTGGTTGGCCTTCTCGAGGGCGGTCTTGTGCTTGTCCTCGGCCTTCTCGGCCTGGGCCAACAAGCCCTGGGCCGCCTCGATGTCTTGGGCGGAAACGAACTCTCCCTCTGGCAGTGAGGCGGGTTCCGGATGGGCGGTGGACCCGCAGACCAGGCAGGCTTCCCCGTCGATGAGCTCCTGCGCCAGTGCCGCGGCCGACTGTTCCAGGCGCAGTGCGACCAGCTGAGCGACACGCTCGCGGGCTTCCAGTGTTTGCGTGCGGGAAGCGTTCCAGGTGGTGTGTGCGGTTGCCTGCGCCTTTTCCGCCCGGGTTCGGGCGAGCACCGCGTCGCGGCGTTCGGTGGCGCTCCGGACCGCGGCCTCAAGCGTGCCAGCGGATTCGGCCAGGGCCGCGAGTTCCCCGTGCCGGGTGCGCAGTTCCGCAAGTCCTTCCCCGATTTCCCCGATGCGCCCGGCGCGTCCTGACTGTTTGGCGGCACCGGTGTCAATCTCGGCCTTCAGCGCCAGGATGCCGCGCCGGACCTCTTCGAGTTCGGCTTCCTCCGGCAGCGCCGCCTCGATGAGGGCGGCGGCGGCACGGGAGGCCTTTGAGGCCTCGGCCGCATGGCCGCCGAGCACCACCAGCACCTGCGGATCGGGAACGGTGGCGCGCGAGAGCTCCAGCAGGGCGTCGATTCCCGCGTCCTGGGCCATCAGGGAGTCGTGGGCCTCGCCGGTGTCCACCGCGGAAGCCGCGGCGACGAGCCTGTGGTGCGCCGCGTCCGCCTTGGCCCGGGCGTCGGAAAGTTGCTGGTGGTAGGGCAGCAGTCCAACGGCGCGGGCGTCGGCCTCCAACAGCGCCCCGAGGTCGGCGATGTGCTCGGCGCGGGCTTCGTGGGCGGTGCGCAGGGTCCCCAGTTCCGCCAGCTGCCGGTGCCTGGTGGCCCGGTCTTCCAGGGCCGTCCGGGTTTTCTGCGCGGTGGTGAGTTCGGCATCGGCACCCGTTCGTGCCCGCTCGAGCCCGGAACGCAGCTGCGCCACGCGCCGGCGCAGCAATTCACCGAGTTCATGGCTTTCCCCCGCGTCCAGGTGGTCACGGGCCTCCTGCGGGAGTCCGGTCCGGCCCTCGCCGGATTCACCGTCTGCCTCAGGGTCTTCGTCCCCGTAGAGCGTGGAGGTTGCGTCGTTGAGAAGGGTTTCGAGGGTCGTGGCACGGGCGCGTTCGGCGTCCTCTGCCTCCGCGCGGGCGGCGTTGAGGCGCTCGCCCAGGATCCGCTCGGTCATGGCGTATTCGCTGGTGTCGAAGAGCGAACGCAGCAGGTCCTCGCGGTCCTTGTCCTTGGCGCGCAGGAACGCGGCGAAGGCACCCTGGGGCAGCATCGCGACCTTGGTGAATTGCTCCTTGTCCAGGCCCAGGATCTCGGCCAGGACGTGTCCGACCTCGTCGTTGCGGGTGGATTTCTCGATCCACGCCCCGTCGATGCGCTCGCGCAGCCGGGATTGGGCCTGCGCGGTGGTGAAGCCGTTCTTGCTTCGCGTCGAGGGCCGCTCCCATGCCGGGGAGCGGGTGACCTCGAAGCGCCGGCCTCCGGTGGAGAACTCGCAGATGACTTCCGGGACAGCTGTGGGGCTCGCGTGGTCGCTGCGCAGCGACTTGCTGCCCTGGCGCACCCCGGGCAGGGAGCCATAGAGCGCGTAGCAGATCCCGTCGAGCACGCTGGTCTTCCCCGCGCCGGTCTCCCCGTTGAGCAGGAAGATCCCCGCCTCGGAGAGCGCGTCGAAGTCGATGGACGCGCGCTTAGCGAACGGGCCGAAGGCCTCGATCTGCAGTGCATGGACCCTCATGCCTGCACCTTCTCGCTGCGCATCTGGACCAGCACGGAAGCCACCAGGTCTTTCTCGGCATCGTTGAGCGGCCGCAACCTCACGTGGTCGACGAATCCGGCGCAGACCTCCACGGGGGAAGCGGCTGCCGCCAGCCGGTCGGCGTAGGAATCGTGTTCGTCCACCGGCCGGTCCACGGGTTCGAAGTTCAGCACCAGGGTGTCGGGGAAGCGCCCGCGCAGGCGTTCCATGGCGTCGGCGGGACGGTGCGTGTCCGTCAGGGTGACTTGGCACCAGGCATCCTGCGCCGAGGCGTATTGGTCGGCGGTGAGCAGGTCGTCGATCTTGCCCTTGAGGATGCGCAGCTCCTTGGCCGCGGGCCAGTCGATGCCGCGTACCTCGCCCAGCCCCTCGGGGCCGATGTCCAGCAGCCAGGCGCCCTTGCGGTGCCCGGCCTCGGAGAAGGAATACGGGATCGGGGATCCGGAATAGCGGATGTGTTCGGCCAGTTGCTGCCGACCGTGCAAGTGGCCCAGGGCCGCGTAGGTGAAGTCTGCGAAGTGGGAGGTGGGCACGATGTCCAGCCCGCCGATGCTCAGCTCGCGCTCCGAGTCCGAGGAGGCACCACCGGCGGCAAAGACGTGCGCCAGCACAACGGGGTGCACCGGATGGCTTGCCGCTTCCTGCCGTGCGGCCAGGTCCGTGCGCACCTTGTCCAGTGCCGCGCGGATGACCGGAGGGTGTCCGGGTTCGGTGACGCCCAGGGGCTCGGCGACCATGCGCGGTTCCAGGTAGGGCAGGCCGTAGACGGCAACCTCGAAGCCCTCCCCGTCGAAGATCGCCGGCCGGTCGATGTCGGCCAGGGAGGTGCGCAGGTGCAGCCCGGCGTGTTCGAGCAGCGCGGAGCCGAAGCCCAGGCGCAGGGCCGAGTCGTGGTTGCCGCTGGTGATGACCATCTGCACCCCGGTGGCGCGCAGCCGGACCAGGGATTCGTCGAACAATTTCACCGCGTCCACCCCAGGCAGCGCCCGGTCATACACGTCCCCGGAGACCAGCAGCACGTCCACCTTCTCGGTCTCGATGGTGGCGATGAGCCGGTCCACGAATTCACGTTGGGCCCCAAGCAGCGAGGCCCCGTGGAAGGAGCGGCCAAGGTGCCAATCGGAGGTGTGAAGGATACGCATGGAAACCACACTAGCGATTGGGTACCACGGGTTGGTATTCGACTCTGGCGCAGGTGGAAAACCACTAGACTGGCACGGTGAGTGAATCAACTGATCAGTACGCGCTTCCCGCCGATTATTCCGACCGTGTCTTCGGCGTGCTGCTGGCCGCCGCCGACGGTGCGGCCCACGCGCGCGACGGCGCCGATCCCGGCGAGACCGAGACCCTTGCCCTGTACCTGCTCGATGGTTTGCTCGAGGCCCTGGAATGGGCGAACGAGGGCGTGTCCTCCGACGAGGCCGCCTGCATGTGGCTGGCGGCGCTGCGTTGGTACAAGCTGGTGAACAAGTCCTTCCCGGCCGGCGCCCCCGAGCCGCAGCCGCGCTGGATCGACGAGGCCTTCGACGGGGCCCCGGACTTCGCCCCGGGCGACAGCCAGAACCTCCTGGCACTGGACAACGCCGACATGGCATCGGTCGGCCGCCCGCTGTTCCCGCAGGCCGACACCACCGGGGTGCTCACCCGCGCGGCGTTCATGGCGCTGCTGCCCCGCGTCGACGAGGCCACCACGGCCAAGCTCGCCACCGATGCCGCGGCGCTGACCCACGGGTCCCCCGCCGCCCACCGCGCCGCCGCCGCGGCCGCACTGGTGGTGCGCGCGGCCCTGGAATCCGGGACCGGCTCCCTGGGCCGCTGGGCCGCCTTGGTCAACGAATTCAAGCCCGAGATGGCCGAGGCAGGGGAACCGGACCAGGGGCACGAAGCGCCGGATTCCGAGGCCCCCGAACGGGACATGACGGCCGGGGCGGGACTGTTCAGGGCCACGACCTACGTGGCCAGCGCGCTGGCCAACACCGAGCCGAAGGCTGCGTACGACGCACTCTTCGAGTTGCTCGGCGAGGAACCGGATCCGGAGACCGCCGCCTACGCCACGGCGCTGCTGGCCGCGGTGCAGGGCACCGATGCGGTGGCCCACCGACCGGCCTCGGAGATCGACCCCATCCTTGACGCCATGCACGACCGCTGGGTAAAGCTCACCGTCGGGGAGTAGTTCCGCGGCGCCCTCGCGACAGGGCGCCGCCCGGCATGCGGCCGCACCACTTGGGCGGGCCGCGTCGGGCTTGGCTAGGCGGCGCTAGGCGGCGTCGAAGCCGTCGATCAACTGCAGGAATTCGCCCTCCGCCAGGATCGCGACCGGCTGCCCGGCCTCCTGGAGGCGCAGCACCCGCTTGGCCTTGCCGGTGAGTCGTCCGGTGGACAGGTCCTCGGGCACAAAGCCGTCACCGACCACCAGCACCGTGGTGGCGCGGGTGACGCGGCTGGCGGTGTTGGCGCCGCGCTCGGCGGCCCGGTCCTTGGCGACTTGGCGGGAGATGCGCAGGTTGCCGGTGAAGACCACCATTTCGCCGTAGAGCGGGTGCGCCGGGTCGGCCTGCGGATCCCCGGTGCGGTCCTCGCCCTCCTGCGGCCATGCAACCCACTCGGGTTGCACGGGCACCGGGTTGCCGCTGGCTGCCCAGCCTTGGGCGTCCCGAGTGGCCTTGGACAGTGCATCGCCCGGCAGGTAGGCGGGCGCGAAGCCCATCTTCACCTTCAGCACCTGCGCGGCGGCTGCCACGTCGTCCGCCTCCTGGCGGCGGGCAATGTCGATCATGATGTTCGCGCAGGCCCGGGCGTCGGCCAGCGCATCGTGGTGGTTTTCCATGGGCGATCCCGCTTCCTCGGCCACGAATGGCAGCGAGTAGGAGGATAGCTCGTAGGTGCGCCGGGACATCTTCACGGTGCAGGCGTAGTCGAATGCGGGGCCGGAAAGTTCGGAGACCTCCAGGGCGGAGCGGATCACGCCGAGGTCGAAGGCGGCGTTGTGCGCCACGAGGGTGTCGGTGCCGATGAAGTTGGCCATCGGGGTGAACAGTTCGCCGAAGCGCGGTGCATCCTTGACCATGTCGGCGGTGATGCGGTGGATCATCACGTTGCGCGCATCGAAGTGGTCAAACCCCTCCGGCGGGCGCATCAGCCAAGAGGCTTCCTCAACGATCTTGCCGTTGCGGACCCGGCTGAGTCCGACGCTGCAGGCGGAGCCACGGAATCCGTTGGCGGTTTCAAAGTCGATCGATGTAAAGTCCAGGGCCACGAACCAAAGAATACCGTTGATCGCCCACGGCTTGCGCACCGAGACTCCCGCATGTGGCGTGAATGACATCGAAAACGCGCACAAAACCCCCGGCGGACCCGCCCTGCCACGCAGGTGGCCGGGCCGACCCGCCGGGGGTCGGTTTGTTGCAATTCCGTGGTTGCGGCTAGGCCGTGGCCCGGCGCAGGGTCAGGTACGATCCCCCGGCCAGCGCCACGCACACCAGGCCCAGCACGATCGACAGGCCCAGCACCTGCATCGAGGCGAACCAGTTTCCCACCTGGGGCCAGGCGTCGTTGACGGCGACGAGCGCGAGCATCCCCAGCAGCAACACTGCGAAGCCGATGCCAGCGGCCAGCAGGCCGGTGGCCTTCCAGCGCAGGTACACCGTGGCGCACCAGAAGCCGATCATGAACAGCAGCACCATTGCCACGAAGTAGAACAGGATCTGGACCAGCGCGTTGTTGCCTGCAATCCAGTCCATGGCGAAGAGCTGGCCGTTGAATCCCCACCCCCCGGTGGCGGTTTCCACCAGGCCCAGGACGTAGTAGAGGATCGAGAATCCCAGGGCGATCAGGGCGAAGAGCCCGAGCGTGCCCAGGTAGAACGTGCTGCGTGAGACGCTCATGGCCTGCGAAAACGGGAACGTGAGCGTGAGCGACTGGATGCCCAGGGCCAGGAAATACCACATGACGGCCTGGCCCGACCCGGAATACAGAGTCCCTTCCCTGGCGCTGGCGGGAAGCAGCGCCCAGATGGCGAACGTTAGAAGGGTCGAAACGACCAGGATCACCAGCGGGATCCCGAGGAAGGTCCACTTGTTGATCAGCTGCATGCGGGCAACCTTGATGACGCGGTTCATTTGAGGGCCTCCTGGTATTCCTCGCCGTTCACGTGCTTCTGTGCAGCCATGGTTATACGCACGACCAATTGCTGAAGGGGCACCGGGGACAGCTCGAGTCCGAGTTCCGCAGCCATGGCGCGCTGGGTCTGCCCGAGCCGCCCCTTGATCGTGACCGACGCCAGGGAACCGAGGGAATCGCGGTGCAGCACCTCGTAGCCGTCGATGAAGTCGGCGACCGCTTCCTGGTTCCCCGTCACGGCGACCGCCGAGCCACGCAGGGACTCGGCATCCTCGTCGAGCAGGATCCTGCCCTTGTCGATCACCACGACGTGCTCCAGCAGGTTGGCGATCTCGTCGATCAGGTGGGAGGAGAGCACAATGGTGCGCGGATGGTGTGCGTAGTCCTCGACGAGCCGGTCATAGAAGATCTGCCGGGCCACGGCGTCAAGGCCAAGGTACGGTTCGTCGAAGACGGTGATTTCCGCCCTCGAGGCCATGCCGATGATCACGCCCACGGCCGAGAGCTGGCCGCGTGAGAGCTTCTTGATCCTCCGTTTCAGCGGCAGGGCAAAGTCGGCCACGAGGCCTGCGGCCAGGTCCTGGTCCCAGTTCGCGAAGAACAGGGCGGCCGCCTTGAATGCCTGGACGGGCGTGAAGTCGTCGGGGTACTTCTGGGATTCGCGGATGAAGCAGATTCGCGCCAAGGTCTGGTCGTTCTCGTAAGGATTGTGCCCGTGGATCAACACCTCCCCGCTACTCGGGAACCCCTGGCCGGTGAGAATCGACATCAGGGTCGTCTTTCCGGCTCCGTTGCGTCCGAGCAGGCCGTAGATGCGGTTCGCTTCCAGGCGCAAGGTCACGCCGTCCAGCGCCCTGAGATCGCGAAATGTCTTGGACAGGTTCCTGACCTCGATGGCCGACGATGATGGCTGGTTCATCGGTTGACGCTCCCTTCGACTGTATCCGTGGTGAGAGATTGGCGGATCATGGCGCTGAGCTGGTCGGCGTCGATGCCGAGTTTCCTCGCCTCGCGCGCCAGCGGCTGGATGAATTGGGCTTGGAAGGCGTTGCGCCGGAGTTGAAGCAATTTCTCGCGGGCGCCACTGCTGACGAACATGCCGATGCCTCTCTTCTTGTACAAGATTCCACTTTCAACCAAGAGGTTCACGCCCTTGGCCGCGGTGGCCGGGTTGATGCGGTAATAGGCGGCGAACTCGTTGGTCGAGGGCACCTGGGTCTCTTCGGCCATGGTGCCGGCGACGATCTCGGACTCGATCAGCTCCGCAATCTGCATGAAGATCGGCCGTGAATCATCAATGGCGCTCACGACGGCCAACCCTTCTTGACACGCAACGAACCCGGACGCTTGATTGGTTCAGTGGTTCATTACTCATGTAACTAACCTACGACCGCATGAACCCGGTGTCAACAGGCAACGGTAGATTCCCGCGGGAACACCGCCGGCGGTATACGGGCCCCTTTAATGGCAGCAAAAAGCCCGGCTGCCCGCCTCCGTTTTCGCGTGTGCGCGAATTTCCGTCGTGACGTGCACCCGGGCCCGCGGACTCGGTACTGCGGTGTTGCTACTTGGCGGCGTCCGCATCCTGCATGGCGGCGTTCTTCTTCGCCCTGGTCTTGCGGATCTTCAGCACGATCCAGAGCACCAGCAGCAGGACCACGCCAACGATGACGATCTTCTGGAAGACGTCGGCATAGGCCTCGACAATGTGCCAGTTCTCCCCGAGGTAGTACCCGGCGAGCACGAAGATGGAGTTCCAGATCAGCGAACCGGCCGCAGTGAGCCCCAGGAACTTGCCCTGGTTCATCTTGGTGATGCCTGCGGGGATGGAGATCAACGAGCGGAAGATCGGGATCATGCGGCCGAAGAACACGGCCTTTGCCCCGTTGCGGTCAAACCAGGCCTCGACCTTGTCAACATCCTCGAGGTCCACCAGGGGCAGCCAGCCGACAATCGCGCGGGTGCGTTCGCGCCCCAGCGCACGGCCAACCCAGTACAGGGCGTAGGCACCGACAATCGAGCCGATCGTGGTCCACAGCAGCGCCTCCACGAGGGAAAAGGATCCGCGGCTGGCGGTGAAGCCGGCCAGGGGCAGGATGACCTCGGAGGGCAGCGGCGGGAAGAGGTTCTCCAGCGCGATGGCCAGCGCGGCACCCGGTGCCCCGATGACCTCCATCAGGTGCACCGCCCAGTCGGCAAATCTCGTGATCAGGCTTCCGCCGGAAGGATCGGCGGTCGCGGCCTGTAGCGCAGTCAAGGTAGTCATTGTCTTTTAGTGTCTCTTAAGCCACTGGGAATTCGCAGGGGCTGGGTCCACTATGTGTTCAATGCCTCACGTGACGGGCACCGGATCGGGCGCCACCCTGGCACAGTTGTTCGCGGCGCTGTGCTCGATCGCCGACAGCACCCGTTGGACCTCGAGCCCCTCGGCAAAGGAGGGCGAGGCCTGCGTATTGCCCTCGATGGCCAGCAGCAGGTCGCGGATCTCGTGGGTGAAGGTGTCCGCCCAGCCCAGCACGTGACCGGTGGGCCACCAGCCATCCAGGTACGGGTGCTCCGGCTCGGTGACCAGGATGGTCTTGGAGCCCTGTTCTCCGGCCGGCGCCCCGGAATCGCACAACTGCAGGTGGTTGAGCGATTCCAGGTCGAAGGCCAGGGAACCGCGCGATCCGTAGGCCTCGATCCTGAAGGAGTTCTTGCGGCCCGTGGCCATGCGCGTGGCCTCCACCGTGGCCACCGCGCCGTTGTCCAGCTCCAGGGTGGACCATATCGCGTCGTCCACAGTGACTTCCTCGTCCCCCGCGGCGCCGGGACGCCGGGAGACGAAGGTTTTGCTGGTGGCCGACACGGAACTCACCTTCGCCCCGGTCAGGTAGTGGACCTGGTCCACCGCGTGGGAGCCTAGATCCCCCAGCGCGCCGGACCCCGCCTCTTCCCGCCGCAGCCGCCAGCTCATCGGCGAGCCTGCGTCGACCAGCCAGTCCTGGTAATAGCGGATGTTGAGCTGGCGCAACTCCCCCAGTCGGCCGGCTGCCACCAGGTCCCTGGCCAGCACGAGGGCCGGCACGCGGCGGTAGTTGAATCCGAGCATCGACACCACCCCGGCATCCGCCGCGGCGGTTGCCGCCTCGGCCATCGCCTGCGCCTGCGCCACGGTGTTGGCCAGCGGCTTTTCCACCAGCACGTGTTTTCCGTGTTCCAGGGCGAAGATGGCGATTTCCGCGTGCAGCGCGCCGGGGGTGCAGATGTCCACGATGTCCACGTCCTCGCGCAGGATGCTCGCGCGCCAGTCGATGCTCGATGCCTCCCACCCGTAGCGCCGCGCGGACGCCTCGACGGTACCGGCATCCCGCCCCACGAGCACGCGCATGGCAACCTTCGGGGTGTCAAAGGTGGCGTTGACATTGCGCCAGGCCTGCGAATGGGCCTTGCCCATGAACGAGTGGCCGATCACCGCTACGCCAAGGGCCGAGCTGGTTCGGGACATCTATTGCTCCTTGCGGTGGTGCTGCCGGTGGGCGGATCGGTGTGGTGGCGCGGGGTTTAGGACTCGAAGGCCGTCGGCAGGTAGCGCTCGACGTTCTCCTTGGTCACCACGGCGGCGTACAGCACTATCTGGCGCGGGATCTCGATGTCCAGCAAGTCGCCCAGGGCCTTGTCCTGCGCCACAAGTCGGGCCACGCGCACGCCGTCGGCTGCCTGGTAGGCCGGGTAGACGGTGGTGGCCTTCACGACCGAGTCACCTGACTGGATCTCGCGCATCATGTTGGCCGAGCCGCCGTTGCCGACCATGAAGAACTCGTCGCGGTCTGCGGCCTTGATAGCCGCCAGCACGCCCACGCCCTGGTCGTCGTCGTGGTTCCAGATGGCGTCGAGCTGCGGGGCAGCCTGGAGCAGGTTGGAGGCCGCCTTTTCGCCGGACTCCACGGTGAATTCCGCGGGCACCCGGTTGGAGACCTCGAGCCCGCACTTTTCCAGCGCGTCCTTGAAGCCGCGGCTGCGGTCCTGGGTCAGCGGCAGGGAGTCGATGCCGGGGATCTCCCCGATCTTCGCATCCTTCTTGCCGTCGAGCTCGTTGCAGATGAAGTCGCCGGCGGATACGCCCACGCCGTAGTTGTCGCCCAGCACGGTGACGCGCGAGGACTGGGCGGTGCTGAATTCGCGGTCGACGTTGATGACCGGGATGCCGGCGTCCATGGCCTTCTGCGCCACCTGGGTCAGCGCGGCGCCGTCGAAGGGCAGCAGCACGATGGCGTCGACCTTGTCGTTGATCATGGTCTCGACCTGGCTGATCTGGACGCTGACGTCGTTGGTGCCCTCGGCGACCTTCAGCTCCACGTCCGGGTATTCCTTGGCGGTTTCCACGGCCAGATCGGTCATGGCGGCCATGAAGCCGTGGTCGGCGGCAGGCACCGAGAAGCCGATGGTGACCTTCTCGCCGGCCTCGGCGTTGGAGCCGGCGGCGGCGGGTGCGGCGGCCGCACCGGTCGTGGGTGCGGATTCGGCCGGGGCGTTGGAGACGCAGGCGGTGAGCATGAACGCCGAGGTGGCCAGCAGGGCAGCGGCGCCGAGCACCTTCTTGGAGCGAGTGGTGGGCATGGACATTACTTCTCCTTTGAAACAGTATTTGGTGCGGTGTGGGTGGTGCGGGTCAGGTGCGGGATTGCCGGGCGGCCAGCTGGCGCTGGATCAGCACGGCGATCACGATGATGGCGCCCTTGGCGACGAGCTGCACCGAGAGCGAGAGGTTGTTCAGGGTGAAGATGTTGGTCAGCGTGGAGAAGATCAGCACGCCGAGCACGGTGCCGAAGATCGAGCCTCGGCCGCCCGTGAGCAAGGTTCCGCCAATGACCACCGCGGCGATCACGTCCAGTTCCAGCCCGGTGCCGTGGGTGGCGCTGCCGGTGGTGGTGCGGGCCATGAGCATGAACGCGCCGATGCCGGCGCAGAGCCCGGCGAGCGCGTAGATGGCCATGGTGTGGCGTTCGACCTTGATGCCCGCCAGGCGGGCGGCCTCCGGGTTCCCGCCGATGGCGAAGGTGCGCCGGCCGAAGGTGGTGCGGTTCAGCAGCACCCAGCCGCCGATGGCGACCAGGATGAAGATCAGCACGATGACCGGCATCCCGAAGAGGTTCCCGCCCACTGCCTCGAGGAACGGGTCCACGGTGATGATCTGGGTCTTCTTGTCGGAGATGATCTCCGCCAGCCCGCGCGCGGCGGCCAGCATGGCCAGGGTGGTGATGAAGGAGACGACCTTGCCGTAGGCAATCAGGATCCCGTTGACCAGACCCGCGGCAGCACCGACCCCCATGGCGGTGAGCGCCATGAAGATCCAGGAGGTCGAATCGGCAAATGCCTGCCCGGAGAGGGTTGTCGCCCAGACGGCCGAGAGCGCAAGCACCGCGCCGACCGACAGGTCGATGCCGGCGATGGTGATCACGAACGTGGCCCCGATGCTGACCACCCCGGTCACGGCGGCCAGGCGAACGATGGTCATCACGTTGTTCGAGTCGGCGAAGCGCTCCCCCGCGGTGACGGCGCCCAGCACGAAGAGCAGCGCCAGGGCCAGGATCAGCCCCATGTTCCGGCGCAGCCCGGCATCCAACAGCCATTTCATGGCGCTGCGCCGGGGAGGCAGGCTCGGTGCCTGCTTGAGCTCGGTTGCGGCCGAGGTACTCATAGTGTGGTCCCTTCCATCACGAGGTCAAGAATCTGGTGTTCGCTTAGTTCGACTGCGGGTGCCCGGTGCACGATCCGGTTTTCGGACACGACAAGCACCTCGTGGCAGAGCCCGAGGACCTCCTCGAGTTCGCTGGAGACCACGACGATGGCGATGCCCGCCCGGGACAACCCGGCGATGAGGTTGTATATCTCGCTGCGCGCCCCGACGTCGACGCCGCGGGAGGGCTCGTCGAGCAGCAGCACTCGGCAGCCGTGTGAGAGCCAGCGGCCCAGCACGACCTTTTGCTGGTTTCCGCCAGAGAGCGTGCGGGCCTCGCGGGCGGGGTCGGCCGGGCGCAGCTCCAGGTTCCGGATCTGCTCCATGCTCACCCGGTACTCGGCCTTCTGGCTGGTGAACCCGGCGGTGGCGTAGCGCCCGATGCTTGCCAGGGTGAAGTTTGCGGCGAGGGTGTCATCGAGCAACAGCGCCTGGCTCTTGCGCTCCTCCGGGCACAGCCCCATGCCCGCGTTCACGGCCGAGACCGTCGAGCCGGGGCGCAGCCTCGTGCCGTCGATGTCGACGGTTCCGGAGACCGGCTTGGTGCTGCCGTAGATGGCACCAAGGATTTCCGAGCGGCCGGAGCCGACCAGCCCCGCCAGCCCCAGCACCTCTCCTGCCCGCACGGAGAAGGAGATCGGATCGTGTCCGGGGGCCACGACCAGGTCGTTGACCGAGAGGATCTCGGTTGCCTCCGCGGCGAGGGCGGCAACCGGCGGGAAGACGTTGGTGATGGAGCGGCCGGTCATGAGCCGGATGAGTTCGACGTTGGGGGTATCGGAGACCCGCAGGTTCGAGGCAACCGCCCGCCCATCCTTCAGGACGGTGATGCGGTCGCCGATGACCCGGATTTCCTCGAGCCGGTGCGAGATGTAGATGACCGCGACGCCGGATGCCGTGAGCGTGCGGACGGTGTCGAAGAGGTTGCGCACCTCCTCGGAGTCAAGGACGGCCGAGGGCTCGTCCATGATGATCAGCCGCACGTCACGGGACAGCGCCCGTGCCATGGAGACGATCTGCTGGCCCGCGGCGGAGAGTTCGCCGACTTCCATGAGCGGGGAGATCTCGGAATGGCCGAGGCTGGCCAACAGCCGAGCGGCTTCGAGCTGCTCGGCCCGGCGGGAACTGAATCCGCCCCGGGATTTCTCGTGGCCCAGGAAGATGTTCTCGGCGACGGTGAGCGTCTCGACGAGGTCGAGCTCCTGGTACACGGTGCCGATGCCTGCCTTGATCGCGTCATCCGGGCTGGAGAAGCCGACCTCCTTGCCATCGAGCAGGATCTGTCCTTCGTTGGGCCGGTGGGCACCTGCCAGCACCTTGATCAGGGTGGACTTGCCGGCGCCGTTTTGGCCCAGCAGGCAGTGCACCTCGCCGGCGGAGACCTCGAACGAGACATCCTGCAGGGCGATGATGCCGGGGAACCGCTTTTCGATCCCCCGCATTTCAAGCAGATGCGCCCCGCCAGGGATGGCGCCTGTGGCTTCGTCGTCACTCATAGTGATGGACGTTACACGGACTTATGATTATTGTCGAGCAAAAGTCGACCGATATCTGTCATTACTTGTGATTGGCACTACATCTTCTGCCCAATATGCTTCACTTGTTCCATGGCCATCTCGATGATTACCCCCAAGCCACCCACCCCTGGGACAGGTGCCGGAGAGCTTTTCCAGCTTCTGCGCGACGGACGGCCCCGTACCCGTTCCGAGCTGGCAACGCGCACCGGCCTCTCCCGTTCCACGATCGCCGCGCGCATCGATGCGCTACAGGACATCGGGCTCATCGGTGCCGTCGGGCCCGCGCTCTCCTCCGGGGGCCGCCCTCCCTCGACCTTCGCCTTCGTCCCCGAGTCCCGCACGGTGCTTGCTGCCGACCTCGGAGCTGCCCACGGGATCCTGGCGCTGACCGACCTGGCCGGAAACGTCATCGACCACCTGCGTGCCGATGTCGACATCGCCGCCGGCCCGGTGCCGGTGCTCGACTGGGTGGTGCACAGCTTTACCGAACTGCTGGGGCGCAACGGCCGCGACGCCGCGACGCTCTCGGGTATCGCCATCGGCGTCCCGGGACCCGTCGAGCATTCCACCGGACGGCCCACCAAGCCCCCGATCATGCCCGGATGGAACGACTTCGACATCCCCGGCACCATCCAGCGGACCTTCGACGTGCCGGTGCTGGTGGACAACGACGTGAACATCATGGCCCTGGGCGAGCAGTCCTTCAGCTGGCCCGACACCGAGAACCTGATGTTCGTGAAGGTGGCCACGGGCATCGGGGTGGGCATCATCAGCGGCGGCGAGCTGCAGCGCGGCGCCCAGGGATCGGCCGGGGACCTCGGCCATGTCCAGGTCCCGGGAGGCGCGAGCACGCCGTGCTCCTGCGGGAACACCGGCTGCCTCGAGGCGCTGGCCGGCGGGCCCGCCGTCGCCAGGAACCTGGCAGCCCACGGCATCGAGGTCGCCACCGCCTCCGAGGTCGGGAAGCTGGCCGAGGCAAACAACACCGCGGCCATCGCGGTGCTGCGCCAGGCCGGGCGCGACATCGGCTCGGTCCTGGCGATGTGCGTGAACCTGCTCAACCCCTCGGTGATCGTCCTGGGCGGGCGCCTGGCCAACGCCGGCGAACACGTGATCGCCGGGGTGCGCGAGCTGGTCTATTTCCGCTCCACCCCGCTGGCCACCCAGCACCTGGTGATCGTCGGATCGGCCTCGCGGGAAATGGCCGGGGTGCGCGGTGCCAGCATGCTGGTGATCCAGCACGTCCTTTCCGCGGCAGCCGTCGACGGGCTGGTCCAGGAGCGCAGCTCCCCCCAGTCCGCCGCGGCGTCCCGGTAACGGGCGCCCCCCCAACACGATTCCCCCCCCGGCACACCACGGCCACGGATGGCCAGGTACAGGAGAACGACACCATGAGCACCCCCGCTTCGACCCACCCGGTCACCCTCTTCACCGGCCAATGGGCGGACCTGCCCTTCGAGCAGGTCGCGGCGCACGCCGCCGAGTGGGGCTACGACGGCCTGGAAATCGCCGCCTCGGGCGACCACTTGGACCTGCGCAGGGCGGACGAGGACGACGACTACGCCCAGTCACGCCTGGACATCCTTGAACGCCACGGACTGAAGGTCTACGCGATCTCCAACCACCTCACCGGCCAAGCGGTGTGCGACGACCCCATCGACTTCCGCCACGAGGCGCTGGTGCGCCCGTACACCTGGGGCGACGGGGAACCGGAGGGCGTGCGCCAACGCGCCGCCGAGGACATGAAGCGCTCGGCCCGGGTCGCCCGCAAGCTCGGCGCGGATACCGTGGTGGGGTTCACCGGATCGAAGATCTGGCCCTATGTGGCCCAGTTCCCGCCGGTGCCCGCCTCGGTCATCGACGCGGGCTACCAGGACTTCGCCGATCGCTGGAACCCGATCCTCGATGTCTTCGACGAACAGGGCGTGCGCTTCGCCCACGAGGTGCACCCCTCGGAAATCGCCTATGACTACTGGTCATCGGTGCGCGCCCTGGAGGCCATCGGGCACCGGGAGGCATTCGGGTTCAACTGGGACCCCTCGCACATGATGTGGCAAAACATCGACCCCGTCGGTTTCATCTGGGACTTCAAGGACCGGATCTACCACGTCGACTGCAAGGACACCCGGATGCGCACCCCCAACGGCCGTGCAGGGGTGCTGGGTTCGCACCTGCCGTGGGGAGACCCGCGGCGCGGCTGGGACTTCGTCTCCACCGGGCACGGGGACGTTCCGTGGGAGGACGCGTTCAGGGCGTTGAAGTCCATCGGCTACTCAGGTCCGATTTCCATCGAATGGGAGGACGCCGGCATGGACCGGCTGCACGGGGCCAGCCAGGCGGTGGAGTATGTCCGCTCCTTGCTGTGGAAGCTGCCGGAGACTTCCTTCGACGCCGCCTTTGGCAACCAGCGCTGACTGGCTGCCTATCTGTCGGTCTTGGCCACGCTGAGCAGCAGGCTGGATTCCTCCAGCGCGGTGATCTGCGAATAGCCCGGCGGCATCACCAGCAGGTCGCCGGTCCGTGCCTCCCAGGAATCGCCGTCCGAGCTCAGGCGGATCCGGCCGGTGAGCACCATGACCGTCGCCTCGCCGGGATTGATGTGTTCCTTCAGCTCGGTGCCGGAGGCCAGGCCGATGACCGTCTGGCGCAGGGTCTGTTCGTGCCCGCCGAACACGGTGCTGGCCGCGCGCCCGCTGGACTGCGCCGCGGCGGCCTGCACCTGTGCGCGGGCAATGGCCGTCAGTGAAAACTTCTTCATGTGCTCCTCGTTCCCCGCGGCAAACCCTCTTGCCCAAGGATGTCCCGGGGACACCGCGCGGGTCAAGGAACCATTCGGCGGCAGCCGGCCGCTCCCGCTCTGCCCGCGGGACGGCGAACCATGGCCAATTCCCTTCCACGGCGGTAGGTTGAAGGCAGCAGCCGGGCGGCTTCGCCGGCCAAACCAGCCGCCCCGGCTCACGATTCCGGGACGCCACGCCGGGCGCTCCGATCCGACCTGGAGGCACCGCATTCAGGCATCGGACGCCCGGGGACGCCCCACCGGCTGGTGATGCGGGCACGCACCTGGAAGTCGAGGTGGCGATGGAAGGACCCACATCGCCGACAACTTCACCTAGCCACGCAACAACCGGCCACCGGCGCGGCGGTCGGCAGCATTCCCGAGAGGACGACGCTTCCATGTCCAGCAACTCCTTCAACGCCCGGGCCCGGCTTTCCGTCGACGGGCACGACTACCACATCCACCGGATCGACGCCATCGAAAACTCCTCCCGCCTGCCCTACAGCCTCAAGGTGCTGCTGGAAAACCTGCTGCGCAACGAGGACGGCCGGCTGGTCACCGCCGAGCAGGTCAACGCCCTGGCCGCATGGGACCCTGCCGCCGAGGCTTCCAGTGAAATCCAGTACACCCCGGCCCGCGTGCTGATGCAGGACTTCACGGGTGTGCCCTGCGTGGTGGACCTGGTGGCCATGCGAGACGCCATGACGGCGCTGGGCGGGGATGCGCGGAAGGTCAACCCGCTGATCCCCGCCGAGCTGGTCATCGACCACTCGGTCATCGCCGACGTCTTCGCCCGGAACGATGCCTTTTCCGTCAACGCCGACTACGAGTTCAAGCGCAACCAGGAGCGCTACCAGCTGCTGCGCTGGGCCCAGCACTCCTTCGACGACTTCCTGGTGGTCCCGCCCGACACCGGGATCTGCCACCAGGTCAACCTGGAATACCTCTCCCGCGTGGTGTTCACCCGTGAGGGGCCCGACGGCCTCGAAGCCTACCCGGACACCCTGGTCGGCACCGACTCGCACACCCCGATGATCAACGGGCTGGGCGTGCTGGGCTGGGGCGTGGGCGGCATCGAGGCAGAGGCCGCGATGCTCGGCCAGCCCATGAGCCTGCTGATCCCGCAGGTCGTGGGACTCAAGCTCACCGGCGAGCTGTCCGAGGGCACCACCGCCACGGACCTGGTGCTCACCGTCGCCGAGCTTTTGCGCAAGCTCCGCGTGGTGGGCAAGTTCGTGGACTTCTTCGGCCCCGGCGTCGCCAACGTCCCGCTGGCCACCCGCGCCACGCTGGGGAACATGTCCCCCGAGTACGGCTCCACCGGAGCGCTGTTCCCCATTGACGCCGAGACCCTCGACTACCTGCGGCTGACCGGCCGCGACCCACACCAGGTCAGGCTGGTCGAGGCCTACGCCAAGGAACAGGGCCTCTGGCACGATCCGGAGCACGTCCCGGACTTCAGCGAGGTCCTCGAGCTGGACCTGGGCACCGTGGTTCCCTCGCTGGCCGGGCCCAAGCGTCCGCAGGACCGCATCCCGCTGGCCGCGGCCCAGGGCGCGGTGCGCCGGCTGCTGGCCGGGGACACCCAGGAGGAGGCGATCGCCGGCGGGCTCGACGACGCCGAGGCCGATTCCTTCCCCGCCTCCGACCCGATCGCCGTCAGCTCCCGGATCGAACGCGACACCCCGCCGCACAACTACGCCGGCGGCGAGGCCGCGATCAGCTGGCCGTCCAAGCCCGCCACGGTCCATCTCGGGGACGGCACCGAGGTGATCGACCACGGCTCGGTCGTCATCGCCGCCATCACCTCCTGCACCAACACCTCCAACCCCACCGTGATGCTGGGCGCGGCGCTGCTGGCGAAGAAGGCCGTGGAGCGCGGGCTGCGTTCCAAACCGTGGGTCAAGACCACCCTGGCCCCGGGCTCCCGCGTGGTCACCGACTACTACAACCGCTCCGGGCTGACCCCCTACCTGGAGACGCTGGGCTTCAACCTGGTCGGCTACGGCTGCACCACCTGCATCGGCAACTCCGGCCCGCTGATCCCGGAAATCAGCGCGGCAGTGAACTCGCACGACCTCACGGTCGCCTCGGTGCTCTCGGGCAACCGCAACTTCGAGGGCCGCATCCACGGGGAGGTGAAGATGAACTTCCTGGCCTCCCCGCCGCTGGTCATCGCCTACGCCCTGGCCGGATCCATGCACGTGGACCTGCTCAACGATTCCCTCGGCGAGGACACCGAGGGCAACCAGGTCTACCTGCGCGACATCTGGCCCAGTGGCGAGGAAGTCAAGGCAGTGGTCGATGCCAACCTCGAGGCCTCGATGTTCACCAAGGGGTACGCGGATGTCTACCACGGGGATGAGAACTGGCGCTCGATGCACATCCCCGAGGGCGACCGGTTCGCCTGGGACGAGTCCTCCACCTACGTGCAGTCCCCGCCCTACTTCGAAGGCGTGGGACCGGTGCCCGATCCCATCGGGGACATCACCGGCGCCCGCGTACTGGCGTACCTGGGCGACTCGGTCACCACCGACCACATCTCCCCGGCCGGCGCCATCCGCAAGGACTCCCCCGCCGGCGCCTACCTGTTGGACAAGGGCGTGGAACCTGCGGATTTCAACTCCTACGGCTCGCGGCGCGGCAACCACCACGTGATGATCCGCGGCACCTTCGCCAACGTCCGGCTGCGCAACAAGCTGGTCCCCGGCACCGAGGGCGGCTTCACCCGGCACCTGCCGGGCACCGACACCACGACCATCTTCGACGCCTCGCTGGCCTACGCGAAGGACAACACGCCGCTGGTGATCCTGGCCGGGTCGGATTACGGTTCGGGCTCCTCCCGCGACTGGGCAGCAAAGGGCACCCTGCTGCTGGGCGTCAAGGCCGTGCTGGCCACCTCGTTCGAGCGCATCCACCGCTCCAACCTGATAGGCATGGGTGTGCTGCCGCTGCAGTTCCGCGATCGTGAAACAGCACAGTCCCTGGGCCTCACCGGCGAGGAGGTCTTCTCCATCACCGGGCTGGCCGGGACCGATGAATTGCCCGGCGAAGTCACCGTGGCGGTGGAACCCGCCGATTCATCGGGCGGTCAATCCCGCGAAATCACGATGCGGGTACGCATCGACACCCCGGCCGAGGAGGCGTACTACCGCCACGGCGGCATCCTGCAATACGTGCTGCGCCAGTTGCTCGACGCCTGACGCGCACCCGGGGGCCCTCCTCGCCAGGAGGGGGCGGTCCGCCCGCGTGCCGCCGGTCGCCAACCGCACGGCCAATGGGTGGCGCCAGCGGCGGCAATCAGTAAGCTGGAACCACTGATCAAACGTTCGTCAATGCACAATCGCCCGGAAAGGCGGAGACATTATGAGTATCGGTGCCGGAATTTTCCTGTTCGTTGTCGGCGCGGTGATCCGCTTCGCACTGAATGTCGAAGTGAGCTGGCTGGACCTTCCGCTGGTCGGGAACCTCCTCATGGGAGCCGGCGTCCTGATCTTTGTGCTGGGGCTGGTTTTCACCTTCCGCCGCCGCCGTAGCGTCTCGACCCGCCGGACCGTCAATGGCCACGGCGAGGTCGACGGTGTCACGCGGACCACCCGCGAAGTGGACGACCCCGACCTCTAACCGCTGCCTTACCGTCCCGGCGCGCCCTTGTTCCCGCCCCGCGGGACCGGCATACTCGGGGCATGATGCGAAGCGTCGCCGTCCTGTCCGACATCCACGGGGTGCTGCCGGTGCTCGAGGCGGTCCTGGCCGAGCCCGCCGTGGCGGCCGCGGAGCGCATCGTCGTCACCGGGGACCACGCCGCGGGGCCGCAACCCACCGAGGTCCTGGACCTTTTGGCGGCCCTGGGCGAGCGGGCCGTGCTCGTGCGCGGCAACGCCGACCGCGAGCTGGCGGCCGTGGCCCGGGGAGCTTCGATCGAGGTTCCCGACGAGGTCGTTCCCTGGGCCGCCGCGCAGCTGGCCCCGGAACACATCTCGCTACTGGAGCAGCTGCCGCATCCTGTCACCCTGGAGGTCCATGGCTTCGGCCCCGTTCTCTTCTGCCACGGGACCCCGCGGGACGACGAAGAGGTCGTGCTGGTGGACAGCCGGCTGGGGCGCTGGACGGAGGTCTTCGCCGGGTTGCCCGACGAAGTCCAGACCGTGGTCTGCGGGCACACCCACATGCCATTTGTGCGGCTGGTGGATCGACGCCTGGTCGTCAACCCCGGCAGCGTGGGCATGCCCTACGGCCGTCCGGGCGGCAACTGGGCCCTACTGCACGACGGTGCCGTATCCCTTCACCGCAGCACCATCGACGTCGAGCAAACCATCGAACGGGTGGTGGCCGAATCAAGCTACCCGAACCGCCGGCAATGGGCCGAGTACTTCATCGGCTCCACCGCGAGCGACGCCGAGGCACTCACCGTGTTCGGCCCCCGGGACGGCCGCGGGAAGTAGCCGCACCGGGGCATCCTCCTCCGCTTCCGGCCCGGGCGCAACCACCGTGCACCTGGTTTGTGGATCAACCGGGTCCCCATCCACAGATATTGCCACCCCGAACCATTCCTCTTCGCGTCGACGCATGCTGGTGGACATGGAAACCGACCGGTTCATCGAACTCACCGCGGGTACCCGCGGCACCCCGGGACACCCTGTGTCGCCGGACGATGAACTGCGCGCGCTGCTGGAGGCCCAGCGGTTGGCCCGCGACCTCGCCCGGCGCATCGCACGCACCACCTCCCCCACCGCCGCCGCCCTGTTCGCCCAAGCCGCCGAGGACGCGCACCGCGCCGCTGGCCACGCCAAGCTCCTCGCCGCCGACACTGCCCGGCGCACCCTGGCCCACGAACTGCCCGAGGCCACGTTCGACGCCCTCGCCGCGGTCCACGCGGACCCGGCGCCCTACGTCGCCGGCACGACGGACCTGCCCGAGGATCCCCGGACCGTCCCCACCGGGCGGCCCGTCTTCAAGGACACCACCGAGTTCCTCACCGGCTTCCTGCACATCTCCTTCTTTGAGGCTCGCGAACGCGTCCGCTCCATCGACCGGCTGCTGCCCGGCACCGACATCCACGGCCAACCGGTCCCGGCGAAGTTCCCGACGCTGGCCGACGACCTGGCCAATGGCACCGCCGACCCGAAGGAAATCGGTGCCGCGGCCCGCAGGCTGGAAAAACTCGCACCACACATCAACCAGCACCCCAACCCCGCCGTGCTGGCCGGGCAGCTGGAGGACCAGGTCGCCGAATCCGTGCGTCGCGAGGACCCCCGCACCACCGCCAAGCTGCTCGCCGGCATCCAGGGCACCCTCGAACAGGGCACCAAGGACGTCCCGGAGGACGTCCTGCGCGCCAGAACCGGTCTCTTCAACCGCGGCACCACCGGCGGGCTCGGCGAATTCCTGCTCCGCACCCTGCCCGCCGACACCGAGGCCCTGCTGGCCCTCTGCGCCAGCACCGACAACCCCCGGACCAAGGCCGGGGACCGCGAGGGCCTGCTCGCCCAGTCCCTGGCCACCGGTGCCGCCGCGGGCTCGGGCGCAGGCGCCGCCGCCGGCAGCGACGGCACCGGGCCCGCCAACGCCTCCAACGCTTCCAACGCTTCCGTCTCCAACGGCTCCAACGGCTCCAACGGCCGGTCGAACACCGGCAACGGTGCCGGAGCCGGGTTCCCTGATTTCCTCGTCGACCCCACCACCGGCCGCCCGCTGAACGACGCGGAGGCCGTCAGGAACCTGTCCCTGGACCCCAACGGCCTCAACCTGGACAACCTGTTCACCGGGAACGGCGCCAACAACACCGGCAACGGGACCGGCAACAGGGCCGGCGATCCGGCCACCATGAACTCCGCCGCCTCCGGCCCCGACGGACTCACCCCTCCCCAACGCCATCTCCAGGGGCTGATGAACCTCATCAGGTCCGCCGGGAACCCCGCCACCGGGAAGAAGACCACCGGTCTTCCCTCCCCCAAGACCCTGGTCATCGCCACCCTTGACGAACTCCGCGGCTTGGCCGACACCCACGGCATCACCAGCCGCGGCCAACAACTCACCCCCGCCGAACTCCGCCAGGGCCTGTGCAACGGCGGGGTCATCCCAGCGGTCATGGGCGGGGACTCCCGGATCCTTGACCTCGGCCGGGAGGAACGCCTCTTCCCCGACTACATGCGCGAAATCATTCTCGGCCTCTACGGCGGTTGCATCATGCCCGGCTGCACCGTTCCGCCCGAACACTGCGAAATCCACCACTTCAACTTCTTCGCCAACGGCGGCAAGACCGAGATCAACGAAGGCGCCCCCGGATGCACCTCGGCACACCACGCCTTCCACACCGGGCTGGTGCGCGTCGTCCGTGACACCGACGGGCTCTTCAGCGTCATCCTGCCCAAGTTCATGGACCCCGAACAAAAACCCCGACGCAACAATCACTGGCGGGACCGCACCCTGAACCCACCCCTGTTCTGAGAGGCACGGCCCACGGCCGTGGACCTGCCGGTGATTTCCCATGCCCATGCCCAATAACGGGCATGCAAAAGGGCGGTCCGCCCCGAAACCGGAGGGGCGGACCGCCCTTGGTGTCTCACCAGACGCGCAATAACGACTACTTTGCGGTTTGGTCCTGCAACGCCTTCACGATCTGCGGCAGCAAGCCGCGGAACGCACGTCCGCGGTGGCTGATGGCATTCTTTTCCTCGCTGGAAAGTTCCGCCACGGAGATCTCGTAGCCATCGGGCTGCAGGATCGGGTCGTAGCCGAAGCCGCCGTTCCCCCGCCGTTCGTGCAGCAGCACCCCGGCCAGGTGGCCCATCTCCACGGCAACAAAGCCGCCCGGGGTGGCCAGCGCCGCGGCACACACGAAGGACGCCCCGCGGTGTTCATCGGAAATATCTCCCAGCTGGGCCAGCAGCAGGTCGATGTTCGCCTCGTCATCACCGTGCTTCCCTGACCAACGGGCCGAGAAAATCCCCGGCGCCCCGCCAAGCACATCGACCGAGAGACCCGAATCGTCGGCGATGGCAACCAGGCCGGTGGCCTCGCACACCGCACGCGCCTTCAGCAGGGCGTTGCCCTCGAAGCTCACCTGGTCCTCGACGACGTCCGGCGCACCCACGGCACCGGCGTCGACGACCTGTGTGTCCACGTCCAGCCCCGGGGCCTGCCCGCGCAGCAGCTCGCGCAGTTCGCGCAGCTTGCCCTGGTTGTGCGTGGCCAGCACCAAACGCGGGGTGGCACCCATGCTCAGAGCCCCAAAGTGGCGCGCTGGATCAGTGCCAGCTCCGTGGTGCCAACCAGCGCCAGGTCCAGCAGCGAATCAAGTTCTGCGCGCTTGAACGGGACGCCCTCGGCGGTGCCCTGCACCTCGACGAAGTCGCCAGTCCCGGTGACGACGACGTTCATGTCGGTCTCGGCGCGCACGTCCTCCTCGTAGGGCAGATCCAGCATCGGGACCCCGTCGATGATGCCCACGGAAATCGCGGCAACCGAGTCGGTGAGCACGGTGGCGTTCTTGCGCACCAGCTTGTTTTCCTTGGCCCACTCGATGGCCTCGGCCAGTGCGACGTAGGCGCCGGTGATCGCGGCGGTGCGGGTGCCGCCGTCGGCCTGAAGCACGTCGCAGTCCAACACGATGGTGTTCTCGCCCAGTGCCTTGGTGTCGATGACCGCGCGCAGCGAGCGGCCGATCAGGCGGGAGATTTCGTGGGTGCGCCCGCCGATCTTGCCCTTGACGGACTCGCGGCCGTTGCGGGTGTTGGTGGCCCGCGGCAGCATGGCGTACTCGGCGGTGACCCAGCCGGTGCCCTGCCCCTTGAGCCAGCGCGGCACGCCCTCGGTGAAGGACGCGGTGCACAGCACCTTGGTGTTGCCGAATTCGATCAGGGCCGAGCCCTCGGCCTGCTTGGACCAGCCACGGGTAATGGTGATCTCACGGAGTTGGTCGACGCCGCGCCCGTCGGCGCGCACTGCTGCTGTGGTTGATGCTGAAGTCATGGCTTCAAGTCTAGTCGTCACGCCGAGCTGTTCCGTCGAGACAATGTGGCGATGCGGCAGCCAGGCGAAAGCGCTAGTTCTTCCTGGTGCCCGGCCACTCGCGGGCCGGCGCCGAACGCACGATCGAGACCGGTGCGGTCGGCAGCGACTTGGGGGTGCCCAGCTGCGAGCCGGAGAACACCCCGTATGTCACCCCGGAGACCGCCACGGCGATGCCGCCGTCGTAGACTTCCTTGGCCTCGTTGACCACGGTGTTGATGTTCGTCCACACCGGGATGTGGGTCAACAGCAGGCGTTCGACCCCGGCCTCGGCCGCCGCCTCGCCGGCGCGCCGCCCGGTCAGGTGCACACCGTGGATCGCATCGTCGCGGCCCTCCTCGAAGGCCGCCTCACACAGGAACATGTCGGCACCCCGGGCCGCCTCGACGAGTTCGGGGCAGGCATCGGTGTCACCCGAATAGGTCAGCACGCTGGTCTGGAGCGACCCGTCGGCCACCGGCTCGGTCGCCTCGACGCGGAATGCGTAGGACTCCTCGATGGGGTGCAGCACCGGGTAGGGGGTGATCGAAAATGGGCCGATCTTCACCGGCTGGCGGGATTTCCAGTGCTGGAAGTCGTAGTCGGGGTGCATGCCCTCATCCAGCGGCAGTCCGTAGGCCGTGGCCATCCGGTCCGCGGTGGCAGCAGGTCCGTGCACCAGCATCCGATCACGGTTCCAGCCGTTGGGATCCCAGCGGATGGCCACGTGCATGCCGCACAAATCCATGCAGTGGTCCGGGTGCAGGTGGGAGATGAAGATTCCGTCCAGGTCCTTGATGTCCGCATAGCGTTGCAACACGCCCAGCGCACCGGAGCCAAGGTCAAGCAGGATCTTCCAGTCCCGTTCGCCGTCGAACGCGGTGACCAGGTAGCAGGAGGCAGGCGACCCCGGGCCGGGGAACGAGCCGGTGCAGCCGATGATGGTCAGCTTCATGAGGCACTCGCTTTCGAAAGAGCCACCATCTGCGGGGTAATCATCGCGATGGAGCCGGTCGGGTAGTGGGCGGCCACGTGGTCGACTTGCTCGACCGCGAGTACTTCCGGGCCCAGGAAGCGCCTGGCCAGGATCTCAAAACTATCGGAATCACCGGTGGACAGGAACTGGTGCGTGGGGGCCTGCTCCTCGGTGCGCGCCAGGTCGTGGTGCATTAGCGCGCGGTACACGTCCTTCGCGGTTTCCTCGGCGCTGGAGACCAAGGTGACGTCCTCGCCCATGACGTAGGAGATCACGCCGGTCAGCAGCGGGTAATGGGTGCAGCCCAGCACCAGCGTGTCCACGCCGGCTGCCTTGAGCGGCGCCAGGTAGGCCTCGGCCGTCTCCATGAGCTCGGCCCCGGTGGTGATGCCGTTCTCGACGAACTCGACGAAGCGCGGGCAGGCGACGGAGGTGATGGAGTAGTGCGGGGCGGCGGCGAAGGCATCCTCGTAGGCGCGGGACCCGACGGTGGCCCGGGTGCCGATGACCCCGATCTTCCCGTTGCGGGTGGCGGCGACGGCGCGGCGCACCGCGGGCTGGATCACTTCGACCACGGGAATCCCGTAGCGGGCGGTGTAGCGTTCGCGGGCATCGCGCAGCACCGCGGCGGAGGCGGAGTTGCAGGCAATCACCAGCAGCTTGACGCCGGCGTCGACGAGTTCGTCCATCACCCCCAGCGCATTCGCCCGCACCTCGGCGATGGGAAGCGGCCCATAGGGCGAATTCGCGGTGTCCCCGACGTACATAGTGGATTCACCGGGAAGCTGGTCAATAATGGCGCGGGAAACGGTCAGGCCGCCGACCCCCGAGTCGAAGATGCCCAGCGGGGCATTCGGATGGGGTCGCTCTGATGTTCGATTCTCGCTAGAGGACACACTTGTCATGGTCTACGAAGCCTACGTGGTTTTCAACGCCAACAGCTAGCACGTGCGACACACTGTAGCCCAGCTCACAAGGACTTGAGCATGGCCTGCATCAGGGATTCCTGCAACCAGGTGACGAAGTTGTAGACCAGCGCAAGGTATTCGTCGACGGTTTCGGCCTTCGACCAATCGTCCTGCGCATGGATGCGCTCGGCGTCTTCCTCGCTTTCCAGGCCAAGCCGTTCGGCCAGCACCAGGCGCACGTCATTGACCGCTGCGGCGAAGCGCGGCGCCGTCTGCTCGTTGAGCAGGATGCTTCCGGACTCCATCAGCAGGGCGGCCTCGCGCAGCGCCCCGATCTTGCGTTCACGGATCCCGCGTTCCGAGAGCCTGCGAAATTCCAGCGATGCGGCGGCATCGTCGGGGTCGGCGTCCGGCAACAGGCGCTTGGTAGCCCGGTCACTCGGTGCGGCGAAGTCTTCCTTGTGGGAGTTCGGATCCAGGCCGACCAGCGCATAGAGCGGATCCTCGTCGTCGGCCCGCTGGGGCTCCAGCAACGTGATGACGTCCTCAAAGAGACCGCGCAGCAGCTGGCGTTCGGCGGCTTCGAGGGACGCGGAGAACCCGCGCATGGTGTTCTTGAATGCCCGTGCCATATCTAGGCTGCGTCCGCCTTGGACAAGGTGGCCCACAGCCCGAACCCGTGCATGGCTGCAACGTCGGCCTCGATCTTCTCGCGGTTGCCGGTGGCGACCACGCTGCGGCCCTCCTGGTGGACCTGCATCATCAGCTTCTCGGCCTTGGCCTCGTTGTATCCGAAATAGGAGCGGAAGACAAAGCTGACGTAGCTCATCAGGTTGACCGGGTCGTTCCAGACGATCAAGATGTAGGGCTGGTCGAGTTCGTGTGCTTGTGCCTGCTCTACGTGCTCAAGCACATCGGGCATCGCAGTCATGGTTGGCATACTCACCATTCTACGACCGGCCGCCTCGGATGCGAACCGGGCGCCAACCGGGCCGTGGACACAACTGCTCCAAAAGCACAAGGCGACGACTCACGTGAGCCAACGCGGCATGGAACCGGTGCCGGGTCTAGAGTATCTACTAGCGTTTATGCCGCAGACCCGGTTTCGCCCCGCCACCTGCGGCGGCCCGGATCCGGCACCCGACGCCCGATAACGGTGCAAACCAGTCCGGCATTCCATTGCCCCAGTCCCCCCGTCGCGAGGAGCCCCCCGGCCATGTGGCAGCAGCCCACCTCCCTGTTTACCGACCACTACGAACTGACGATGCTGCAGGCTTCCCTGCACTCGGGAGCGGCGCACCGCCCCAGCGTCTTCGAGGCCTTCGCCCGCCGCCTGCCCGATGGGCGGCGCTACGGCGTGCTGGCCGGGACCGGCAGGGTCCTTGAGGGCATCAAGGAGTTCCGCTTCGGCGACGAACAACTGCGCTTTCTCTCCGACACCAAGGTCGTGGACGCCACCACCATCAAGTACCTCGAAGACTTCAAATTCAGCGGCAACATCCATGGTTACGCCGAGGGGGAAATCTACTTCCCGTACTCCCCCGTGATGATTGTCGAGTCGACCTTCGCCGAGGCCTGCGTGTTGGAGACCTTCATCCTTTCGGCGCTGAACCACGATTCGGCCATCGCCTCCGCGGCCTCGCGCATGATCGCCTCCGCCGGAACCCGCCCGTGCATCGAGATGGGTTCGCGCCGCACCCACGAGGAATCCGCTGTCGCCGCCGCCCGCGCCGCGATCATCGCCGGGTTCGACTCGACATCGAACCTCGAGGCCGGGCACCGCTACGGCCTCAAGACCGTGGGCACCGCCGCTCATTCCTTCACGCTGCTGCACGATTCCGAACGCGCAGCATTCGAGGCGCAGGTCGCCTCGATGGGCGTGGGCACCGCCCTGCTGGTTGACACCTACGACGTGGAGCAGGGCGTGCGCACCGCGGTGGAGGTGGCCGGCCCCGGGCTGGGCGCCGTGCGCCTTGATTCGGGGGACCTGGTGGAACAGGCCCGCTGGGTGCGCACCCTGCTCGATGACCTGGGCAACGAGAACACCCGCATCATGGTCACCTCAGACCTCGACGAATACGCCATCGCGGCCCTCCAATCCGCACCGGTGGATGCCTACGGCGTGGGCACCTCGCTGGTCACCGGCTCCGGGCACCCGACGGCATCGATGGTCTACAAGCTGGTGTCCCGCAAGAACGACGCGGGCGACTACGTGGACGTTGCCAAGGCCGCCAAGAACAAGGTCTCGGTGGGCGGACGCAAGTTCGCCGTGCGCCTGCTCAACGAGCGCGGCCGAGCCACCGAGGAATTGATCGGCGTGGGCGAGGTGCCCGCTTCCGACGCCAACGACCGGGCCTTGCTGACACAATTTGTTGAAAACGGGGTCATCGACGAGGCATTCACCGGTGCCGCGGGCGTGCACCGCGCCACCAAGCGCCATCACGACTCCATCCAGGAAATGCCCGGCAGCTCCCGCCGCCTGCAGCGCGGCGAACCGGTGATCGGCACCCGATTCATTGACGAGAACTGAGAACAGCGAGAGGAAGCCATCATGACCCAGGAACCAACCAGCGTGCCGGAACAACCTGCGGCACGGGCATTGATCATCGTGGATGTCCAGAACGATTTCTGCGAGGGCGGAAGCCTCGGCGTGGAGGGCGGGGCCGCCGTGGCCGCGTCCATCGCCACCGTACTGCGCGAGCGCGCCGACAGCTACGCGGCGGTGGTGGCAACCCAGGATTGGCACATCGATCCGGGGTCCCATTTCTCCGATTCCCCTGACTTCATCGACTCCTGGCCGGTGCACTGCGTTGCCGCAACGGAAGGTGCCGCGCTGCACCCGGAGCTGTCCGCGGCTGCCGGCTACATCCAGCACCATTTCCGCAAGGGCCGTTACGCGGCAGCGTATTCCGGCTTCGAGGGCCGCTTGTCCGCGGACGAGGACGACGTGGCCGACGAGGGCGGTGAGCTGCTGGGCGACTGGCTGCGCAGACAGGACATCGCCGCGGTGGACATCGTGGGCATCGCCACCGACTACTGTGTGCGCGCCACGGCCCTGGATGCCAAGTCACAGGGCTTCGCCACCACCGTCATCGCCCCGCTGACCGCTGCGGTGCATCCGGCGAACGCCCCCGGGGTGCTGCAGGAACTGCGCGACGCCGAGGTCACCGTCCTGTCCCTGGGCTAGGCCCGCGCCGAGCCAGGGTCCATTTCGGACGCCGAATCAGGCGGCACGAGAAATGCCGGCGGCCCGGTGCGTTGGAGAGCATCCAACGCACCGGGCCGCCGACTACATTAAGCGATCATTTCTTGCCGATGAACCTGCCCTGCAGCTTGTTCAGCCGCTGGCGCGCATCTGGCCGGTCGGCACTCCGATGCGGTCCATTAGGTTGTTGGCTACGCCGGAGAAGTACTCCGCTCCCCATGGGGTGAGATAGCCCTGCTCGATCAGGTCGGCGTCGACCTCGCCGATGAGCGCGAGGTAGTCCGTACGGGTGCCATAGGTCTTGGCAAAATCCGCGGCCGAGATCAGATCCACGGATCCGTACACCGCGCCGGGGGCCGCGGCACCGCGATACTGCCCGAGCGGATGCTCGATTAGTCCGTTGCGGACGCCACCGGCGACGTTTCCATCCTCGTTCCGACCCAGCACGCCGTCTGTCTGGTCAAACCACCGCGAAGGGGCGGCTTCCTTGTTCGTCTTGCCCCAATCGATGAGGGCCTCGGTGGCTGCAATGACAGCCGGCTCCAGCGGATACGGGTTGAGCGATTCCCGGAACGCCGCGTCGTGGACGGCGGTGTTCGGGAGTCGCCCGGCCTTGAGGATCTCTCCGTCGGCAGGGATCACCGGGGAGAGCAGGTCGGTGTGTGGGGTTCCCGGGACCTGCCAATGCCGACGGTTCGCCGGCAGGTCCTTTTCGGCGAGCGTTGCGGCGCCGAAAAGGTCGGCATCGCCCTCCGAGGTGACGGTGATGAACGGGACATCGAGCGCCGGCTCGGAGCCGGGCACCGTAACCAGGCCGTCCTTCGTGCCCTGGCGTAGCGGCCGTTCAAGGACGGCACCGACCGTGTTGAGATAGCCGTCGAACACCGGTCCGTGGTTGGCCTCAGTCACGACCTCGTGGAAGTTGGACACATAGGTGTTGAGGTAGATCCCCGACTGGGACTGGCCCATGAGCAGCACAGTCTTCGCTGTCTGCCCGCCGAGGACCGATCGGCCGTCCTTGCTTTCGAGCAGCGTGCCCACCTGGGTAATGATGTCCCATGCCAGGCCCTCTTCGGCACCCGGAACGACCATGAACGGGTCGAACGCCGCCGGATCCGCCGGGTCGGCGATGATCGCTTCTCGTTCGACGTCCTGGACGTCCCAGGACAGGTCGGCATAGCGCTCCGGGTCGAAGTTCTTCAGCGCGTCCACCTGGATCGGCTTGGAGGTCACGCCGATGATGGTGTGCCCTTCCTCTAGGGCCCACTCCCACATGCGCCGCAGGTGGTCCTCGCCTGGGAAGCCGTTGGAAGCGTTGAGGATATCTACGAGCACGACACCGGAGGAGTCCGCCTTGCTGGCGGGGCGGCGCACGAGGATGTGATTGGTGTACGGCACATCCTGGGTCACGACTTGCGGCTCGCCTGCTGCGTTGTCATAGACGTTCGCCGTCCCGGAAAGGAAGTACTCTTCCTCGACGTATCCGCGCTCCGTGACATCCAGTGGCACCCTGGCCTGTCCCAGCGCCGACCACGGATAACTGTCATCGGTTGTCGCGATCGGCCCGACGACCTCCGGGACCGCGTCCAAGGTTGCGATGCCCGCGCTTGGCTTCCGCTGCGCGGCGGCACCTGCCGGCGTCGCCGCAATGGTCAGTCCAAGCGCGCCGATGCACGCGGCTGCCATAACCCTGCGATACCGACGATTTCCCTGTTGATTAGGCATAGGATCCTCCTTGTTGGGACAACGCTGTCTGGAGGGATGCACCCTCGCACCCCCCTCCGAAAGAGTGTCAGTCGTCACATTCGGGCGTCCACTTGTTGCCGCTTGTTGCCCGTGCCGATGTGGTCCGAGGAATTCGCAGTCCTTCAAGGGCACCTTCACGCACGACCGCGAAATCCGGCTCCGATATGGCTGGTCACGCAAAATGCCGGTGGCCCGGTGCGTTGGAGAGCATCCAACACACCGGGCCGCCGACTACATTAAGCGATCATTTCTTGCCGATGAACCAGCCCTGCAGCTTGTTCAGCCGCTTCTGCAGCTGCTCGGCATTGGCCTGGGCGACGGCCGGCCCGCCGCACACCTCGCGCAGCTTGGTGTGGATGACCCCGTGCGGGGTGCCGGTGCGCGCGCTCCAGGCCGAGACGTTCTTGGAGAGCGTCGAGCGCATCTCCATCAGCGCCCGGTGATCGACCACCGGTGCGGCCGCGGCCTCCTCGGCGCCCTTGCGCACCTTGCGCCGGGACACCTGTTCGGCCTGGCGCTGGCGCAGCAGCACGCCCACCTGGTCTGCGTCCAGCAGCCCGGGGATGCCCAGGAAGTCTTCCTCCTCCTCGGATCCCACGGCGCCGCCGGTGCCGAACTCGCCGCCGTCAAAGAGCACCCGGTCGAAGGACGCGTTGGAGTTCAGCGCCTCGAACTTCTGCTTGTTCAGCTCGTCGCTGGCCTTTTCCTCGCGGTTGGCCTCGGCGACCAGGTCGTCCTCGGGGTTGTAGTCCGGGTCCTGGAAGTGCTTTTCGGGGCGGTCCAGCGCGTGGTCGCGCTCGGTCTCCATCTCGTTGGCCAGCGCCATCAGCACCGGCACCGAGGGCAGGAAGATCGAGGCGACCTCACCGCGTTTTCGGCTGCGCACGTAGCGGCCGATGGCCTGGGCGAAGAAGAGCGGGGTGGAGGTGGAGGTGGCGTAGACGCCCACGCACAGCCGGGGCACGTCGACGCCCTCGGACACCATGCGAACCGCGACCATCCAGCGCGAATCGCCGGCGGAGAACTCGTCGATCTTCTTCGAGGCGCCGGCGTCGTCGGACAGGATCACGGTGACCTTCTCGCCGCAGATCTTCTCCAACTGCTCGGCGTAGCCGCGCGCGTCCTCGTGGTCGGTGGCGATCACCAGGGCACCGGCGTCCGGCACGGTGCGGCGGACCCGGGTCAGGCGCTTGTCGGCGGCCGCGAGCACCGAGGGAATCCAGTCCCCCGCCGGGTCAAGGGCGGTGCGCCAGGCGTGCGCGGTGATGTCCTTGGTGAAGCCCTCGCCAAGCTGGGCCTCCATTTCCTCGCCGGAGCTGGTCTTCCAGCGCATCGACCCGGAGTAGGCCATGAACAGCACCGGGCGCACCACGTGGTCGCGCAGGGCCTGGCCGTAGCCGTAGGTGTAGTCGGCCTTGGAACGGCGGATGCCGTCGGGACCTTCTGCGTACTCGACGAAGGGGATGGCCGCGGTGTCGGAGCGGAAGGGGGTGCCGGTCAGCGCCAGGCGGCGGGTCGCCGGCTCGAAGGCCTCCCGGATGCCGTCGCCCCAGGAAAGCGCGTCGCCGCCATGGTGGATCTCGTCCAGGATCACCAGGGTGCGGGCGGCCTCGGTCTTGGCGCGGTGCAGCATCGGCTTGGAGGCGACCTGCGCGTAGGTGACGACGACGCCGATGTAGCCGTCGCCGTGCCTGCCGTCGGAGTTCTTGAAGTTCGGGTCAATGGCCAGTCCCACGCGGCCGGCGGCATCCGCCCACTGCTTCTTGAGGTGGTCGGTGGGGGCCACCACGATGATGCGGTTGACGGTCTTGGCGTCGACCAGCACCTTGGCCAGGCGCAGCGCAAAGGTGGTCTTGCCGGCGCCGGGGGTCGCCACGGCCATGAAGTCGCGGGGATTGGCGGTGAAGTACTTGTCCAGCGCCTCGGCCTGCCAGGCGCGGAGCTTGGGGCCGGTGCCCCAGGCCGCCCGTTCGGGGTAGGCGGGAGGAAGACGGTCCTCCATGGGCAACTTGTCTGCAAGTGAGAACAAGGTATCGGTCATGCATACACCTCCACGGCAATAAAAAAGCTTCCCCCCGGGGCGCGGGCCGGCGCGCCCCAGGGGGTTCTGTGTGAACCTACGCTGCGTGGAAGATGATTACTTCTTGTCCTTGTCCCCACCACCGGTGAGGCCCTCGTAGATTTCCTTGCACTCGGGGCACACGGGGAACTTCTGCGGGTCGCGGCCCGGGATCCACACCTTGCCGCACAGGGCAATGACCGGATCGCCGGAAAGCGCCGACTCCATGATCTTTTCCTTGCGCACGTAGTGCGCAAAGCGCTCGTGGTCCCCGGCCTCGACGTCCTGGGCCTGCTCGGTGCGCTCGATGGTGGTGGCACCGCCGCCGGAGGTAGTGCGCGGGTCATCTCGGAACGGATCTAGGGGCATGCTCATGTCCACCAGTCTAACAACGGATTGATCGACTTCCGGCAGATTCGCCGCGTGCGGTGCATCGCACCGTTGCCTCAGCGGTTGACCATGACGGCCTGCATCAGCTCCGGCAGCCGGGCCTCGAGCCATCGCCCGCCGATGCGGATTCCCGCCACCAGCAGCACCGCGCCCTCCATCACGCCCACGAGCAGTGCCAGCCAGCCGAAGAGCGCATTCCCCGTCAGCAGCTGGACCACCAGCAGCCCGAGGGCCGGCAGCAGGAGCAGGAACATGATCGCGAACGTGGCCAGCTGCACGATGGCCATCCGCGCGCCGGCGCCCGGAGGTGTCTTGAACGGGCTCTCCCCCGGTAGCGGCACCGCGTAGGTGAAGCGCGCCGAGGCCACCGATGCCACGCCGAGGCCGGCCAGCAGTCCGCACAGCGAAATCCCGAGGAGCGCCGGCAGCAGCTCGGTCCGGTCCAGGAACACCGGTGGCAGGATGGCCGCCAGTAGCGTTACCGGCAGTGCCAACACGGCACAGGCCATCACGCGCCCTGCCCGGTCGGCGACTCCGCGCACCCCGGTGAGCAGGTGCAGCGAGAAGGCGGTGGAATCGTAGGACACGTCGGCGGAAATCGAGAACGCCATCAGGATCCCCAGCAGCGGGCCCAGGACCAGCATGGCCTGGGGATAGCCGGAATTGGAGGCCGTAAACCAGATCAGCACCGGCATCAGCGGGACAACCACGATGGACGCGGCGTAGCGCGGGTCCTTGAGCCAATACGTCAGCGCCCGGGCCGCCACGGCGCCGACCGGGGTCGCGGGGAAAACGCCGAACGCGCCCATGCCCACGGGCTTGGAGCTGGTGCGCGGCGCCATCGGGTTCTCCATCGACTGGTGCAGACCGCGTTTCCACGCCCAGATCACCGCGCCAAGATAGGAAAACCCTAGCGCCAGGCGCAGCACGCCCAGCCCCCAGGCCCCGGCGGCCAGGTCCCCGGGGAGCGCCGCGAAGACGCCCAGCGGGGTGAATCCCAGCACCGCCACGACCCGCGGCAGCCAGTCCAGCACCGATTCGATGCCCGAGGCCGCCGAGCCGATGATGGGGCCCAGCAGGATCAGCGGGATGATCGCGATGATCCCTGCGACGTCGCGGAAGCGCCGCGAACCGGTCAGCCGCGCCATCGAGGTGGTGGTCAGCCGCGCAAGCGCCAGGCACATCAACGCACCCAGCACTCCTCCCACGACGGCGGCCGCCAACGTGGCGGGGTGGTGGCGCCAGGCCAGGAACTGCCCGCCGAACAGCAGCAACGTCAGCAGCCCCGGTATCCCGATGAAGCCCGAGAGCAGCAGTCCGGTTGCCAGCCGGGGCCGCGAGAGCGTAAAGGTGGTGAAGCGCGCCGGGTCAAGGGTCAGGTCGACCCCGAAGGCGATCAACGGGATCAGCGCCCAGCCCAGGGTGATGAGCGAGACCGCGGAGACCAGGATGGTGTTGGCCAGCGCCGGGTCGACATCCGCCAGGTACGCCGTGCCCGATACGAGCATCACGACCATGCCCAGCCCGTAGACCGCCCCGATGGCAACGCCGACCAATTGCCAGGGACTGCGCCGGAAGGAGTTCTTCAGCAGCAGCAGCTTGAGCCTTAGGAGGTGTGCAACCATGAGAGCCCCTCGTTGGTTCCGCGTCCGCCGACCAGCTCAACGAAGCGGTCCTCCAGTGAAGTTGCCCCGCGCACCTCGTCCACGGTTCCGGCCGCCAGCAGGTTGCCGTTCGCGATGACCGCGACGTGGCTGCACATGCGCTGGACCAGGTCCATGACATGGGAGGAGACGATGACGGTGCCGCCGTGGGCCACGTAGTCGGCGAGGATCTCACGAATGTTGGCGGCGGAGACCGGGTCGACAGCCTCGAAGGGCTCATCGAGCACCAGCACGCGCGGGGAATGGATCAACGCGGTGGCCAGGGCGATTTTCTTGGTCATGCCGGCCGAGTAGTCGACGACCAGCTTGGATCCGGCGTCTTCGAGGTCCAGCACGCGAAGCAGGTCTTCGGTGCGCGTCTGCACCGTTGCGCGATCCATGCCGCGCAGCAGGCCGGAATAGGTGACCAGCTGGCGACCGGAGAGCCGGTCGAAGAGCCGGACCCCGTCGGCCAGCACGCCCATGGCTGCCTTGGCCTTCAGTGGCTCGGCCCAGACATCGATGCCGTTCAGCCATGCCTGGCCGGCGTCCGGGCGCAGCAGTCCGGTTGCCATCGAGAGCGTGGTGGTCTTGCCGGCGCCGTTGGGCCCCACCAAGCCGAAAAACGACCCGGCTGGGACATCGAGGGATATGCCGTTGACCGCGACTTTTTCGCCGAATCGCTTGCCGAGCGATCGAATCGACAGGGCCGCCGTACCGGGGTCGGGGTAAGAGTTGCTCATGACATCGAAAATAACAGTCGATGGATGGTTTTGCCGTCATCCCTGCGGACTAATCCCATGGTCGACGCACATCCGAGAACCGGATCGGACTGCCCGCTGCGGTGCCCTGAAAGCACTGGGATGATTGTCCTGGGTGAGTGGACGCCGCCTTCGCCGCCACGCCTAGGGACCTATTCCTCTTCTACGGCACGACCATCGTACTGGCGGGTTTCGTCCCAACCGCCTTGCCCGCTTCCAGCTTGCCGGAACCACCAGCGAGCCGCTGCAGCGGCAGCTTCGATCCGTTGGAGGGCATTGGGGCAAAGTTCGCGCGCCTTGCTCTCGCCTTCACGGTGACCGAAGCCTAAAATGAAAAAAACGTGTTTCCGTTCAGCATGTTCTTCGGCCCCTAGCCATGGACCGAATAATTGCATATTTCGTACTTGGGGTGCGTATGTTTCATCTGCGTTTGCTCGGTAAGGCACCAGCGATTTCCGCCGCTAACGGTGTGGTGCACCGTAGGGAGTACGTACGCCCGAAAGCACCGGCCGCGACTTCGCCACACAACGGATTCAAGCGCTGGAAGGTCCATCTGCTCATGGACCGTGCGGGACATGCCGTGACCCACCCTGCAACGGAACCCACCGAACGCCTTCTTGCCCTTCTGCTGCGGGAGACGACCCGACGGACCCGGGTGCGACCGGACGTTGCCGACCGTCTGCGGGTGAAGTCATGACCGCTTATCCCGGGCCGGCGGTGGCTGCACGTTCCCCGCGGCATATAAGGGCCCAGAGACACTCACAAGCAAGGCTCGCGGGCCTCGCACTGCTGTGCACAGGAGGTTGGGTCGCGTCGGTGACCGTCGGGGGCTCCCTCGACGCCGCGCTCGGAGTGCAGCAGATCGCGTTGGCCGTGCACATCATGGCCATGGTCGTTTCACTGGGCGCCATCCTGCTTATCGACTGGGTCGGCCTGCTGTGGCTGCTGGGCCGGCGGCAAATACACGAACCCGGGCGCGTGGAATCGGCGGCCGTACTGTTGATCTGGGGCGGGCTGGGCATGCTGCTGCTCTCCGGCGCGTTCATCAGCCCCGATCTGAGCGATACCCCCACCCGCGTGAAGTTGGCGTGCGTACTCGTGCTGATGCTCAACGGTGTGGCCATCGCACCGGTGATGAAGCGCCTGCACGAGATGCCGGCAAGCACCAAGTTCTCCCAGCTCAGCCTGGGCCTGCGGGCGCGGATGCTGATGGCACTGTCGATCTCCCAGGCCTGCTGGTGGTCGGCCGTGGTCATCGGCCTGCTCAACTCCGCGATCAGGCGCGGGCCCTGAGACAGGGCGAACGGTGCGTTCGGTAGACGCAGTGCCGTACAGCCAAAGACGGGGAGGCAAGTCGCACCAAAGCGACTTGCCTCCCCGTCTTTGTGGCGCGGCGCCTTGCCCCGCCGGAAATTCCTAGAAGAGCACGCGTGCCAGTTTCTGTCGCGAGGCCACGACGCGCGCATCGCCCACACCGACCACAGAATACAGTTCGACGAGACGGGCCCGAGCGGTTTCCTTCTCTTCGCCTGCGTTGCGGCCGATGAATGCCACCAGGCGAGCGAAGGCGTCCTCGACGTGGCCCCCGACCAGGTCCATGTCCGCAACGTCCAGCTGCGCCTGCAGGTCATCGGGGGCAGCGGCACCGGCGGCACGCACGGCGGCCAGGTCCTTCCCCTCGGTGCGCATCAGCAGGCGCACTTGGTTCAGCCCGATGGCAGCCTCGTTGTCGTTGGGCTTTTCGTTCAGCGCCTGCTTGTAGGCGCTTTCGGCCGCGGGCAGGTCTCCGGATTCGATGGCGTCCAGGGCCGCCTGGTGCAGTGGCGGCAGCGGGGCGGGGCCTGCTGCCGGTGCGGTGGTGCCCAGCGGCGGGATGGTCCCGGCCACGCCGTGCTGCACGCCCAGGGCCAGCAGCTCGTCCATCAGCGACTGGATCTGCGGGGTCTCGGCACCGCCCTGGAAGAGCGGCACCGGCTGGCCGTTGATCAGGGCGATGACGGAGGGCACCTGCGTGACCTGGAAGGCCTGGGCGATGGCCGGCTGTTGCTCGGCGTCCACGGTGGCCAGCGCGAGGGTCCCGCGCTTGGCATCCACCAGGGAGGCGATCACACCGTCGAGCTGCACGGAGGCCGGGGAGCGCGGGCTGCCCAGTGAAACGATCACCGGCACCTGCTGGGAAAGGGCAACGACTTCCGGGAAGCTCTCCTGGTTGACGGAGCGGACCCAGGTGGGCGCGGCCTCGCCCGAAGCACTGACCGGCTCCGGTTGGGACTGCTGCTTGAAGGCTGCCAGATCAATGGCGCCGCGTGAGGAGGGTGCAGTGGGTTCAGGCATGCTGGTGGTCATTCCTCTACTTTAGGCCGCATCGTGCCCGGGTGGAAAACCCGTTGCGGCGATCCGGGCCTGCGCACCGGCTGGCGCCAACGACGGAAGGCGCGGTGCCTCGGTGCCCGGGAACCGATTCCCGTGGCCTGAGGCACCACGCCTTCAAGTGCGGGAACCGCTCGGTTCCCGGTTCCCCCTTCGGGGGCAGGGATGCTACTTCAGCAGCTTTGCTCCCTTGGTGATGACCTCTGCGGCAACCACGGAGACCTTGTCCTTGGAGCCTGCAGCAGGAATGTAGATGAGCGTCGGTTCGCCGTAGGTGATCTCGATGCCCTTCTTGGTGTCCTTGGCGCCGACGATCTTGGACGTCGTGGCATCCAGGCCGATCATTCCGCCGTCTTCCTTGGGCTTGGCAGTGGTCGTGGCGGTGAAGTTGCCCGAGACCAATGCTCCGCCGTCCGGGGTGGCCAGCACAACGGTGTCCTTGGTGTTCACGTTGCGCTTGAAGGAGATCGTCGCGTCCTTGTTGGCCTTGACCAAGGCGTTCTGGTCCTTGGCGTTCAGGGTCAGGAACGCGTTCTTGGCGAACTTGTCTGCGTCCTTGGACTTCTCGTTGTCCATGAGTCCGGCCAGGCGCTCAAGAGCTACCTTCGGGGTCATGGCCAGGTCCTTGGCATCGTCCTTGAGCATCTTCACCGACTGGTCGCCCACCGCGATTCCGGGGAACGTTGAACCGGGCAGCATCGGCGTGGCGAAGGCGACCTTGTAGTTCTCGCGCGGCCCCGACTGGGTCAGCGTGAGGGCGGTGGGAATCGTGGAGGCCTCGGAGTCCTTCGCGGTGACAACCATGATGGAGCGCGGGAAGTGCGCACCGTCGTCGGTGGGTACGGCGGCCGAGCGGATCACGCTGGTGTCGATGGCCTGCGGGGCGTCCAGCTTGACGTCGTCGTTGCGCAGCTCGTAGTTCTGGCCGCGCAGGGTCTTCAGTGCACCGGTGGTGCGCTCATCCAGGTCCTTGGCGTTCTTGGACTTGTCGGCCTTGGCCACGGAGGAGGATGCCTCCCCGAGGATGCGCTCGAGCTGCTTCTGCAGCACGACCGGGTAGACCTTCTCGGCATCTTCGGTCGAGCTTTCGGCGGGGCTCGGCGAGGTGCCTGCCGCCAGGGCCGGTGTGGAGGGAACCAGCACCAATGCCAGCACGGAGGCGGTCGCCACGATCTTGGCCACGGTGTTCTGGTCGCCCTTGGGAGCGGGAGTCGTGGTCAGGGTGTCGGTCTTCGGGGCGTCGGGGTGGCCGGCCGCACGGCGTCCGCCACCGGATCCTCCGCGCGGGGCGGTGCGGACAGCCGCCAGGGCGATGCCGGCAATCACGAGCAGCGAGCCGGCAATGATCAGCGGCATCGAGAACGGGGTGGCGGTGTCGCCGGGCCAGGTCGCGGTGATGTCGGTGGGTGCCGCGGCCTTGCCGTCGGCGGCCAAAAGCAGCGTCCAGGATCCCTCGTCGGGGTTGGTCCAGCGATACGTCATGGTCTTGTCGGCATTTTCGGTTGCCTGGAAGAGGTCGGCGTCAGCCGGGTTGGGCACTTCCGCCTCGCCGGTTTCCGAGGTCGACTCGAGGACCGTCTCTTCGGCGTTGATGCCGGTGATGGTGGTGTGGGCGGCCTTGCCGACCCACGCCTGCGCATCGGCGGAACGCACCAGCGAAGCGGTGAACTTGCCCTCGGCGTTGATGGTGATCTCCGTGGGATGACCGCCCACGGTTCCGGCCCCGGCTTCGATGAGTGTGACCGGGGCGGCTGCGGGGACCTGGGCAAGGGAAGCGGTCAGCGTCTCGGGCGGAGCCCATATGGTTCGCTGGCCAATCCCCACCACCAGGGCTGCCAGCCCAAGAATGATAGCGATCGCTGAAAAGATCTTTCGCACAATTACACCTAACGGATGAGGGGGTCGAGATTCGGCCTCGGGTGCCACCACATCATTTATCAGGATGACACGCTCACAAGTCTAACGAGTTCTAGCGCATCAGGGTTCCGGAATGTGGGTAGCACCACGCCGTTGGCGGTTGAGGTCTTGCCCACTAGTTACCGCGTGCGACTCCTGTCCCCCAATGCCGCCAAGCGGGTCCCGGGGGCATTAAGCTCGGGGTTGTGACTACTCAACACGGAGACGAAGCAGCTACGCCGGAAGGCACCGGGAGCCATGAAGCCGCGCCCCGGGCCGATGCCGAGGGACAGGAAGCCGCGACGCCGAATTACCCCGGGAAACGGCCGACGCAGCCGCGAAAGTGGTGGCGCCGGGCGTTGGGCACCGCCCAGCAGACGCTCGATGCGCGGATCAAGCCGCCGGCGAACTTCGGGTTCCCCCCGGAGCCGCACCGGGAGCCCGGCGACGGGTACCCGGATGCCGACATCTCACCACAGTCCAACCCGATTGCCTTCGGCTTCCTCTTCACCGTGGGCGTGGGCCTGGCGTTGCTGGGCTTCTTCCTGCTGACCAACGTGGGATCGCTGGTCATCTGGATCGCCATCGCCCTGTTCATCGCGCTGGGCCTGGACCCGATGGTGCGCTTCCTGGTCGCCCACGGGCTCTCGCGCGCCATCGGCGTCTTGATCACGATGCTGGCACTGCTTGGCGGTGTGGCGGGATTCATCGGCGCCATCATCCCGACGCTCACCGAGCAGACGGCCCAGTTCATCGAACGTGCACCGCGGATCGTCGACGACTTCCTCAAATCCGAATTCTTTGTCACCCTCGATGCGCAGTACCAGCTCTCGGACCGGATCAGCCAGGAAATCGGAAAGTTCTTCTCCGACACCGGGGCCGTGGGCGGGATCTTCGGCGGCGTGCTGGGGGTGGGCACCGTGATTGCCCAGGGCATGTTCGGAGTGCTGATCGTACTGGTGCTGGCCATCTACTTCCTGGCCTCGCTGCCGGCTATGAAGTCCTTTGCCTACCGGCTGGCCCCGCATTCACGCAGGGTGCGCGTGGAGGAACTGGGCAACACCATTACCCATTCGGTCGGCAACTACGTCATGGGCCAGGCGTTCGTGGCAGTGCTCAATGCGACAATCGCGCTGGTGCTGATGAGCATCCTGGGCGTCCCGTTCGCCGCGCTGCTGACACTGCTGGTGGCCATGCTGGCCTTCATCCCGCTGGTGGGCGCCGTGATCGCCGGCATCCTGGTCTCGCTGGTGGCGCTGACCCTGGGATGGCAGACCGCCGCCATCTACGCTGTCTGCTACTTCGGGTACCTGCAGATCGAGGCCTACTTCGTCTCGCCAAGGGTGATGCAGAAAGCTGTCTCGGTCCCTGGCGCGGTTGCAGTGATCTCGGTGATCGCCGGCGGCTCCCTGCTCGGCGTCATCGGCGCACTGATGGCCATTCCTGTCGCAGCGGCAGTCATGTTGATCCTGCGCGAGGTCTTCATCGTGCGGCAGGACAACCGCTAACCGGCCCGACGTCCCTGGGTGCAGGCGGCATTGATTCCGTCGCCGCCCACCCGATCAGTACCGGTAGGAGCGTGATTCCCAGCACTTCGGGTGCCAGTGCCTCCGTGCCGCGGCCGAGGCGTCATCGCCCGACCAATGGTCAGCACGCCACGCAACCAGGTGCTCGGTCCCGGGCTTGATGAACTGCCCGCATCCGGGGCACTTGTAGGTCTTCGCCGCGCCGACCGAGGAAATCCGGCGCACGTGCCACTGGCCATCGGGCGCGTCCTGCAGGCGCTGTACCCCGTAGCGGGCCTTCTCCAGCCACTGCTCGTCCGATCCGCCGTCGGGTCGCGTCCACTTGTTGACCCGGCCGGAGCGGGGCTTGGGGGCGGAGGAGCGAGAGGGTCGGTTGGAGCGGGCCATGATCCAATTCTGCCCCAGATGCTCCGCCCCTCCGGCCCGGGACGCACCCCCGGGTGGTGTCGCTCCGGCCACGGCACCTGCCCGAAACCCGGTAGAGTGCCTGTTGTGCGTTTAGTGATTGCCAAGTGTTCAGTTGATTACGAGGGCCGTTTGCGTGCCCATCTCCCCCTGGCGACCCGCCTGCTGATGGTCAAGGCCGACGGCTCGGTGCTGGTCCATTCCGACGGCGGCAGCTACAAGCCGCTGAACTGGATGAGCCCGCCCGCGGTGATGCGGATTGTGGCCCCCGACGAGGAGCAGGCCGCCGAGGGCGACGTCGAGCTCTGGCACGTTGCCCACCAAAAGTCCGACGACCGCCTGGTGGTGCACATCAAGGAGATCATCCACGACACCGAGCACAACCTCGGCATCGATCCCGGGCTGATCAAGGACGGCGTCGAGTCGGACCTGCAGCGCCTGCTCGCCGACCAGATCGAGACCCTTGGTGCCGGCTTCACGCTGATCCGCCGCGAGTACATGACCGCCATCGGCCCGGTCGACATCCTGGCCCGGGACGCCGACGGCGCCACCGTGGCCATCGAGCTCAAGCGCCGCGGCGACATCGACGGCGTCGAGCAGCTCACCCGCTACCTGGACCTGCTGAACCGCGACCCGCTGCTCAAGCCGGTGCGCGGGGTCTATGCCGCCCAGCAGATCAAGCCGCAGGCCCGCACCCTGGCGACCGATCGCGGCATTGACTGCCTGATCCTTGACTACGACGCGATGCGCGGCGTCGACGACGTGGCCGCGCGCCTCTTCTAGGCCCCCGCTTTCCCCGCGCTGCGACACCGCGCCGGGGACGATGGAACTTTTGCGGCGCGGATACGTGATTCGCCGCCGCGCCCGGCCCTAGACTGGGTCCATGACTGCCACCGACTCACCTGAACGCTATGCGCTGACCGGACGACTCATCACCCCCGGAAGGGACATCCCCCGGGGCGTGGTTGCGGTGGAGGGCGACCGCATCGCCTTCGCCGGCGATGAGCACGAGTTTACGTTTTTCGACGAATCGGACACTTTCGAGCTGCGCCAGAGCCCGGAAGGCACGATCATCATCCCGGGCCTGATCGACCTTCACTGCCACGGCGCCGGCGGAGGGGACTTCCCCTCGGGCGACCCCGAGTCGATCGCCACCGCCATCGAGTACCTCCACCGCTCCGGCACCACCACATTCCTGGCCTCGCTGGTCACTGCCCCGCGTGCGGACATGTTGGCGGCTGCCGCCGTGCTCGCGGAGTTTGCCCAACGCGGCGACATCGCCGGGATCCATGCCGAGGGCCCGTTCCTTTCCGCGGCGCGCTGCGGGGCACAGGACCCGGAACACCTCATCGACCCAGATCCCGAGTTCGTCGACGAGCTCATCGCCGCGGCGGCCGGCCAGCTGCGCACCATGACCTATGCCCCGGAACGCCCGGGATCCGATGCCCTGCTCGAGCAACTGGTGTCCCAGGGGGTGGTGCCGTCCCTGGGGCACACCGACGCCGACGCCGACACGACCGCTGCCTCCCTTGCGGTTGCCCGAGAGGAACTTTCCAGTGCCGGTGTCGACGGCTTCACCGAGCGGCCCACCGTCACGCACATGTTCAACGGCATGGCACCGATGCACCACCGCGCACCCGGCGCCGTTGCCACCTGCCTGGAGCTCGCGGCCCGCGGAAAGATCATCGTTGAGCTGGTGGCCGATGGCGTCCACCTGGATCCGGTGATGGTGCGGACCATGTTCAAGCTGGTCGGTGCCGAATCCATCGCACTGGTCACCGACTCGATGGCAGCGACCGGCCTGGAAGACGGCAGCTATACGCTGGGCCCGTCCACGGTCACCGTTGCCAACGGGCAGGCCCGACTGGCCTCGGACGGCTCGCTGGCGGGAGGCACAGCCAGCATGCTCGAGGTGGTGCGCTCTGCGGTAGCGGCAGGCGTGGACCTGCAAGACGCCGTCATCTCCGCCACCAGGGTTCCGGCGAGCATCCTGGGCCTGATCGACGAAGCCGGCCGGCTGCACCAAGGATTCGTAGCTGACATGCTGGTTCTGGATGCCGGCCTTGCGCTGCAGCAGGTCGTGCGGAACGGCAAAAACCTATTGTGAAGTTTCCGTTGAGCAAGCGGACCCAGGGGTATTGACCCAAGTCACACGTTTGTGTGATGCTTGACTCAGTCTTTGTGTTGGTTAGTCATACCCGCCAAAGCAGTGCTGCGGGTGTGAAGTAACTGCGGCGGGGTCATACCCACGCCAGTGATCTTCTCACTTGAGTACCACCAATGGTCGTTGCACAGTGCAACGGCCAGATTTTCGCACTAAATGAGGAGAAATACATGGCTCAGGGAACCGTGAAGTGGTTTAACGCCGAAAAGGGATTCGGCTTCATCACTCCTGATGGCGCCGAGGCCGACGTGTTCGTGCACTACTCGGAAATCCAGACCAACGGCTTCCGTACGCTGGAAGAAAACCAGCGCGTGGAATTCGAAGTTGGCCAGGGTGCCAAGGGTCCGCAGGCCACCGGCGTTGTCGGTCTCTAAGGACTTCACAAATTCTTTGAACTTTTCACCAGTCAGGCAATCGACCGCAACGCGGCACGGATCCGGACGGGCGTAAACCTAAGAAGATGCAAAAAGCATGGGGCGGGATGATTCAATCATCCCGCCCCATGCTTTTTGTCTTGCTTGATCAGTCTTGCCGCCAGGTGCCGACGCCGGCAACGGGGCCGGCTTCCAACCAGGCCGAAAGGCCGTTGTAGGTCTGGTAATCCATGGCGATCAGGACTTCTCGGCCTTCATAGCTCATCATCACGATGACGCTTCCGGGCTGCACCAGGTGCTTTTCCTCTTCCGCGGGACGCCGCCAGCCCTTGAGCCGGATGGACGTCCGCAGGAAGCGATGCACAGGGATCGGGGAGACCGAAAAGAGCTTGAGGAACTCAAGCTCACCAGGGCCATAACGCGCAATCGCCATCATCCACTTCCCGGAGGACGTGGAGATGGAAGCGTCGAATGTGCCAAGAGTGCGCCGCAACTGAATGCGGCGCACTCCCATGGCACCCAAGAACATCACCACAAGCAGCAGGGCTGCCAACACGATGAGCACAGGAATGCCGAGTTCGTTCAAGGCAGGACTATCGAGTTCCCGCCGGGACGGAGTCGGCCATGACGGCGTTGTCCGCTACGATCACCACACGGTCGGTATCAACGGAGAAGAACCCGCCATCAACCTGGACCGAGAACCGTGAACCGGAAACCGGAACGATTTCCAGATCACCGGCAGCGAGGACGGCCAGCATCGGCACGTGGCCGGGAAGGATCCCGATTTCGCCATTGCTGGTGCGTCCCTTGACCAGTTTCGCCGCACCGGACCACACGAAGTGGTCGGCAGCAACGATTTCGACTTGGAGTTCGGCCATGATTAGCGAGTCGACTTCTGGATGTCGGCCCACTGACGCTCAACGTCGTCCATGCCGCCGATGTTGAAGAATGCCTGCTCGGCGATGTGGTCGACGTCGCCGTTGCAGATCGCGTTGAAGCCCTCGATGGTGTCCTTGATGGCAACCGTCGAACCCTCGACACCGGTGAACTGCTTGGCAGTGTAGGTGTTCTGGGAGAGGAACTGCTGGATGCGACGAGCACGCGACACAACAATCTTGTCTTCTTCACCGAGTTCATCGATGCCGAGGATGGCGATGATGTCCTGCAGTTCCTTGTTCTTCTGGAGGATCTGCTTGACGCGAACCGCGGTGTTGTAGTGGTCGTGACCAACGTACTGCGGGTCAAGGATTCGCGACGTGGAGGTCAGCGGATCGATGGCCGGGTACAGACCACGGGAAGCGATTTCACGGGAAAGTTCCGTGGTCGCGTCCAAGTGGGCGAAGGTCGCGGCCGGGGCCGGGTCCGTGTAGTCATCGGCAGGCACGTAAACGGCCTGCATCGAGGTGATCGAGTGACCCTTGGTCGAGGTGATGCGCTCCTGGAGGAGACCCATCTCATCGGCAAGGTTCGGCTGGTAACCCACGGCCGAAGGCATGCGGCCCAACAGGGTCGACACCTCGGAACCGGCCTGGGTGAAGCGGAAGATGTTGTCAATGAAGAGCAACACGTCCTGCTTCTGCACATCGCGGAAGTACTCCGCCATGGTCAGTGCCGAAAGCGCCACGCGAAGACGCGTTCCTGGCGGCTCATCCATCTGGCCGAACACCAAGGCGGTGTCCTTCAAGACGTTGGCTTCTTCCATTTCGACCCAGAGGTCGTTGCCTTCACGGGTGCGCTCGCCAACACCGGCGAATACCGAGGTACCACCGAAGTTACGTGCAACACGGGTGATCATTTCCTGGATCAGCACGGTCTTGCCAACGCCGGCGCCGCCGAAGAGACCGATCTTTCCACCCTTGATGTACGGGGTGAGAAGGTCGATCGACTTGATGCCGGTCTCCAGCATTTCGGTCGAGCCTTCGAGGCTTGCGAAGGACGGGGCCTTGCGGTGAATCGGCCAGCGCTCGGTGATCTCGAGTTCCGAAGCCGCAACGTCGAGGGGCTCGCCCAGCACGTTGAAGATGTGTCCCTTGACGACGTCGCCAACAGGCACGGAGATCGGGGAGCCGGAGTCAACCACCGAGGTACCGCGGACGAGTCCGTCGGTGGCCTGCAGGGCGATAGCACGAACCATGGAGTCACCGAGGTGCTGGCTGGTTTCGAAGGTGATGGTGGTGGTCTTGCCGTTGAGGGTAATCTCAGCGGAAAGAGCATTGTAAATAGCAGGCAGGGAGTCGGCGGGGAATTCAACGTCGACAACCGGGCCGATAACGCGTGCGATACGACCGATTGCACCGGTCGAGGCAGCGTTACCCTGCTCGTTGAGTTGGGCAGTCATCTCTCTCTCACTTCACTTGTGTAGATGGCGTGGATGTAAGTGTGGGTAGGAAGTTCCCGTTAACCGTTCAGCGCGTCAGCGCCGGCAACGATTTCGGAGAGTTCCTGGGTAACCTCGGCCTGGCGGGCGTTGTTACGAAGACGCGTGTACTTCTTGATGAGTTCCTTGGCGTTGTCGCCTGCGGACTTCATCGCGCGCTGGCGGGCTGCGAGCTCGGAAGCCGCCGCCTGCAACATGGCGTTGAAGATGCGTGATTCGATGTACCGCGGAAGCAGTGCGTCAAGCACCTGCTCCGGCTCCGGCTCGTATTCGTAGAGCGGCAGCAGCTCATCGGCAGGAGTCTCGGACTCCTCCTCGACAACCTCAAGCGGCAACAAACGAATGACCGTCGGTTCCTGAACGACCATTGACTTGAACTGGGTGAAGACAACGTGGATCTCGTCCACGCCTCCCACTTCAAATTCGTCGGCGAAGTCCTTGAGCAGGGCTTCGCGCAGTTCGCGTGCGGTCGTAAACTCCGGGGCGTCGGTACCACCGGTCCACACCTTCGCGTATTCGCGTCCACGGAAATCGAAGTACGCCTGAGCCTTGCGGCCGACCAGGTAGGTCTTGACGTCCTTGCCTTCTTCATGGAGCAGTTCAACGAGGTGCTCTGCCTGCTTCAAGACGCTGGCGGAGTAGGACCCGGCGAGTCCGCGGTCAGAGGTCATGACCAAGACTGCCGCGCGACGGATTGACTCCGGCTCGGTGGTCAGTGGGTGATCAACCTCGGACTGTGACGCGACGGCAGTAACAGCACGGGTAATCGCATTGGCATATGGCAGCGATGCCGAGACACGCGCGCGTGCCTTGCCAATACGGGAAGAGGCGATCAGTTCCATCGCCTTGAAGATCTTGCCCATCGACGTCGTCGATGCAATCTTCTGGCGGTAGACCCGAATCTGGGCTCCCATGTTTGTCCTTTCCTTATCCCTTTGCAGGGGTTGCCGCACCGCACCTTCTGGTGCGGCAACCCCTAATCAAAGGTGATGTCAGCGCTTTTGCTTGACGATCTTTTCCTGGTCGACGGATCCCTCGGCCAAGGCGTCGAATTCTTCGTTGCCGGCGGCGACAAGCTTGTCGTCGCCTTCACCGAAGAAGCCGGCCTTGAAGTCGGCGATGTTCGACTTGAGCGATTCCACAGTCTCGTCCTCGAGCTTGCCGGTTTCGGCAATCACGGTGAGTACGTTGGTGCGGTGGCGCAGGTGGGCAAGGAACTCGGTCTCGAAACGACGAACGTCTTCAACCGGGACGTCATCAAGGTAGCCCTTGGTGCCGGCCCACACGGAGACAACCTGGTCCTCAACCGGGAACGGTGCGTACTGTCCCTGCTTGAGCAGTTCCATCAGGCGCGCGCCACGGGTCAGCTGCTGCTTCGAAGCGGCATCGAGGTCCGAGGCGAACATGGCGAATGCCTGCATGTCGCGGAACTGTGCCAGCTCGAGCTTCAACGTACCGGCGACCTTCTTCATGGCCTTGATCTGCGCCGAGCCACCAACGCGGGACACCGAGATGCCCACGTCGACTGCCGGACGCTGGTTGGCGTTGAAGAGGTCCGACTGCAGGAAGATCTGGCCGTCGGTGATGGAAATGACGTTGGTCGGAATGAAGGCCGAGACGTCGTTTGCCTTGGTTTCGATGATCGGCAGACCGGTCATCGAGCCTGCTCCGAGCTCGTCGGAGAGCTTTGCACAACGCTCAAGCAAGCGGGAGTGCAGGTAGAACACGTCGCCCGGGTAGGCTTCGCGTCCCGGCGGGCGACGCAGCAACAGCGATACGGCGCGGTAGGCTTCGGCCTGCTTGGACAGATCATCAAAGACGATCAGAACGTGCTTGCCGTCGTACATCCACTGCTGGCCAATGGCCGAGCCGGCGTACGGTGCCAGGTACTTGAAGCCGGCCGGGTCGGAGGCCGGGGAGGCAACAATGGTGGTGTATTCCAGCGCACCATTGGTTTCAAGGGTCTGACGCACTGCGGCAATGGTCGAAGCCTTCTGACCAATTGCCACGTAGATGCAGCGGACCTGCTTGTTGGTGTCCCCGGAAGCCCAGTTGGCCTTCTGGTTGATGATCGCGTCAACGGCCAGGGCGGTCTTGCCGGTCTGGCGGTCGCCAATGATCAGCTGACGCTGGCCACGGCCGATCGGGATCATCGCGTCGATGGCCTTCATGCCGGTCTGCAGCGGTTCGTGAACCGACTTGCGCTGCGTCACGCCCGGAGCCTGAAGCTCCAGTGCGCGGCGACCGGAGGACGCGATCGGTCCCAGGTCATCGATCGGCTCGCCCAGCGGGTCAACCACTCGGCCGAGGAAGGCGTCGCCAACCGGAACCGAAAGGATCTCGCCGGTGCGCTCTACGCGCTGGCCTTCGGCGATGCCGGTGAAGTCGCCCAGGACGACAACACCGATCTCGCGGGTGTCAAGGTTCTGGGCCAGGCCCAGGGTGCCGTCTTCGAAGCGAAGCAGCTCATTTGCCATGACGGAGGGAAGACCCTCCACCTTGGCGATACCGTCACTTGCCGTGGTTACGCGGCCGACCTCGGTGCGCTCTGCTTTGCCCGGTTCGTAGGACGCTGCGAACTCATTCAAGGCATTGCGGACGTCGTCGGCGTTGATGGTCAATTCGGCCATCTGCAGTCCCTGCTCTCCTAAGTTGTGATTACCGCGGTCAATCGTTGCGGTAACCGAAATTTGATTCAGTCTATGGTGACTGGCCTGCAAGGCAGGCCCCCCGTGTTGAAGTGGGGGGCTGCCTAGCTTGCCAACTGGCGGCGAAGCTCCGCGACGCGGGTGGCGACGGTTGCGTCAACAACCTCGTCGCCCACCTTGATGCGGATGCCGCCTACTAGTGCCGGGTCGATCTCGACATTGATCTTCAAGTCCCGGCCGTAAAGGTTGTTCAGGCCTGCCTGCAGGCGCGCTGTTTGCTCGGCAGTGAGGTCACGGGTGACACTCACCTGCGCAATCCAGCGGTCCTGGCGTTTAGCCACCAATTCCACGAAGCGCTCCAGAAGTGCAACGGGCTTGAGCCCGCGCGGCGAAGCGACGGCCTGGCGGATCAGCAGTGCAGATGCGTCCGAGGCGTTCGGCACCAGCTTGAGCGCCAGGGCGCCCTTGGCTTCGGCCGTTGCCTTGGAATCATCGAGGGCACGCTGCAGATCATGACTGGACCCAACCACACGGATGAACGCGAAGAGGTCTTCTTCGAGCCTCTCCAGTCCTGCGGAACCGCCCTGACGCTCGGCTACCGCGATGGCGACAGTTGCCGCCACGGTCTCCAGTGCATCGCCAATGTCTCGTGCCGAGCTCCAACGCGAGGTTGCCAGAGACGCGACGGTGGATTCGGCTTCCGCCGAGACCTTACCGTGCAACAGCTGGGCAACAAGCCCTGCCTTGTCCGAGGCCCCGCGAGCCGGATCAGTCAGTGCGCGACGCAGGCCTGCATTGCCATCCAGAACGTCAACCGTCCCAAATAGCTCGGCGGACAATTCCAAGGACGCGTGTGCAAGCTTGGTTTCCAACGACGCCAGCGCCGCGGACAGTGACTCGCTCGATACACCTGCCATTAGTTCGATGCACCTGCGTTCTGCTGGTTTTCCAGGTCTGCCAGGAACTTGTCGACCACGCGGGAAGCGCGCTCGTCGTTCTCAAGAGCGTCGTCGACGATCTTGCTGGCCAATGAGGTAGCCAGGGTTCCGACCTCGGCACGCAGCGAGGTAACTGCTGCGGTGCGCTCGGCTTCGATCTGGCGGTGGGCCTGCTCGGTAATGCGAGTCGACTCTTCTGCTGCCTTGGTCTTCAGTTCCGCAAGAATCAGGGCACCTTCTTCGCGCGCTTCCTCACGGATGCGGTTGGCTTCGGTGCGTGCTTCCAGCAGCTGTGCCTTGTACTGCTCCAGGGTGGCGTTGGCTTCGGCCTGTGCGGCCTCTGCCTTTTCAAGTCCACCCTCGATGGCCGTGACACGGTCCTGGTAGGACTTCTCGAATGCCGGGGCAATGTACTTGACCACCAAAAACAGCAGGACAGCGAAGCCTGCGGCAGTGACAAGAATTTCCCACGGGTTCGGAAGCAGAGGGTTTGCACCCTCACCTGCAGCGAGGATCAATTCGTTGCTGATCATTCTCACTCTTCCTTATCTCTTAAGTTCCAATTGGAATGGCACCTGCGCAAGTGGCAGGGCCACTACGAGGGGAACTAGACGCCGACGACGAAGGCGAAGACCAAGCCCAGGATGGCGAGAGCTTCTGCAAGGGCGAAGCCCAGCATGGCGATGGGCTGCAGGATGCGCTGAGCTTCCGGCTGGCGTGCGACACCGTTGATGTAGGCAGCGAAGATCATGCCCACGCCGATGGCCGAGCCGATTGCAGCCAGGCCGTAGCCGATCATGTTGAGGGAGCCGTGGAGTTCCATTTCGTTCCTTTCAAGATACCGACACTTTGTCGGCAGGTTGTGAGGTCATTCCCTGATGAAGGGGAAAACTTTGTTTGTGTGGTGCGAGCCCGAATTAGTGGGCGTCTGCATCCAGGGCACCCTGGATGTAGAGGGCGGTCAGCAGGGTGAAGACAAATGCCTGCAGGACCATGATCAGGAGTTCGAGGAAGTACATCGCCACGGAACCGACGATGACCAGCACGCCAACGGCGTTCAGGGCCAGCGACTCCTGGACCATGATCAAGTGCTGGGCACCGGTGGCGGCAAGCATCACGATGATGTGGCCGGCGAGCATGGTTGCCATCAAACGCAAGGAGTGGGTCAGCGGGCGGACGATGAAGTTGGAAATGATTTCCAACGGCACCAACAGCGGCAGGATCCACCCCGGGACCCCCGAGGGAACGACGGCCAGCTTGAAGTAGCGGATGCCGTGGTTCTTCACGCCGACGGCAATCCAGGTGCCGTAGATGATGATGGCCATGGCGTAAGCCGCGCCGGCGTGGGAGAACGAGGGAAGCTGCAGGAACGGGATTGCTCCGAAGAGGTTGTTCAGCAGGATGAAGAAGAAGGTCGCAAAGAGCATCGGCACCCACTGGGCGAAGTTCTTCTCGCCAATGATGTCGCGGCCCACGCTGTTACGGACGAAGCCGTAGGCGCTTTCGGCCAGGAACTGTGCCTTGCCTGGTACCAGCTTCGGATTCTTGATGGCCGACTTGAAGAACCACACGATCAAGATGATCGAGAGGATGATCATGACCATCTGCTTGCCGAAACCGGTCCCGTACTCGGCTAACCATGGCAGCACCTCGGGAAGGTGGGTGTCGGAAATCGACGGCGGGACATAGGGTTCAGTGGCCGTCGGAAGCGCAAACGCGGTCAACGCGCTGTCCTCTCTGCAGTTTCGGTCGTGGGGCAAAATCGGTGATTCGGCGCAAGGCACCGCACACCGTGTGAAGTTCTAGTGGTCGATCTCATCGCTGCGTGGAAACCCGCGGCGTCGATGCCGCAAATGGTGGCGAGCCAGAAACAATCCGGCGGTGGCGCCTAAGAGCGCCCCGAGGAAAACTATCCAGCGAGTGTCCAGCAAAAGATCCAGGCCCCAGCCTATCAAACCCCACGCGAGCAGCCCGCCAACAATGTAGTTGACGTACTCGCGGACGGGGGCCTGACTTGGCGCTTGGCTGGGGTCCATCTCAGGGTTTTCCATGATCGCCTCCATCGGATGGAGACGGCGACGGATCGTCCTGGTTGAAAATGGGAAGCCTCGCCCGGGAAAAAGCGCGAATCTCTCCGACCTGCCACAGCACCAGGGAACCAATGGCCCCCCACATGAAGTAGGGCGCAAGCACCCATTCGGGCAGTCCGGAAAAAAGCACCAGGAAACCCATGCCAAGGACCTTGATGAAATACATGAACAGGAAGGCCGGCAGCGCCCAACTGGCGCGATGCCGTCCTGCCCAATCGGCAACGAGCAGGCTGATGCCGAAGAAAACAACGATCAGGGCGCATCCGAACGCCAGCGAACCGGCCGCTTGCGCGCCTAGGATCGGCCAAGCGACGATGGACGCAACGGCGCCGACACCAACGGTGTAGGAAACGCACGTCTTGAGGATGCCCAACCACGGGGAGCGCGGAGCCGACGATGCAACCAGCGCACCGCTCGGTTTGGAACCGCGTCCCGACTTGATCATGTATGTCCAGTTCCCTTGTTGCAGCAGCACCGCTGATGGGCCCTGCATGACATGGAGGCTTGATGGGGGGTATGTTCCTCCGTGAAGAGGCACCTTGAATTCTACACGAGATAGAACGGGGCTCCGAACCGCCGATGGGCCCGGCGCTACAGGGAAAGGAGGGCCTACTTGGCGCCGGGCAAGCCGAGCTTGCCGTGCGCCCGCTTGAGCATGGGCAGCCAGGTGACAAACGTCACGAAAATGAAGGCCGCAACATAAAGGGGAATTGCGATTCGTCTGTCGCTCAGCGAAATCACCACGACGCCGGAGGCAACCAGCGCCGCCCATAGGTAGAGGATCAGGACCACGGCGCGGGGGCTGTGCCCCAGGTCCACCAAGCGGTGGTGGATGTGCCCGCGGTCGGCACTGAAGGGTGATTTGCGCTTGGCCGTCCGCCTGATGACGGATAGCAACAGGTCCAGGTACGGCAGCACGATCACGGCGACCGGCAGGATCACCGGCATAAAGGCCGGGACGTTGCGGAAGCGGAAGGCATCCTGCCCCAGCACGTCGCCGGTAACGGCAAGGGTGGCCACCGCAAAAAGCAGCCCGATGGCCAACACTCCGGTCTCTCCCATGAAGATGGAAGCCGGTTGGAAGTTGTGCGGAAGGAAGCCCAGCGTCGCCCCCAGCAGCACCGCACACAGCAGCGCCGAGAAGTTGGCGTAGTCCTCCGCGCTGACGCGTGTGGCCAGCAAGTAGCTGTAGACAAAGAAGGTTGCCGCCCCGATGGCCGAGATCCCCGCAGCGAGGCCGTCCAACCCGTCGACGAAGTTGATCGCGTTCATCGTGCCCACGATGACCAGCACCGTGACGAAGACCTGAAGGGCAGGGGAATCGATATGCAGCGACCCGACGGGCAGGGCCTTGAGCAGGATCCCGTGCTGGACAATCACCAGGCCCACGGCGACCTGTCCGATGAGCTTGGCCCACCAGCGCAGGTCGATCAGGTCATCGAGCACCCCCATGACCAGGATGATGGCCAAGGCGATCAGCACTCCCTGGATGGGCTCGGGGGACCTGAAGATGCCGGAGAAGAACGACATCTGCTGGGCCACCGAGATTCCCAGGTACAGCGCCCCCACGATGGCAACCCCACCCAGCTTGGGGGTGGGCTTGTGGTGGAAGTCGCGGTCACGCACCGGGAGCTGGGGCATGAATCGCACACCCAGGACCCGGAGCACCGGAGTGAGCAGATACGAGGTCATGAACGTGATCCCGATCAGGAGCAAATAGCTTCTCATGGTGTCCGGGCGGACTCCCCTGCGGCGTCCCCGCTTTCGGTGCCGCCGCGATTCTGTGTTTCAACGGGAGCGGCCCCCGGCGAGGTGCCGGACTTGGCGTCCGAATGCGTAGTGGCAGGGCCTGACGCGATGTCAGCGTCGGCGTCCGAGTCGGCGTCGGCGTCCGAGTCGGCGTCGGCTTCGGCTTCGGCGCTGTCGCTGTCGCTGTTGGCGTCGGGCAACAAGAAATCATCGCTTGCGGGCAGGGCTTCCGCTGCAGCGTCGTTCACATCGGCTTCGGCTTGCTCGAACCCCGCACCGGATTCATCGGATGACGGCGCGGCGTCCACTGTCAGGGCCGGGTCCGGTTGACCGTCGGTGTCCAGAAGGTCGGGAACCACCACGCGCAGCGCCTCAACGGAGATCGCACCGGCGCGCACCACGCGGGGCGGGGTGAGGGTGCAGTCGACGATGGTGGAGCTCAAGGCTTCACCGGCGATCGGGCGGGCCCCGGCCTCAAGGTACACCTCGACGGTCTCGCCGAGCTGACCGAAGGCGGCCTCGGCGGTGGCCGCGGCGGGGTGACCGGTGCGGTTCGCCGAGGAGACGGCCAGCGGGCCGGTGCTGCGCAGCAGCTGGCGGGCCACCTCGTCGTCGGGCATCCGCAGGGCCACGGTGCCGCGGGTCTCCCCCAGGTCCCAGGTCAGTGACGGCTGGGCGTGAAGTATCAGGGTCAGCGCGCCGGGCCAGAATTCCGCCGCCAGGTCCCGGGCGAAGGCGGGGATGTCGATGGCCAGGCCGTCCATCGTGGCTGCCTGGGGGATCAGCACCGGGGGCGGCATGTTCCGTCCCCGGCCTTTGGCGGCCAGCAGGGTCGCCACGGCCTGGGCGGAAAAGGCGTCGGCGGCAATGCCGTAGACGGTGTCTGTGGGCATCACGATGCATCGGTTTTGGGCCAATGCGTCGCGTGCGGCCTCGAGACCAGCCTCCAGTTGCTGGCTGTCGCGGGCATCAAAACGTGAAGTCACGTGATTCATTCTTCCATGTTTCGTGGGTTTTCAGCGGCGGATGCCGCTCGTGGCACGGTCTCGTCCGGTGAGGTCACGGTGGGTCGCCACCTGCTCCCAGTGCCCGGAGGCGGCAAACATCGCCGCCATGCCAGCGGCCTGGACCTCGGCGTGTTCCATGACGAAGAAGCCCCCGGGGTGCAACAACCGTGCTGCGGAGGCCTCGGCGGCGCGGGGCAGGACCATGCCGTCCTCCCCTCCCCCGTACAGCGCCATATGCGGGTCGTGGTCCCGGGCCTCTGGTTCGCGCGGCAGGGCGTTGGCGGGGATGTAGGGCGGGTTGGAAACGACCACGTCGCAGCTCCCGTCGAGCTCGGCAAACGCGTAGGTCAGGTCCCCCTGCACCAGGTTGACACCCAGCGGCGCCAGGTTGCGCTGCGCGTAGGGGAACGCGTCGTCGGAAAGCTCCACCGCGTGGACCCGTGCCCCGGGCACTTCATGCGCCAGCGAGCCGGCGATCGCGCCGGACCCGGTGCCCAGGTCGACCATCAGCGGGTGCTCCATCCCGCGGGCGGCGTCGATGGCCAATTGCACCACCGACTCGGTCTCGGGCCGCGGCACGAACACGCCGGGACCCACAAAAAGGTCCAGGTACCGGAAATGGGCGACGCCGGTGAGGTGTTGCAGCGGCACGCGGGTGGCGCGCCTGGCCACCAGTTGCTCGAAGCTTGCAGCAGCGGCGGGGGTGAAGCTCTCCCCCATCATCGACATCGAGGCCAGCCGCCCGCGGCCCACGTCCAGCACGTGGGCAGCCAGCAGCTCGGCATCCACCCGCGGGGAGGGCACCCCGGCGGATTCGAGGACTGCCGCTGCATCGCCGAGCACCTGCGCCAGCGGCCTGCCGCTTCCCGATTCGCTCACCTGCGTCCTAGCCCTTGTCCCCGCCGATGGCGTCCAGGCGCTGCTGCTCGTCCATCTCGATGCAGGAGTTGATCAGCGGGTCCAGCTCGCCGTTCATCACGTGGTCAAGGTTGTAGGCCTTGTAGCCGGTGCGGTGGTCGGCGATCCGGTTTTCCGGGTAGTTGTAGGTGCGGATGCGCTCGGAGCGGTCCATGGTGCGCACCTGCGACTTGCGGATGTCGGAGTTTTCCGCGTCGATGATGGCCTGCTGGTGGGCCAGCAGGCGCGAACGCAGCACGCGCATGGCTGCCTCGCGGTTCTGGATCTGCGACTTCTCGTTCTGCATGGCCACCACGATGCCGGTGGGCAGGTGGGTCAAGCGCACCGCGGAGTCGGTGGTGTTCACCGACTGGCCGCCGGGGCCCGAGGAGCGGTAGACATCGACCTTCAGGTCGTTCGGGTGGATATCGACCTCTTCGGGCTCGTCGACCTCGGGCAGGATCAGCACGCCGGCGGCCGAGGTGTGGATCCGTCCCTGGGACTCGGTCTGCGGCACGCGCTGCACGCGGTGCACCCCGCCCTCGAACTTCAGGTGCGCGTAGACGCCCTCGGCGGGGTCGTTGGACTTGCCCTTGATGGCCATCTGCGCGTCCTTGTAGCCGCCGAGGTCCGACTCGTTGAAGGAGATGAGCTCCGTCTTCCAGCCCTTGGTCTCCGCGTAGCGGGTGTACATGCGCAGCAGGTCGGCTGCGAAGAGGGCAGCCTCGTCGCCGCCTTCCCCGCCCTTGACCTCGAGGATCACGTCGCGCGCGTCGTTGGGGTCGCGCGGGATCAGCAGCCGGCGCAACTTTTCCTCCAGCACGGGCAGTTTGGTGTTCAGCTCTTCGACCTCTGCGGCGAAGTCGGGGTCCTCGTCGGCCATTTCCCGGGCCGTCTCGAGGTCCTCGGTGGCCTGCTTCCAGCGCCGGTGCGCCTCGACGATGCCGTTGAGCTCGGCGGAACGGCGGCCGAGCTTGCGGGCCAGGGCCTGGTCTTGGTAAACGGCGGGGTCCGAGAGCCGGGCCTGGAGGGCTGCGTGCTCATCGAGTAGGCCCTGTACGGACTCAAACATGTTTTCAGCTTCTTTCACTACGACTGGTTCCCAGTGTAGGGAACGAAAAGGAATCTGGTGTTAACGACCAACGCCCAGCCTCACCGAGCCCGGGGTGTCCGGGCACGGTGAAACTGGGCGCATGGGCAGCTAGGCGTCGTTCTTGGAACCCAGCGTGGTCTTGTTGATGAGCATCAGGAACTCGGCGTTGGAGGAGGTCTCGCGGATCTTGCCCGTGAGGGTCTCCAGAGCCTGCTGGGTGTCCAGGCCCGAGAGCACGCGGCGCAGTCGCCACATGATCCGAACCTCATCCGGGGACAGCAGCTTCTCCTCGCGGCGGGTACCCGACGCGTTGACGTCGACGGCCGGGAAGATGCGCTTGTCCGCCAGCTGGCGGCTCAGGCGCAGCTCCATGTTGCCGGTGCCCTTGAACTCCTCGAAAATGACCTCGTCCATCTTGGACCCGGTCTCCACCAGTGCGGTGGCGAGGATGGTCAGCGAGCCGCCGTTTTCGATGTTGCGGGCAGCACCGAAGAAGCGCTTGGGCGGGTACAGTGCCGAGGAATCGACACCGCCGGAGAGGATACGGCCCGAGGCCGGGGCCGCCAGGTTGTAGGCGCGGCCCAGGCGGGTCATCGAGTCCAACAGGACCACGACGTCCATGCCCATTTCCACCAGGCGCTTGGCGCGCTCGATGGCGAGTTCGGCCACGGTGGTGTGGTCGTCGGCCGGGCGGTCGAAGGTCGAGGCAATGACCTCGCCCTTGACGGTGCGCTGCATGTCGGTGACTTCTTCGGGACGCTCGTCAACCAACACCATCATGAGGTGGACCTCTGGGTTGTTGATGGTGATGGCGTTCGCGATGGACTGCAGGATCAGGGTCTTGCCGGCCTTGGGCGGCGAAACGATCAGGCCGCGCTGGCCCTTGCCGATCGGGGCAACCAGGTCGATGACGCGGGGGCCGATGAGCTTCTGGTCGGTCTCCAGGCGCAGGCGCTCAGTCGGGTACAGCGGGACCAGCTTGGAGAAGTCAACGCGGCTGGAATTCTCCTCCGGGGTCTTGCCGTTGATCGCCGTCAGCTTCACCAGGGCGTTGAACTTGGCTCGCGAGGAGGGGTTCTCGTTCTCGCGGGGGGCGCGGATGGCGCCGACCACGGCATCGCCCTTGCGCAGGTTGTACTTCTTGACCTGGTTCAGGGTGACGTAGACGTCCGACGGGCCGGCGAGGTAGCCGGAAGTGCGGATGAAAGCGTAGTTGTCCAGCACGTCCAGGATGCCGGCTACCGGCAGCAGCACGTCCGAATCGCTGAACTCGGTGTCATCGACGTCCGGCTGGTTGCGGTTGCGGCCGCGGCGGTTGTTCCGGTCGTTGCGGTCGTTGCGGTCGTTGCCGCGGTCCTGGCGGTCCCCGCGCTCACTGCGGTTGGCATTGCGCTCGCGGTTGCGCTCATTGCGTTCGCGGTTGCGCTCGCGTCGGTTGGCCGAGCGCTCCTCGGAGCTTTCGCGGCGGTCTTCGCTGCGCTCGTTCGACTTGCCGTCGTTGGAACGCGAGTCGCCGGACTTGGCCTCGACCTGCTTGTCCTCCTGGGCCTCGGCGGGCTCGGTGGACTCGGCGGAGTCGTTGGTGTTGGCGTTGTTTTCGCGGCGGTTGCGGTTGCGGTCCCGGCGGTTGCGGTTCCGTTCGCTGCGCTCGTTGCGGTCGCCGCGTTCGCTGCGGGACTCGTTGGCGTCCTGGGTCGACTCGGTGGAATCGGCAGATGCCGGCTCGGCCGCGGCAGCGGGTGCCGTTTCGGCCGGGGCCTCGGTGGTGCCGGTGGACTCGGCACGGCGGTTGCGGGTGTTGCGGCGCGGTGCGCGCTCCTCGGTCGCCGGCGACTCGGCTGCGGCCGGGGCGGCGTCGGCCTTCGGCTCGGCGGCGGGTGCCTCGGCGGCCGGGGCAACGGTTCCGCTGGAATCGGCGCGGCGGTTGCGGGTGCGGCGGGTGGCGGGCTGCTCGGCCTTTGCCTCGGCGGCTGCCGGTGCGACATCGGCCTTCGGCTCGGCGGCGGCCGGGGCCTCCGCCTGCTTCGCAGCGTCCTTGGCGGCGCCGCGGGCCGGGGCCTTTGAGGCCGACTTGGCCGGTGCCTTCTCCGCCTTGGCCGGGGCCTCGGTCTTGGCGTCGGCCTTGGGCTCTGCCTTGGCCTTGGCGTCGCGGTCGGCCACGGAGCCGCCACGCTGGTGGTTTGAGATCGCGGTGACAAGATCGTTCTTGCGCATCCGCGAACCGCCGGTGATGCCCAGCTGGGACGCAAGCACCTGCAATTGTGCGAGTTTCAGGCCGGCGAGCCCGCCGCCCTTGGATGCGTTGTTTTCTTCCACGCCTGCAGTAAGGCTGGTGGTTTCGGTCACGAAGGTTCCTTCCCCCTCGTCGGGCGGATCCCGTCAGAGAGACCCGCAACGTTTGACTAGCCCCGTTCCCGCGTCAGATGCGGGAAAAGGTTCGGCCGTGCACCGCCAAGTGGAACGAGGCGGATGCTTCGGTCGATCGTGAGACACACCAAGGGATCTAGTCACCAACATGGTTGACGGTTTCAATCGGATGGTGTGGGTGTGCCTGCTCGCCCAGCGAAAATGGTTTGTGATGATCGAATTCCCCAAAATCCGCCCGCCGCGGCGGGGGAAGGAATTGATGGCTGCACGAAACGCGACGAGTCATCCATCGAAATACGGACAACTCTTTTCAGGCGGGTGCTAGAGCACTTCTACTCTAACACCCGTTGGGGGTACTGACTCAATTCGGACACGCCACGTTGTTTCGGCGTGGCGTGCCGCGTAACCGGAAATCGCGGCGGCGGCCGCCTGGGCACCGTCCTGGCCATTGCTCAGGACCAACACCGTGGGACCGGCCCCGGAGACCACGGCTGCATGCCCCGCGGAGCGAAGGTGCGCGATGAGGCCGGCGCTCTGCTCCATGGCAGGGGCGCGGAACCCCTGGTGCAGGAAGTCCTCCGTGCCGACCATCAGCGCTGCCGGCTCGTGGGCCAAGGCGTGGATGAGCAGGCCCACCCGTCCCCCGTTGGCCGCTGCAAGGGCGTGCGGCACGGTTTCCGGAAGCAGGCCGCGGGCAGCGGCGGTGGACAGCTCGATGTCGGGGATGGCAATGACCGGGACAATGTCCGAATGCAGCACCCCCTGCAGCGTGCCGAATCCGGCATCGGTGGTCCAGGACAGCGTCAACCCGCCGTACACGGCCGGGGCGACGTTGTCAGGGTGCCCCTCCCAGCGCGAGGCGGCCTGGAAGATCTCCTCCGGGCCGGACTGCGCGTCGGCGGGAAGCAACGCGTTGGCCGCTGCCAGCGCACTGACCATGGCCGCTGCGCTGGAACCCATGCCGCGGCCGTGCGGGATGTTGTTCGTCGCCTCGATGCGCAGGCCGCAGGGCTCAAAGCCCAGTTCCGCCCAGCGCTCCAGGATCGTCTTGGCAATCAGGTGCGTCTCGTCGGTGGGCAGCGTTTCGGCCCCCTCCCCGGTGATGGACACGCTGACGCCCGACTCTGCCTGCGTGTGCACCACCAGGGTGTCGCACACCGACAGGGCCAGGCCCAGCACGTCGAAGCCGGGCCCCAGGTTCGCGCTCGTGGCCGGCACGTGCACGGCGATGGATTGTCCGGCTTGGATCTGCGGCATCAGGCGTTGGTCCCCTTTGTATCCGGTGCCGGGGCTAGGCCAGGCCGAGGGCCGAGGCAACCGAGACGACATCGAAATCGACCTTGGTCGGGGTGACCGGCGATCCGTCCTCGGTCTTCAGGGCCCAGTCGGGGTCCTTCAGGCCGTGGCCGGTGACAGTGATGACGATCTTCTTGCCGGCCGGCACGTTGCCCGCGGCGTGGTGCTTGATGATGCCCGCAACGCCGGCCGCGGAGCCCGGCTCCACGAAGACGCCCTCGCGGGAGGACAGCCAGCGGTGCGCGGCCAGGATCTCGGCGTCCGTCACCGAGTCGATGATGCCGCCGGATTCGTCGCGGGCCTCTTCGGCCTGCTGCCAGGACGCGGGGTTGCCGATGCGGATGGCCGTGGCGATGGTGTCCGGTTCGGTGACCGGGTGGCCCAGCACGATGGGCGCGGCGCCGGCGGCCTGGAAGCCCCACATGATCGGGGTCTTGGTCGACACCGGTGCCAGGGTGTCACCTGCCTGGGTGGTGTACTCGGAGGAGTACTCCTTGTAGCCCTTCCAGTAGGCGGTGATGTTCCCGGCGTTGCCCACCGGAAGCACGTGGTAGTCGGGGGCGTCGCCCAGGTAGTCGACGACCTCGAAGGCGCCGGTCTTCTGGCCCTCGATGCGCGCGGGGTTCACCGAGTTCACCAGGAACACCGGGTAGTTCTCACTGAGCTTGCGGGCGACCTCGAGGCAGTTGTCGAAGTTGCCGTCGACCTGAAGCAGCTCGGCGCCGTGGGCGATGGCCTGGGAGAGCTTGCCCATGGAGATCTTGCCGTCCGGGACCAGCACCGCGCACTTGAGCCCGGCCTGGGTGGCGTAGGCGGCGGCGGAGGCGGAGGTGTTGCCGGTGGATGCGCAGACAACTGCCTTGGCGCCGGCGGCGACCGCTGCGGTCATCGCCATGGTCATCCCGCGGTCCTTGAAGGAACCGGTCGGGTTCATGCCCTCGACCTTGAGGTACACCTCGGAGCCCGTGAGCTCGCTCAGTGCCGGGGCGAACACCAGGGGTGTACCGCCCTCGCCCAAGGTGATGACCTTGGTGTTTTCGTCGACGGGCAGGCGTTCGGCATATTCGCGGATGACTCCGCGCCACTGGTGGGCCACTTAGTTTCCTTCAACTCGCAGGACAGAGGTTACTTCTTGGACGGCATCCAAGTCGGCGACGGCGGCCACGACGGCGGCCAGCGAGGACTCGGTGGAGCGGTGGGTCACGATGCGCAGCTCGGCGGACCCGCCGTGGTTTTCCTCGATGATCGACTGGCGCAGCGCCTCGATGGAGACGGTGTTCTCCGCGAAGATCGCGGCGATGGCTGCAAGCACGCCGGGCTCGTCCGAGACGCGCAGGCCGATCCAGTAGCTGGTCGAGATCTCGTCGAACGAGAGCGCCTTGACCGATTGCTGCGCGGCGATGGCCGGCAGCGGACCGCCTGAGACCACGCGTCTGGCCACCGAAACGGTGTCGCCCATGACGGCGGAGGCAGTGGGTGCCCCGCCTGCGCCGGCGCCGTAGAACATCAGCTCGCCGGCGTTTTCCGCCTCGACGAAGACGGCGTTGAAGGCGCCGTGGACCGCGGCCAGCGGGTGGGTGCGGCGCAGCAGCGTCGGGTGCACGCGCACGCCGATGCCGTCCTGGGTGCGCTCTGCGATGGCCAGCAGCTTGATGACCATGCCGGCCTCCTTGGCGGCGGCGACGTCGGTGGCGGTGATCTTGGTGATCCCCTCGCAGTGCACGTCGGCGTAGGCAAAGTCGGTGTGGAAGGCCAGGGAGGCGAGGATCGCCGCCTTCGCGGCGGCGTCGTGCCCTGCCACGTCGGCGGTCGGGTCGGCCTCGGCATAGCCCAGGGCCTGGGCCTCGGCGAGCACGTCGTCAAACTGGGCACCGGTGGTGTCCATCGCGTCGAGGATGAAGTTGGTGGTGCCGTTGACAATGCCCATGATCTTGTTGATCCGGTCCCCGGAGAGGGAATCGGAGATCGGGCGCAGGATCGGGATGGCCCCGCCGACGGCTGCCTCGTAGCGCAGCTGGGCGCCGGACTCGAAGGCCAGCGCGTTGAGTTCGGCGCCTTGGGCAGCGAGCAGCGCCTTGTTGCCGGTGACGACCGAGGCACCGCGGGCCAGCGCCCGGCGGATCAGTTCGCCGGCCGGTTCCAGGCCGCCCAGCAACTCGATGACGATGTCGGCGCCGTCGACCAGTGCGGGTGCGTCGGTGGTCAACAATTCCGCGGGAATCGCCGCGTCGCGCTTGGTCTCGAGGCTGCGCACGGCGATGCCGGCGAGTTCAAGCTTGGCGCCGGCACGGTCGGCCAGCACATCGGAATGGTCCAAGAGGATGCGTGCCACCTGGGACCCGACATTGCCGCAGCCAAGCAGGGCCACCTTCAGTGTTTTCACGTGTATTTCTATGCTCCCAAATCGCGGGCCAACAGATCGGCTTCGGTTTCCCTGCGGATGATGGCGCGGACCGCGCCATTGCGCACGGCAACCACGCCCGGGCGACCCAGGTAGTTGTAGTTGCTCGACAGGGCCCAGCAATAGGCCCCGGTTCCCGGAACGGCCAAAAGGTCGCCGGCGGCAACATCCTCGGGCAGGTAAACGTCCCGTACGACTATGTCACCGGACTCGCAATGTTTCCCAACCACACGTGAAATAATCGGTTCACTTTCCGTCACACGGCCGGCCAGCACCGCGGTGTAGTCGGCGTCGTAAAGCACCGGTCGGGCGTTGTCGCTCATGCCGCCGTCAACCGACACGTAGCGGCGGGGCACCAGGGTGCCGTCCCCGGTCTCGACCTGGACCGACTTGCGCACCCCGGCCTCGTAGAGGGTGAAGGTGGAGGGGCCGGCGATGGCGCGGCCCGGCTCGATGGAGATCCGCGGGACCTTCAGGCCCAGTTCGGCAGCGGTGCTGCCCACGACCTCTGCCATGGCGGCAGCCAGCACCGCCGGTTCGCGCGGGGTGTCGACCTCGGTGTAGGCGATGCCGTAGCCGCCGCCCAAATCCAGCTCGGGCAGCTCGACGCCGTGGTCCTTCCTGACCTGTGCCAGGAAGCCAAGCATCTTCTGCGCGGCCAGCGCGAAGCCCTCGGCCTCGAAGATCTGCGAGCCGATGTGCGCGTGCAGGCCCAGCAGGTTCAGCTCCGGGTGACCCAGCGCGAAGGCGACCGCGGCCGCGGCGGGGGAAGCGTCATCGCCCACCGGGATCATCGAGAGGCCGAACTTCTGGTCCTCGTGCGCGGTGGCAATGAACTCATGGGTGCTGGCGTGCACGCCGGGGGTCAGGCGAAGCATCACATTGGCGCGCTTGCCGGTATCGCGCGCCAGCAGTGCCACGCGCTCGAGCTCGTCCAGCGAGTCGATGACGATGCGGCCCAGGTCGGCCTCCAGCGCGGTGCGGATTTCGGTGGCCGACTTGTTGTTCCCGTGCAGCGAGAGGTTGGCGGCCGGCACGCCGGCGACGCGGGCCACGGCCATTTCCCCGCCGGAGCAGGTGTCCAGGCGCAGGCCCTCGGAGGTGACCCAGCGGGCCACCTCGGTGCTCAGGAACGCCTTGCCGGCGTAGTAGACATCCACGCCGCCGCACAAATCGGCGAACGCGGCGTCGAAGGCCTGCTTGAAGCCGCGGGCACGGGCACGGAAGTCGTCTTCATCCAGCACGAAGAGCGGGGTGCCGAATTCCTTGGCCAGGTCGCTGACCAACAGGTTCTGCACGGCGAGTTCGCCGCTTTCGGAGCGGGCGACGCCGGCGGCCCATTCGATCGGGCGCAGCGCATTGACATCGGCGGGCAGGGACAGCCAGGTCGGGGCAAGTGGTGAAGAGGTCATGGTTCCTTACATTTTTTCCGGGGCCGAGACGCCCAGCAGTCCCAGGCCGTTGGCCAGGACCTGGGTGGTGGCGTCATTGAGCCACAGGCGGGTGCGGTGGATGGGCTCGACGGCGCCGTCGCCCACGGGGGTCACGCGGCAGGCCGCGTACCAGGAGTGGTAGGCGCCGGCGAGCAGCTCGACGTGGCGGGCCACGCGGTGCGGTTCGCGGTGGGTTGCCGCCTGGGCGACGACCGAGGGGAACTGGCCAAGGGCCGCGAGCAGGTCGTTCTCGGTCTCGTGGGTGAGCAGCGTCGCATCGAAGTCGGTGCGTTCCACGCCCTTTTCCACCGCGTTGCGGCTGGCGGCGCGGGAGCGGGCGTGGGCGTACTGGACGTAGAACACCGGGTTGTCGTTGGTGTTCTTCTTCAGCTGCTCCGGGTCGATGGTCATCGGCGAATCTGCCGGGTAGCGGCCCAGCGAGTAGCGCAGCGCATCGGCGCCGAGCCAGTCGATCAGGTCGCGCAGCTCGATGATGTTGCCGGCACGCTTGGACAGGCGGGCACCGTTGACCGAGATCAGCTGGCCGATCAGCACCTCGATGTTGACCTTGGGATCGTCGCCGGCCGCGGCCGCGATGGCCTTGAGGCGGTTGACGTAGCCGTGGTGGTCGGCGCCGAGCAGGTAGATCTTCTCGGTGAAGCCGCGGTCCTTCTTGGACAGGTAGTAGGCGGCGTCGGCGGCGAAGTACGTCGGCTCGCCGTTGGCACGGATCAGCACGCGGTCCTTGTCGTCTCCGAAGTCCGTGGTGCGCAGCCACACGGCACCGTCGGTGTCGTCGATGTGACCCTGCTCGCGCAGGCGCGCCACGGCATCCTCGACGGCTCCCCCGGCGTGCAGTTCCTGTTCGGAGAAGAAAACGTCGAACTCGACGCCGAAGTCGTTCAGGGTCTCCTTGATGTCGGCCATCTGCGCCACGTAGGCGGCATGGCGGACGATCGGCAGCGCGGCTTCCTGGGTGAGCGATCGAATGTCCGGGTGCGCCTTGGCCACGGCATCGGCCAGTTCCTTGATGTATGCACCGGGGTAGCCGCCCTCCGGAACCGGCAGGCCATGCAGGCGGTTGTAGACCGACAGGGCAAAGATGTTCATCTGGTTGCCGGCGTCGTTGATGTAGTACTCGGACGTGACGGTGGCACCGCTGGCCTTGAGCACGCGGGCGATCGAGTCGCCCAGGGCTGCCCAGCGGGTGTGGCCGATGTGCAGCGGTCCGGTGGGGTTCGCGGAGACGAACTCCATGTTGATCTCGTGGCCCACCAGGGCATCGTTCTTGCCGTACTCGGTGCCGGCCTCGACGATGGCCTTGGCCAGCCCCCCGGCGGCACCAGCCTCGAGGGTGATGTTCAGGAAGCCCGGTCCGGCGATCTCGACTCCGGCTACTCCGGCCGATTCCGCCAAGCGGGTGGCCAGGACCTGGGCGAAATCGCGCGGGTTCATCCCGGCCTTCTTGCCCAGCTGCAGGGCGATGTTGGTGGCCCAATCCCCGTGCTCGCGACTCTTCGGTCGCTCCACTCGCACATTCTCGGGCACGTCGACGGAAATCTGGCCGGCGTCGACTGCGTCGCGGAGGCAAGCGGAAATGGCTGTGGAGAGTTCTTCAGGAGTCACCACTCAAGGATAACCGGGGGCACGGACCCCAATGGACGATGTGACGGCGCGGCGTCGCACACATCAGATGCGTATTTGGGCGCCTCCCCGCAGCGCTGAAAGCCCAATTTGTCATTCACCGCTTCACACCTGCTAAGCTCGTCTACGTTCCCAGCCGGAAAATGTTTCAGAAAGCATGAAATTGGTTGTTGATTTCCGGCAACGCCCTCGTAGCTCAGGGGATAGAGCGTCCGCCTCCGGAGCGGAAGGCCGAAGGTTCGAATCCTTTCGAGGGCACCAAAGCAAGAGTCGCTGTTTCCCGGTTTCACCGGGAGACGGCGACTTTTTGTTGTTCCCGACACTACGGTGCCCTGGCCTGCACGTTTGGGCCAATGCGCACTTCTGGCCGGCAGTGTCTTCAGGGAACGTCCCCTCACTCGTTCAGGCTGCGGAGCCCGCATAAGGTATCCGATGCGCTGCCAGGCACCCAACACCCCCTCCCGGCCGCCCTGGGCATCCTCCTTCCGGCACCAGATGCACGCGAAATCGAACGCCTTCCAAAGTTCTTGAAAGTTTTTTCGCTCACCTGTCGATATCGGTGGCTCCCGTTCGATGTAATGAGTGAAGGACGTATTTGCGCGCCTTCCCGAACCCCAAGGAGAACACCATGAAATTCATGCTGATCATGCGCTCGACCCAGGCCGCCAAGGAAGCCTACGAGAAGGCGGACTTCAACGAGATCATCAATGCCATGGGCGCCTACAACGAATCCCTGATCAAGGCGGGTGTGCTGCTGGCCGGAGAGGGGCTTTCCGATGACCTCAGCGAGGCCTTCGTCGTCGACTTCTCGGAGGAAACCCCGATCGTCACCGACGGCCCCTATGGGGAAGTCCACGAGCTGTTCAACGGCTTCTGGATCCTCCAGGTCTCCAGCAAGGAGGAAGCCGTGGAGTGGGCCAGCCGGGCGCCACTGGGCGCCGGCGCCAAGCTCGAGGTCCGCCGCGTCACCGACATGTCGGATTTCGAGGACTTTGCCGACAACGAATACCTCAAGAAGGAAGAGGTCTGGCGCGAGGAACTCGGACAGCCGTAAACCCGAAGCCCGGGCCACCCCCGGAAGGCAGGCATGGCAGACACCCAACGCACCCTTGACGCGCTCTGGCGCATCGAGGGTGCGCGCATTGTTGCAACCTTGGCCAAGATGACAGGCGACCTTGGACAGGCGGAGGACCTCGCCCAGGAAGCACTGGTTGATGCGCTCGCGCAATGGCCCGGCGAGGGGATCCCAAAAAATGCCGGCGCCTGGATCACCGCGGTGGCCAAGCGAAAGGCCATCGATGCGTGGCGCCGGACGACCAGGCTCGATGAACGCCAGCGGGAGTTGGCCCGGAACCTCCGGGAATCGACCGAGCAAGCTTGGGAGCCCATCGACGACGACGTGTTGCGTCTGGTCTTCACCGCCTGCCATCCGGTGCTGTCCCGTGAGGCTCAGGTTGCGCTGACACTGCGCGTCGTGGGCGGGCTGCGGACCGAGGAAATTGCCCGGATGATGCTGGTGCCCGTGGCCACCGTGCAGCAACGGATCGTGCGTGCCAAAAAGACGCTCGCCGCGGCCAAAATACCGTTCGAGGCCCCGGAGGCGCAGGCGTGGGGCGAACGCCTGTCGGCGGTGCTGGCGGTGATCTACCTCGTGTTCACCGAGGGCTACGCCGCCACGGCCGGCGACGACCTGATCCGCCGCGAGCTGGCCAACGAGGCGCTGCGCCTGGGCCGGGTCCTGCTCGGACTGCTTCCCCGGGAGCCGGAGGTCGCCGGGCTGGTGGCGTTGATGGAGATCCAGGCCTCGCGGTTTTCAGCCAGGATCTCCCGGGACGGCAGCCCGATCCTTCTGGCCGACCAGGATCGTTCGCGCTGGGACCACTCGCAGATCATGCGGGGGCGCCGGGCGTTGGAACGTGCCGATGCACTGCGGCACGGTCGGGGCTTCTATGCCCTCCAGGCGGCCATCGCCGAATGCCACGCCGTGGCACGGAGCGTCGGGGAAACCGACTGGGACAGGATTGTGCTGCTCTATGGGGCCTTGTGCAGCCTTGCGCCGGGACCCGTCGTCGAGCTGAATCGGGCAGTGGCGGTCTCGATGACCGAAGGACCGGATGCGGCCCTGCGCATCGTCGACCACTTGGCACAGCAGGGGGCACTGGCCAGTTCGCATTTATTGCCGAGCGTGCGCGGGGAATTGCTGGCCCGATTGGGACGCAACCCCGAAGCCGTGGCCGAATTCCTGCTGGCGGCCTCGCTGGTCGGTAACAGGCGCATGGGCGCAGTCTTCCGGGCGAAGGCGGAGGACCTTCAATCCAGGTCTTCGGGGGAATTAGGACGGCCCCCACAGTGACGGCGAATCTCTGTGGGGGCCTAACCGCCGCCCCTTTGAGAAAAGGTGCATTGGCTTCCATGAACACTACAGCCCTTGCACCCCGGGACCGTCATTTCCGGGGCGTGATACGCACTACATTCAAGCGGCAATGAGCGGATTGAGCCTAGCGGCCGATGCAGTTTTCGTAGGAATAGACCACGATCTGCACCCGGTCGCGTAGCTCGAGCTTGCGCAGGATCGCCCCGATGTGGGTCTTGACCGTTGATCCGCCCAGGAACAGCTTCTCGGAGATCTCTTGGTTGGTCAGCCCCAACGCCACGGCGGCGAACACCTCCCGCTCCCGCTCGGTCAGCTCCAGGTAGGGCAGGGGAACCTCGGGCACCGGTGCGGGCTCGTCGCGCAACAGCGCGGCCAGGGACTGCGGGGCGATCACTGAGTTGCCGCCGTTGACCGCGCGAATCGATTCGCAAACGAACTCGGGAGTGCTGTCCTTGAGGATGAAGCCGCTGGCCCCGTGCCGGATCGCGGTGGCGGCATGTTCGTCCCAGTCGAAGGTCGTGAGCATGATGACCTTCGGGAGCTTATCGAAGCGCCCCGTCGCGTCCTCGAAGATCTTGCGGGTGGCCTCGACGCCGCCCATCGGCGACATCTGTACGTCCATCAACACCACGTCGGGTTCGTGGACGGCGATCGCGCCCAGGGCCTCGGTGCCGTCGGTTGCCTGCGCCACCACGGCCATGTCAGGCTGGGCGCCGATGATCACCGCCAGGCCGGAACGAAAAAGTTGCTGGTCATCGACCAGCGCCACGCGGATCTGCGGTTGGTTCAACGGGTGGTCCATTCGTGGTTGAGCGGAAAGGTTGCGGCAATCGTGAACAGATCGGGGGCGCCGGCGACCCCGTCCTCGGTATTGATGCTCAGGGTGCCTGACAGACTAGCCAGGCGCTGGCGCATGCCGGCTATGCCGGTCCCGGCGCGCTTGGAAAGGGCCGATGCCTCGAAATAGTTCGTCAGGCTCAGCGTATAGCTCGTGGCGCCCCAGTAGTGCCTGACGTAGATCGGGGTGGTGGCGCAGCCGTGGTGCAGCGCGTTGGCGAGCATCTCCTGGATGATCCTGCGGGTGGCAGGAACGATGTCGGCCGGCAACGGCACCGGCTCCCCCAGCGTTTCCTCGCTGACCTCGTATCCGGTGCCGCGCACGTTCTGCAGGATGGCGGAGATCTCCGAGACCGCCGGGTGCAGCAGGCCCATCTGCGCGGTCTGCAGTGCCATGCTGCGCGTTGCCGTCGACACGGCCTGCCTGGCAGCGGACCGCCTCGCGCCCGTCGCCCCGGTGTCCACGACCCTGGCATCGGTCGACTTGGTTTCCGCGGTTTGCGACAGCACCTGGCGCACCTCGCCCAGGGATCGGCGGGCAGCCTCGGCGATGGTCCCGGTCGTCTCGCGGATGCGAACCACATCTGCGTCGGGGATGAAGCGGATCGAGTCGGCCTGGGCAATGATCACTGCCAGGGAGTGGCCCACGACGTCGTGCACGTCGCGAGCCAGTGCCGCATTCTCCGAGCGCAACCGGGCCAGTTCCAGGGCGCTGTCCGCTTCCTCCCGCGCCCGCGCCGATCCGCGTTCGGCCGTCTGTTTCCCGGCCAAGAGCCGCAGCAACAGGCCTAGCAGCCAGGGCAGCGTCAGCACCGATGCAACCACCACGAAGACCGCGATGACTTGGTTGTTGGTGGGCCAGGCGTTTGACTCCATGGCGCGGAAGAGCGGATCGGAGACCCAGGAGCCGATCCGGCCGATGTAGGCGGTGCCGAGCACCGATCCCGCGGCAATCGACAGGCCCGCGCACAAAACCCACAGCCGTGTGCCGTACCTGGCGGCCATTCCCACCACGTACAGTGCGGCCAGCTGGGCGAGGTCGACGTCCACTCCACGGAGCATCTGCAACAGCGTGCCGACCCAGACCAGCGCGAGCGCCACCCCCGGCAAGACCCGCGCGCAACCGATGGCCACGGCGGCGGCCAGCACGAAGAACGACGTGTCGCCGAGGTAGTTGCCCGAGTACGAGCCCCATAGCAGGAACTCGTGGCAGAAAACCACCAGGGCCAGAAAAAGGGCCGCGGCCGTCACATCGGAGCGCCACCCCCAACGCCCGCGCCAACGAACCGGCTCGTAATAGTCGGCTTCCGCGCTCACCGCTGCCCCGCCGATGCCGGCACGGTCATTGCCTGGCCGGGCGGCCGCCGTGTACGCGGGCAGCTGGGGTTCAGGGCGGGCATTCCGGCCCGACAAGGGCCCGCGGGGCGGGAAACACATTGGTGCATGGTCCTACCGTAGACGCCCGGGTCGGCCGGCGAGTCACCCGCAGGTACCGAACGGATCAGACCCAGGTACCGGTTTCGCCGTTCCACGCCCGGTCCTGGGCCCGATGCGCACGGCAGGGAACGGGAGAAGACTTGGTGTCATGATGAGATTCCCCTCGCAGATCACATGCTCGCGCACGACCAAGGTCACGCGCGTGGCCGTCGCCCTCGCGGCACTGGCCGTCCTTGCCGCCTCGATCTTCGGCCTTTCACATGCCCTGCAGCCGGTGCCGGACGAGCCGCCGGACGCGTGGCATGCACCGACCGGATTCCGCGCCGGCCATAGCCCGATTCCCGCGATTTCCGCACTCTGAACCCGGGGCGGGAGGAGCCTGGCCTTCGTTACATCCAGCGCACGTATTGCTCCCGGAATTCCTTTTCCCTGGCCGTGGCCACCAGCTTGATGAGGTCCAGTGGGAGCGGCTCGTCGTGCGGAAGCTGGATGGATCCCTTGCCCAGCGTGTAGCCGCCCAGCTCCCCGGCGAGCGCCGCGCGTGAGCTGGGCGTGGTGTAGAGGTTGATGTGCTTGGAGAACACCGCGTAGGCCACCAGGATGGTGTCGTCCACGAAGGCAGGTTGCCCCCACTTGATCTGGACGCTGGCGCGGGGCAGCGTCTCGCACAGCGCCTGGTGCAGTGCCCTGGCGCGGGGCTGGAGTTCGGCGGGGACATTGCCGAGGTACTCCTCGGGGGTGGTGCCCGTGATCTTGGCCATGGTGCTCCTTGGGGTTCGGGAAAGGCGCCCCTCGATGGCGGGAGGGACATCGATCTGGCTACATTCTGCCCCATGGGGACCCCGGGAGATCCTCCTGTTCACCCCCCCTGCCCTTGGAGCGGGAAGCCGACTAATCTGGATTTAGGCGTTGGTGTCGCTGGATACGGGAGTGGTCTTGATGGGCCTTGGCAATGATCCGCATGGCATTTCGCTGGTCCGCGACACGCCCTGCGGCCCGGTGGAAGGCGTACTCATCGGCGGCGTCGAACGCTTCCTGGGGATTCCCTATGCCGCCGCGCCCGTGGGCAGAAACCGTTTTGCCGTCCCCACGCTCCCGGAACCCTGGAGCGAAACCCTGGCCGCCGGCCACTACGGACCCACCGCCGGACAGGTCCCCTATTCCGGGGCACTTGGCACGCTACTGCCCACCGTCGTCATTCCCGGCGACGCGTGCCTGAACGTGAATGTCTTTGCCCCCGCCAAGCGCACCTCGGGCTTGCGCCCGGTGCTGCTGTGGATCCACGGCGGGTCGCTGCAGCACGGGTCCAACGCGCTGCCCGGCTACGACGGCACCGCCTTTGCCCGGGACGCGGTGGTCTTCGTCGCGGCCAACTACCGGCTGGGCGCCGAGGGATTCTCGCTGCTGGAGGACGCCCCTCCGAACCTGGGGCTTGCCGATGTCATTGCCGCCCTGGAATGGACCAGGGCCAACATCGCTTCCTTCGGCGGGGACCCGGAGCAGGTCACCCTCATGGGACACGGGGCCGGCGGCACCATGGTGGCAGCACTGCTGGCACACCCGCGCGCCTCCTCGCTGTTCGCGCGCGCCATCATCCAAAGTGCCCCGCTGACCGCCTTGCCCCTGTCCCGGGCCCGACGGATGACCCAACGCATCGCCAAGGACCTGGGCATCGAAGCCACCCGGGAGGAATTCTCCGCCCGCACCCCCGCCGAGCTGCTGGCTTCCCACCTCCGGGTGGCAGCCGATTCAACGCCGTTGAATGGCGGTCCGGCCCATGGGCTGGCGATCGAGCCGCTGCTGGTGCCCCGGGACCCGCTGGAGGCCATGCTCGCCGGTGCCGGAATGGACACTCCCCTGTTGATCGGCACCACAACCCAGGAGTTCCGACTCTGGCTGGGGCCCACTGGCCGCGGCGCCAAGGTCTCCAGGGTGCACCTCGCTGTGGCGCGGCGGAAGGCCGGCATCTCCAAGGAGGCGCAGCGGCTCTACGGGCGCAATCGCCCCGGTGCCGGACCGGGTGAGATCCTGGGCGCCCTGGCCACCGACAAGGTGTTGCGGGTGCCGATGTACACGCTGGCGGATGCCAGACGCTACGCCGGAGGGCAGACCCAGGTCTACGAGTTCGCCTGGCACAGCCCGGTCCAGGACCTGGGCGCGGCACACCGGATGGAACTGCCCTTCGTCTTTGACAATCTGGGCACCAAGGACGCTGCGGGGCTGGTGGGCGAGGAGGCACCGCAGTCCCTGGCCACTGCCATGCACGAGGCCTGGGTCTGCTTTGCCACCCTGGGGTACGCCGAATGGCCGCACTGGGACATCCGCCGCCCGGTGAAGACGTTCAACGGACTGGGCAACGACGTCGTCTTCTCCCCGCGCGACGACGAGGCAGGGGCGATCTGCTGACGCCGCGATCCCCCGCCGACCTCGCCCGGCACCCCGTCACGGCGCTTCCCGTGGCCCACCCCCCCGTGGCGTCGCTGCCGGTTGCGGGCTTCGGCTAGCGTAGCTTGGGGAATGAACAGCGGAATTCGGGGAAAGTTGCATACATGTTTACAGGTGCCTGGTGGTGGGCGACCGCGCTGGTGGTCCTGGATTTGGCCATTCGCGTCCTTGCCGTGGTCTTCGTCCCGCGCAACCGCCGCCCCACCTCCGGGATGGCGTGGCTGCTGGCGATCTTCCTGATCCCCTACTTCGGGGTCATCGCCTTCCTGCTGATTGGTTCGCCCAAGCTGCCGCGAAAGCGCCGCGAGGTGCAGGAGGAGATCAACACGTTCATGCGCTCGATCAGCGCCGAGGAACCCCACGATGAAGCCCGCGGGAAAAACCCTGCCTGGTTCAACTCGCTGGTGGAGATGAACAACGCCTACGGCGGCCTACCCCTGTTGGCGGGGAACTCGGGCCGACTGCTGGGCGACTACGAGCAGACCATCCAAACCATGGCCGATGCCGTCGATGCGGCCACCGACCATGTCCACGTGCAGTTCTACATCCTCAGCGTGGATGCGACCACCGCCGGGTTCTTCGACGCACTGGAACGGGCCATTGCGCGCGGGGTGCGGGTGAACGTGATGCTTGACCACTGGGCCTCACGCGGCAAGCCGCACTATGCCGCCACCAAGGCGCGCCTGGATGCGATGGGCGCGGACTGGCGACTGATGCTTCCCCTGCAGCCGTTGAAGGGCAAGTTCCAGCGCCCGGACTTGCGCAACCACCGCAAGATCCTGGTCATCGACGGCACCGTCGGCTACATGGGCTCGCTAAACATGATTTCCCGCGACTACAACGTGAAGAAGAACATTGCCCGCGGCCTGAAGTGGAAGGAACTGGTCCTGGAGCTGCACGGACCGGGCGTGGCCACGCTGGATGCGGTGTTCATCTCCGACTGGTATTCCGAGACCGGGGAGGTCATCATCGAGGGCGTGCGCCGGGCGGAGCTGGTGGCCAGCGGCGATTCGCCGGGCCGACTGGGCACAGCGCTGATCGAGCACCGCGATGAGCGCGGAACCATGCTCACCCAGGTGGTCCCCTCGGGCCCGGGGTTCGAGCGCGAAAACAACCTGCGGCTCTTCCTGGGGCTGATCCACGCGGCCCAAAAACGCATCGTGATCACCTCTCCCTACTTCGTGCCCGACGAATCGCTGATGTACGCGGTCACCTCCGCTGTCGCCCGCGGGGTCCCGGTGGACCTGTTCGTCTCGGAGGTCGGGGACCAGGCGCTGGTCTACCATGCGCAGCGCTCCTACTACGAGGAACTGCTGCGCGCCGGGGTGCGGATCTACCTCTACCCGGCCCCGTACATCCTGCACGCCAAGCACTTCACCATCGACGACGAGACGGCGCTGATCGGCTCCAGCAACATGGACATGCGTTCCTTCGGCCTGAACATGGAGGTCTCGATGCTGGTGCGCGACGCGGGCTTCGTGGCGCAGATGCGCGAGGTCGAGGACGGATACCGCGGAGTCAGCCGGCTGCTCACGCTCGAGGAATGGCTCAAGCAGCCGCTGCGCTCCACGGTGCTGGACAATCTGGCCCGCCTGACCTCGGCGCTGCAGTAACAGCACCCGCCCGTTCACCGCCGACAGGGCAACCACCCCGCCCCGCGCAGCGCGTTGCCGAAAATGACCGGCGGGAAACGCACAAAGGAGCGGCACCGCCTGAACCGGGCAACCCCCGTTTCGGGGATCGCTCGTGTCTTGGCGTTACCGCTCCCTTGAAGGCTCCTCGCCTCCCTCAGGAGGCAGGCGCCGGGGCGTGGTCCGGGTTACTGAAGCATGGTCCGGTCATCGAGCTGGGCACCCTTGATCTTCTCGAACTCGTGCAGCAGGCCGGGAACCGTCATCTTGGCCTTCTGGGCCGAGTCCAGGTCCAGGATGATCTGTCCGTCGTGCATCATGATCAGTCGCGTCCCCAGGCGCAGGGCCTGTTCCATGTTGTGCGTGACCATCAACGTCGTCAGCTGGTGGCGCACGACGATTTCCTCGGTCAGACGTGCCACCAGCGCCGCACGCTGCGGGTCCAGTGCCGCGGTGTGCTCGTCGAGCAGCAGGATCTTGGGTCCGGAGAACGTGGCCATGAGCAGGCTCAGCGCTTGGCGCTGGCCACCGGAGAGCAGCCCGACCTTGGCCTTGAGCCGGTTTTCCAGGCCGAGTTCCAGCGAGCGCAATTCCTCCACGAACTTCTCGCGCTTGCGTTTGGTGACACCGGAGGCCAACGCACGCAAGGTGCCGCGGCCCAGGGCCAGCGACATGTTCTCTTCGATGGTCATGTTGGGCGCGGTGCCGGCCATCGGGTCCTGGAACACCCGTCCGATGAATCGGGCGCGTGAGTGGTCGGGAAGCTTGGTCACGTCCTTCCCGGCGATGCGCACCGCCCCGGTGTCGGGGCGAAGCTTGCCGCCCACCATGTTCAGCACCGTGGACTTGCCCGCTCCGTTGGAGCCGATCACCGTGACAAACTCGCCGTCGGTGAGCGTCAGGTTGATGTCGCGCAGCGCCTTGCGCTCGTTGACGGTTCCCGGGAAGAACGTCTTGTTCAGGTTGGTGATCTCAAGCATCGACGCCCACCTCCTTTTTGTCGTCGGTGGTGACGGACTTGCTGCGGATGCTGATGCGGTTGGCGAACTTCCCGAAGCCCTTCCACTGCGGCAGCAGCAGGGCGATGACCACCAGGACCGCAGAGATCAGCTTCATGTCGTTGACCTCGAGTCCGGCATTCAGTGCCAGCTGGATGACCAGGCGGTAGGCAACGGAGCCGAAGACGACGGCCAGCGCGGCAATCCAGATGAACTTCTGGCCGAAGATGGCCTGGCCCACGATGACCGACGCGAGGCCGATCAGGATGACGCCGATGCCCATGCCGATGTCGGCGAAGCCCTGAAACTGGGCGATGATCGCGCCGGAGAGTCCGACCAGGCCATTGGAGAGCGCCAGGCCCAGGATCTTCTGGTTGTCGGTGTTCACGCCGAGGGACCGGATCATTTCCTCGTTGTCGCCGGTGGCTCGCATGGCCAGGCCGACGTCGGTGCGCAGGAACCACACGATGGCCGCCACGGCAACCAGGCAGCCCAGGAACATCAACCCGACGGAGGTCCAGGTCCCCAGCCACTGGTTCTCGCGCAGGAAGGTCAGCACCGTGGTCTCGCCCAGAAGCGGGACGTTGGCCTTGGTCATGATGCGCAGGTTGATCGAGTACAGCGCGATCATGGTCAGGATACCGGCCAGCAGCCCGTCGATCTTGCCCTTGGTGTGGAGCAGGCCGGTGATGACACCGGCGATGGCGCCGATGAAGAAGGCGATGGCGGTGGCAATGAACGGGTTGACGCCATTGACAATCGAGATGGATGCGACTGCTGCGCCGGTGGTGAAGCTTCCGTCAACGGTCAGGTCGGGGAAGTCGAGTATGCGGAAGGTCAGGTAGACCCCGAGTGCCATGATCGCGTAGATCAGGCCTAGTTCAACCGCGGTGATCATGGTGGATCCTAGCGTCTTGGGTATTGGGTAAATGTTGGTGGCCGGTCGGAGCAAGCCGACCGGCCACCGGGTGGAACGCGTTGGCGATCGAGTTTACTTGTAGGTCTCTGCAGCCTCGGAGAGCATGTCCTCCGGGAAGGTCATCCCGATCTTCTCCGCAGCAGTGGTGTTGACGTACAGCTCGACCTGGGTGATGGTCTCGACCGGCATCGTTGCGGCTTCGGCCTCGCCCTTGAGGAGCTTCACGGCCATTGCAGCGGTCTGCTCGCCGAGCTTCTCGTAGTTCAGGCCGTAGGTGGCGGTGGCACCGCGCTTGACGGACTCGCCGTCGGCGGAAATCACCGGGATCTTCTTATCCTGGGCGGTCTGCAACAGGCCTTCCAGAGCGGAAACCACGGCGTTGTCGGTCGGCACGTAGAACGCATCGACGTTCAGGCCCGAGGCTGCCTGCTGGACCTCGGAGGAAGCCGAGATGGCCTTCTCTTCGATGGTCAGGCCGAGTTCGGCCGCTGCGTCCTTGGCCCACTGGACCTGGACCCCGGAGTTGACTTCGCCCGAGGAGTAAACGATGCCAACGGACTTGGCTTCCGGCTTGATCTTCTTGAGCAGCTCAAGCTGTTCCTTGACCGGGTTCTTGTCCGAGGTGCCGGTGACGTTGGCTCCCGGTGCTTCCAGGCTGGAGACCAGCTTGGCTTCCAGGGGATCGGTGACGGCGGAGAAAACGACCGGGATGTTCGTGATCGACTGGGCCGCGGCCTGCGCGGTCGGCGTGGCGATGGCCAGGACCAGGTCCATGTCGCCGTCGCTGGCGAACTTGCCCACCATTGCAGTGTTGGTGGCCTGGTCGGCCTGGGCGTTGGTGAAGTCGTACGTGACCTGGTCGCCCTCTGCGTAGCCGGCGTCGGTCATGCCCTTCTTGAAACCGGTCACCACGGCATCAAGGGACGGGTGGGACACATACTGGGCAATGCCGATCTTCACCGGGCCGGCCGCGGCCGAGGAACCGGTGGCCTCCGGCGTGCTGGATCCGCCACAAGCGGTGAGCACCAATGCGGTGGCCGCGACCGAGGCTGCGATCTGTAGGGACTTGAAGATTTTCATTGTGTTCCTTTCATGACGTGCGAGTGTCATGCCTGGTGTTCGGTTTCGGCCAATTCCGGGCAGTTTTCAGGAGTTTGTGCATCCTCGCCCAAACGGCAGGAAGTTCTCCCCATGAATTGCTTCGATACTACATGTGAAGCTACTCACATTTCTTCCATCTACCCTGAATTGCAAGACAAACGGTGATGCATTCATCATCTTGCCATGCATCTTTCATCAATCGCCATCGATAAACGGACAATTGGTATCCCAGTGTCTAGAGAATCAGACAGTACCGTGGACAAAGCCGTGTTTTGACACCTCAAACGCCCCGAAACGGATGACCGGCCGCCGATCCAAGGCGCCGTGCCACGTGTCCGGCCCGACGGCCGGGCAGGCACAGGCCGCCGACGCCGCTGACATAGACTTGGCTCATCATGGCCCTGACGATTTCCTATCCCGAAGCCCTTCCCGTTTCCGCGCGACGCGATGACATCATGTCCGCCATCAAGGACAACCAGGTGGTCATCGTCGCCGGTGAAACCGGTTCCGGCAAAACCACCCAGCTGCCCAAGATGCTCCTGGAGCTGGGCATGGGCGAACGCGGAATGATCGGTCACACCCAGCCCCGCCGCCTGGCTGCGCGCACCGTCGCCGAACGGATTGCCGAGGAACTGGGAACCAAGATCGGCGAGGACGTCGGATTCCACGTGCGCTTCACCGGCGAGGTCTCCCGGGCCACCAAGGTCAAGGTGATGACCGACGGCATCTTGCTGGCGGAGATCCAGCGCGACAAGCTGCTGAAGAAGTACAACGCCATCATCATTGACGAGGCCCACGAACGCAGCCTCAACATCGACTTCCTGCTCGGCTACCTGCGCCGGATACTGCCCCAGCGGCCGGATTTGAAGATCGTCATCACCTCCGCGACCATCGACCCGCAGCGCTTTGCCGAGCACTTCGCAGCAGCCGGACCCGAGGGCGAGGAGCCGGTGCCTGCTCCCATCATCGAGGTCTCCGGCCGCACCTTCCCCGTGGAACTGCGCTATCGGCCGTTGAACCCGGCCGACGGCATGGACGAGGACGAACTGGACCCCGATGCTCAGGCCGAGGACCGCGACCCGCTCGATGCCATCGCCGAGGCCGTGGATGAGCTCGCCATGGAGGCGCCCGGGGACATCCTGATCTTCTTCCCCGGCGAGCGCGAGATCCGCGACGCCGCCGAGGTGCTGCGTGCCCGGGTGAAGACCAACCGGCGCCTGGCCGGGACCGAGATCCTGCCGCTGTTCGCCCGGCTCTCGCTGGCCGAGCAACACCAGGTGTTCAACCCCGGGAAGAACCGGCGCATCGTGCTGGCCACCAACGTCGCCGAGACCTCGCTGACCGTGCCGGGCATCAAGTACGTCATCGACACCGGCACCGCCCGCATCTCGCGCTACTCCCACCGCACCAAGGTCCAGCGCCTGCCCATCGAACGCGTCTCCCAGGCCAGCGCCAACCAGCGTTCGGGCCGTTGCGGGCGCGTGAGTGACGGCATCGCCATCCGCCTGTACTCGCAGGAGGACTTCGAGACGCGCCCCGCGTTCACCGACCCGGAGATCCTGCGCACCAACCTGGCCGCGGTTATCCTGCAGATGAGCTCCATGGGCGTGGTGCGCACAGCCCGCGACGTCGCGGACTTCCCCTTCGTCCAGCCGCCGGATGCCAAGTCGGTCAACGACGGCGTGGCGCTGCTGCGCGAGCTCGGGGCGCTGAACACCGGCACCGAGGCCACCATCACCCCGGTCGGCAAGTCGCTGGCCCAGCTGCCGGTGGACGTGCGCCTGGGCCGGATGATCGTGGAGTCCGGTAACCGCGGCTGCGCCAAGGAGGTCATGGTGCTGGCCGCCGCCCTGTCCATCCAGGACCCGCGCGAGCGCCCCAGCGAGGAAACCGGCAAACGCGAGCGCGCCGCCGAAATGCACAAGCGCTTCATGGACGCGAAGTCGGACTTCTCCTCGCTGCTGAACCTCTGGCGCTACCTGCAGGAAAAGCAGAAGGAGCTCTCCTCCTCCGCGTTCCGCCGGCTGTGCAAGAACGAATACATCAACTATCTGCGCGTGCGCGAGTGGCAGGATCTGTTCACCCAGCTGCGCCAGCTGGCCAAGCCCCTGGGCATCGCGATCTCCCCCGAGCCGGTGGACCCGGCCGCGAACGAGGACGCGATCCACATTTCGCTGCTCACCGGGCTGCTGGGGCACGTGGGCTCCTGGGACGAGCGCAAGCGCGAATACGTCGGAGCCCGCGGCACCCGCTTCTCCGTCTTCCCCGGCTCCGCCCTGTCGCGGAAGTCCACCGAGTGGGTCATGGCCGCCGAGCTGGTGGAGACTTCCCGGCTCTGGGCACGCACCGTGGCCCGGCTCGATCCCAAGTGGGTCGAGGAGGTCGCCGGAGACCTGCTCAAGCGCAGCTACTCCGAACCGCACTGGTCGCGGAACTCCGGCGCGGTCATGGGGTACGAGAAGGTCACGCTCTTCGGACTGCCGATCGTGCCGCGCCGCCGCATCCAGTACTCGCGCGTGGACCCGGAGCTCTGCCGCGAGCTATTCATCCGCCACGCATTGGTGGAGGGCGACTGGAAGACCCACCACAAGTTCTTTGCCCGCAACCGCCGGGTGCTCGAGGACATCGAGGAACTCGAGACCCGCATGCGCCGGCGCGATTTGCGAGTGTCCGACGAGGACCTCTTCGAATTCTACGATTCGAAGCTGGGCCCCGAGGTGGTGTCCGAGCGGCACTTCGACCGCTGGTGGAAGGCCGCACGGCACGAAAACCCGACGCTGCTGGACTTCAACCCGGAGGACATGCTCCAGGCCGATGCCACGGAACTGGACGAAGACGCCTTCCCGCGCACCTGGCGCCACGGCACCCTGGACCTGGACCTGGTCTACGAGTACAACCCGGCGGCCCGCCCCGGGGAATCCGACGGCGTCTCGGTGCGCGTGCCGGTGCTCTTCCTGAACCAGCTGGACCCCGTGCGCTTCCGCTGGCTCATCCCCGGGCTGCGCGTGGAACTGGTCACCGCGCTGATCAAGTCGCTGCCCAAGGCCATCCGCAAGAACTTCGTGCCGGCCCCCGATGTCGCCCGCTCGGCAGTGGCCGCACTGGAGGCCGACTTCAACCCAGAGACCGATGACCTGGCCGCCTCGCTGGAGCTGGTGCTGCGCCGGCTCAAGGGAGTGGTCATCCCGCCCGGTTCCTGGAACTGGGAGGCCCTGCCGCCCCACCTGCGCTTCACCTTCACCGTCGTGGACTCCGAGGCCAAGATCCTGGACGAGTCCCAGGAGCTGGCCGTGCTGCAGCAGACGCTGGCCGCGGCCAACCGTTCGGCCCTGGCCCGTTCCCTGGGCGTCAAGCCCGGGGCCGCCCTGCCCACCGGGGCGGGCACCGGCGGTCCGAAGGCCGCAGTTGGCAACAACGCCAAGGGCGACGGGAAGTCCCGGGCCGCGGCGGCGGCCCAGCGCGGCAAGGGCGGCGCGGTGGCCACCACCATCTGGGAGCGCAGCGGGTTGACCGACTGGGACACCGGGGTGGGCATCAACGGCATCATCACCGAAAAGGTCGTCACCGAGGTCGCCGGGCAGCAGGTCACCGCCTACCCGGCGCTGCTGGATGAGAAGACTTCTGTGCGCCTGACGGTCTTCCGCAACCCCGTCGAGCAGATGGCCGCCCACCGCACCGGCGTCATCCGGCTGCTGCTGCTCAAGGTCCCCTCGCCCGCCAGGTACGTCCTTGACCACCTGAACAACCAGGAAAAACTGGTCTTCACGCAGAACCCGCACGGTTCGGTGGCTTCGCTGATCCAGGACTGCACCATGGCCGCGGTGGACCGGCTCGTTCCCGAGAAGCTGCCCTTCGACAAGGCGGAGTTCGACGCGCTCTACGAACGCGTCCGCGCCGAACTGATCGACACGGTCTTCGCGATCACCGCCATCGTGGAGAAGGTCCTCTCCGGCACCCGGCGGATCAACAAGGAGCTGAAGTCCGCCTCCTCGCTGGCCCTGGTCAATGCGCTGAACGATGTGAAGTCCCAGCTCGAGCAGCTGGTGTACCCGGGATTCGTGGCCAACACCGGCTATGCGCAACTGGCCCAGCTGCCGCGCTACATTGCGGCCATCGAAAAGCGGCTGGAAAAGCTCGGCACCGGGCACCTGGCGCGCGACAACGCCGCGACGCTGGACATCCAGGGACTCGAGGACGAGTACGACGCGGCGCTCGGGCAACTGGTGGCGGGCGTGCGCACGCCCGCCCCGCTGGCGGCGGTGAAGTGGATGCTGGAGGAATACCGGGTCTCGCTCTTCGCCCAGGAGCTGGGCACGGCCTACTCGGTCTCCCCCAAGCGGATTCGCACCGCGATGCGCGAGGGGCTCGCCGCGGCGAAGTAGCCCGGCCACAACGCGGGGCCACCACGGGGATGATCAGTCATCTCGTGGTGGCCCCGTCGTCGTTCACCCGCCCAGTCTCGGCGCTTCGGCCTCGCTCCGGCGGCGCTCCGGCCACGCTCCGGCCTCGCTCCGGCGGCGGTCGCGCTGCCAGGGCCTAGGCGTCGGGGACCAGGCCCCCGTGGCCGTCGGCCCGCAGCGCCTCGCGCAGCTTCTGCGCGTTTGCATCCATCATGGCGGGATCGGGGTTGCTCTCAGCCCGCGTCAGGTCGAAGTCGGCCAGCGAGTTCGTGGGCCAGACGTGCACATGCAGGTGCGGTACCTCAAAACCGGCGACCATCAAGCCGGCACGCTCGGACCCAAACGCGCGGACCTGGGCGCGGCCGATGTGCCCGGCCACCGCGATGAGGTGGTTCATCAAATCGGCCGGTGCGTCGACCCAGTGGTCGACTTCCGCGCGCGGCACCACCAGGGTGTGGCCGTGCGTGATCGGCCCGATGGTCAGGAACGCCACGGCTTGCTCGTCCTTCCAGACGAAGCGGCCGGGGATCTCGCCGTTGATGATCTTGGTAAACAGCGTGCTCATGCACCCTCCTTAGTCGTTCCCGCCCAATGTGGCGAGGTCCAGGACAAACCCGTGTTGCACGTCCGCGGCAAGGATCCGCTCCCATGCCTCGTTGAGCCCCTGCGCACCAACCAGCTCAAAGCCGGGTGCCACTTGGTGTTTCGCGCAGAATTCGAGCAACTGGCGGGTTTCTGCCACCGAGCCTACCAACGATGGGACCCTCGGCCCGGTGTCGATGACCACCTGAAGTGGATCCGCAGCGGCCGGCACGTTCACAGCCGCCCCCATGGCCGCCGCCAGCCTGGCGGCCAGGGCGCCGCGTCCGCCCGGGTCCGGGACGCCCACCGTGCTGCCTGGTCCCACCCCGGGGTGCAGCAGCGTCGAGTACGCCCGGATCCCGGCGCAGGGCAGCGAAGCGGCGATGGCCAGCTCCAGCGCGGCCGGGATCCGCAGGACGAAGTCCCTGTCGACGACGATGCGCCTGGAGTACCCGCCGTGGGTGTAATCGCCGGTGCGCGGATCGAGCGCGCCATAGGTCGCCACCGACCCGGCGCAGAGCTGCTCTTGTCCGGCACGGCATGGCGCGCATTCCCTGCACGAATCGACCAGCGCGCCCACGCCGACCCGGGCACCGGGTTCCAGGTCCGCGGCCCCGGCACCGGTCCGGGCCACGACGCCGACGATCTGGTGTCCCGGGACCAGGGGAAGGCGCGCGGCCGGCCCTTCCTTGCGCCCCTCCCGCACGTCGCAATCGCACAGACCGCAGAAGAGGATATCGATGACCACGTCGCGAGGCCCCGGTTCGCGGCGGCGGATCTCCAGGGGCACCAGCGGTCCCCCGGCCACCCTAACTCCCAGCGCAGACACGGCGTCCGGCATCATGGCCGCCGGTCCCTGCCGGCTGCGGGCACGCGCCCGGATCTTCGCGGCGGCATCCAGCCCAGGGGGCTTCGGGCGACCGATCATGTCCCGAACCCAGCGCTCACCGGGGCGCCGGGGCCGGCAGTCCGGAGGTCCGCGGCTTCCCGGCAGATCACGGCGTCGGTCCGGTGGCCGCGGGGCGCGCGGGGTCGGCGCTCCACTGGGACCAGGAGCCGGGGAACAGCGCGGCATGCACCCCGATGGTTTCCAGCGCGAGGACCTGGTGGGCGGCGGTGATCCCCGATCCGCAATACGCCGCCACGTCGGCTGCCCCGGCGCCGGGCTTCACGCCCAGTTGCGCAAACGCGCGGGCCAGCTCCTCCGATTCCAGCAGGCGCTTGCCCGCATCGAGGTTCCCTGTGGTGGGTCGGTTCAGCGCTCCGGGGATGTGCCCGGCGCGCGGGTCGACGGGTTCGACCTCGCCGCGGTAGCGCTCGGCGGCCCGGGAGTCCAGCAGGATCCCGTGGCCGGGGAACGCCGCAGCCTGCTCGATGTCGATGACCGGCATCTGCCCCCAGCCCGGCCGCACGTTGCCCGGGACAGCGGTGTTGTTCCCGGTTTCCAGCTCGCGCCCCGCGGCGACCCAGGCATCCAGTCCCCCGTCGAGCACCCGGACGTTGCCGATTCCGGCGTGGCGCAGCAGCCACCAGCCGCGGGCGGCGGCCAGGGCACCGGTGGCGTCGTACAGCACCACGGCGGAGCCGTTGTTGATGCCCCAGCTGCGCGCGGATGCCGCGAAGTTGCGCGCATCGGGCAGCGGGTGGCGCCCGGCCTCAGGGCTGGGCGCCGCGGAGAGCCCGGTCTCCAGGTCAACGAAGACGGCGCCGGGGATGTGCCCGGCCTCGTAGTGTTCCCTGCCGCGGGCATCGCCAAGCGCCCAGCGCACATCGAGCAGCACCGTGTCCCCTCCGGCCTCCAGGACCGTGGCCAGCTCCCCTGCGGTGATCAATGTCCGGCGTTCCCCACCCATGCCTCAGTGCTCCTTGGTTGCGTGTCAGTGAAAGTGTCGGTGTCGCCGGGGCGCGCCGGCCCCGTGGATCCCAGCCTAGTTCCCCGGCCCCTGCCCCGCACCGGTCCGCAAGGTTCGGCGCGGCTCGGTTCGGTTCGGCTCGGTTCGGTTCGGCGGCCATCCGGGCACGCCGCCGGACGCGCCGCCGCGCTTGGTTGGGTAGGCTTGCTCGGGTGGATACAACGTCTTTGATTTCGCTCCCCCGGCCCTCCGCGACCCGCGATTGGGTGGATGCGGCGGTACGCACCATCGAGGCCGAGTCGATGCGCTCGGCCGACACCCACCTGCACCGGCTGGACCTCCCCCGCCAGTGGGGCATCGACCTGTACCTGAAGGACGAATCGACGCACCGCACCGGCAGCCTCAAGCACCGGCTGGCCCGCTCCCTGTTCCTGTACGGACTGGTCAACGGGTGGATCACCGAGGGCACCACGATCGTGGAGGCCTCCTCCGGTTCCACCGCGGTCTCCGAGGCCTACTACGCGAAGCTCTTGGGCCTGCCCTTCATCGCGGTCATGGCAGCAAGCACCTCCCCGGAGAAGATCGCGCTGATCGAGGCCACCGGCGGCAGGTGCCATCTGGTCGATGACCCCTCAAGCGTGTACGCGGAATCCGAACGGCTGGCCGCGGCAACCAACGGGCACTACATGGACCAGTTCACCTACGCCGAGCGGGCGACGGACTGGCGCGGGAACAACAACATCGCCGAGTCGATCTTCGGCCAGCTGGCCATGGAGGAACACCCGGTGCCGGCATGGATCGTGGTGGGCGCCGGCACCGGCGGGACCTCTGCGACCATCGGGCGCTACGCCCGCTACCACCGCCACCACACCCGTCTGGCCGTCGCGGACCCCGAGGGCTCGGCGTTCCTGCCGGCCTGGCAGGCCGCGAACGCGGGCGGGAATCCGCGAACCGCCACCGGGCGCGCCAGCCGGATCGAGGGCATCGGCCGGGCCCGTCCGGAACCCAGCTTCGTGCCGGGCATCATCGATTTCCTGGCCACGGTGCCCGACGCCGCCTCGGTGGCGGCGATGCGCCACCTGCAGGAATTCGCGCACCTGTGCGCCGGGCCCTCGACGGGCACCAACCTCTGGCTGGCCTGGCAGGTCGTGGCGAACATGCTGGCCGCCGGCGAAAAGGGGTCGGTGGTCACGCTCCTCTGCGACAACGGGGAACGCTACGCCACGTCCTATTACGACGCCGCATGGCTTCAGGCCGCCGGACTGGATCCGGCTCCCTATGCCGGGCGGATCGAGCGCCTGCTGGCCACCGGCAGCTGGGACTAGCGGCCCCCGGGATCCGCGGCACCGGCCACGGCTTCAGGAGTCCAGGGAGACCGCCTCGCCATTGGCTATCCGGCGGTAGTCCAGCCCGCGCTCGGCTGCCACGCGCCCCAGGTGCCCGTCCACCAGCGCCAGGCCACGCTCGTTGAGCAGCCCGTCGTGGATGGGGAAGTTTTGCGCCGCCCCGATGATGGACAGGAATTCGATGGTCTCCCCGATCTTGGCCCAGGGCGCGTGCGCGGGGACCAGCAGCGTGTGCACTGGGATCCCCTCGGGCACCTGGTAGCTGTCGCCGGGGTGGAAGAGCCTGCGGTTGATGAAGTACCCGATGTTCGACACCCCCGGCAGGGAGTGGTGGATGACCGCGTGCATGCCGCCGTGGGTGGAGATCTCCATCCCCGCAGCCTCGAAGGAGGCACCCGGCCCGACCCCGTGGATGCGTGCTTCCGCATCCTGGACGCCCGCCGCAAGGGCAGCTGCCAGCACCGTGGAAGCCAGCGCAACTGGGGCATGGACGGTGAGGCCCGGGTTGGCAGCCAGCGCGCGCAGCACCGGCTCGAGGTCGAAGTGGTCGGCATGCTCGTGGGTGACCAGGATGGCCTCGACACCCGCAAGCGCCGCATCCAACGGCGACTGGTTGCCTGGATCGATGAGCAGGGCCCGGTTGGATGACGCCACCTTGATGCAGGCGTGGTTGAACTTGGTGATCTCCATGGCCCCAGCCTATGCATGCCGGGACCCGGGGCACCAGTGGGCCGGGCGCCGGGTCCCGGCTCCACCCGCGCCACTCCGGAGCACCCGCTGGTAAACTCGAGGTGTCAACCGGAGGTGCGTCCCGGCGCGGTGCCGGAATCGGTGTCCGCGGAACGTGCCCGGTGGCAATGTGCCGATCTACAAGGAGTGCTCCAACAAATGACGAATCCTGCGACCGAACGGCGCAGTTCCGAACAGCGGGTGACCAAGCAGCGCCTGGCGGTCAATGCCGCGCTGGAGACGGTCGATGACTTTGTGACGGCGCAGGAACTCCACCGGTGGCTCGTCGACGAGGGCGACAAGGTCTCCCTGGCCACGGTGTACCGCCTGCTGCTGTCGATGGCCGAGGACGGCCTGGTCGACGTGCTGCGCAACAACGAGGGCGAGGCGATGTACCGCCAGTGCGTCATCGAGCACCATCACCACCACCTGGTGTGCAGCAAGTGCGGCAAGGCCGTCGAGGTCGAGGCGCCGGCGGTGGAGAAGTGGGCGGCCCGGGTGGCCCAGGAGAACGGCTTTACCGAACCCACGCACACCGTGGAGATCTATGGGCTGTGCCCCTCTTGCTCCGCGGCCAAGGCCGCCGACGCCAAGGCCTGAGCCACGCCCGTTGGCATGGGCCCAGCAGTAACAGGGAGCACCAACAGCCACCCTCGGGGTAACCGACGGACAACCGGCGGACAACCCGCGGACAAGACGAAGGCGTGTGCCCCGCTCCCTCCAGGGGGTGCCGGGCACACGCCTTCGGTGTTTGTCGCGACTCGGTCGGCGGCCCTAGGCGGCGACGGCTGCCATCTTCTCCGAATGGCGCACCCGGTGCCGGCGCCAGGCAATGAGCCTGCACACCAGGTAGATGAGGAAGGAAATCGTGGTGACGTACGGGCTGATCGGCAACGAGCCGGCCAGGGCCAGCAGGATGCCGCCCACCACCGAGGTCATCGCGAAGGCCACCGAGAGCGACACCGTCAGCACCGGGTTGGAGGTCACCCGGATGGCCGCGGCCGCCGGGGTGATCAGCAGAGCGAGCACCAGCAGCGCGCCGACCACCTGGATCGACAGGGCCACCGCCAGGCCCAGGACCACCATGAAGGCGACGGAGAGCCGGGCGGCGGGAATCCCGCGCGCCGCCGCCACCGCGGGGTCCACGGAAATGAACGTCAGCGGGCGCCACATGGCCACCAGCGCCACCATCACAATCACCGAGCAGACGGCCAGCACGCCCAGCTGCACCGTGTCCACCGCGACGATCTGTCCGGTGAGCAGCCCGAACTTGTTCGCGCTGCGGCCCTGGTAGAGAGCCAGGAAGAGGATCCCCAGGCCCAGCCCGAAGGGCATCAACACGCCGATGATCGAGTTGCGGTCCTTGGCCGCGGCACCCATGATCCCCAGCAGCAGCGAGGCCAGCACGGAGCCGACCAGCGAGCCGACGACGACGTTGGTGCCGATCAGCAGGGCGAAGGCAGCCCCGGCAAAGGAAAGCTCGGCGATGCCGTGCACCGCGAAGGCCATGTCGCGCAGCATCACGAAGATGCCGATCATCCCGCCGACCAGGCCCAGCAGGGCACCGGCGATCAGCGAGTTGGAGACCAGCGGCAGGATCTCGGCATAGTCTTCGAAGCTGAAGACGGTGCTCCAGATCTCGGATAGGTCCATGGTTCCTAGGCTCCTTGAAGCGGGTGCGTGCGTTGCTGCGGATTGGCGTGGGTGACCGTCTCGGGCATGCCCACCACCACGATGCGGCCGTTGGATTCGAAGACCTCGATGGGCGATCCGTAGAGCTCGGAGAGGACCTCGGAGCGCATGACCTCCTGGGGGGTGCCGATGTGGAAGCGTCCGCCGGCCAGGTAGAGCACACGGTCCACGTATTGCAGGATCGGGTTGATCTCGTGGGTCACGAAGACCACCGCGGCGCCGTGGTCGCAGGCCTGCCGGTGGATCAGTGAGGAGATGGCCTGCTGGTGGTGCAGGTCGAGGGAGAGCAGCGGCTCGTCGCACAAGAGCAGGCGCGGGTCATCTGCCAGCGCCTGCGCGGCACGCAACCGCTGCTGTTCCCCGCCCGAAAGCACCCCGACGGGACGCTCGGCGTAGGAGGTGGCGCCGACCAGTTCCAGCAGCTGGTCCACGCGCCGGCGCATGGACTTGCGGCCCAACCGGATGCCCCACTTGTGTCCGTCGATGCCCAGGGCCACCAGGTCGCGGGCGCGCAGCGGGGTGTTGTCGTCGAAGGAACGCTGCTGCGGGATGGTGCCCACCTGCCGCGAGCCGCGGGTTGCCGGCTTGCCGGCAATCCTGACGGTTCCCCCGGAGAGCTCCTGAAGCCCCATCAGGGTACGCAGCATGGTGGTCTTGCCCGAGCCGTTGGGCCCGAGCACGGCCAGGAACTCGCCCGGGGCGATGTCTAGGTCCAGGCCGTCCCAGAGCAGGCGGTCGCCGAAGCGCAGCGAGGCGTTGCGCATGCTGACCACGGGTTCGGGCGTCGTCGCCCCGGTGCTGGCATTAGCGGCCAAGAGCCACCTCGAGTTGTTGCACGTTGGATTCCATCCAGGAGATGTGGTCCCGCCCGTCGGGCAGGGTTTGAGTCAGCTGCGGCACCGGGACCCCGTGGTCCCGGACCTTGGCCCCGTGGGAATACTGGTCCTGCGAGGTTTGCTCCACCATGGCGCCCACGCCAACCGCCGAACCGCAAACCGCGCCGGCACCCCGTTGGCACAGGCCGAAGGCAACAGGATCGAGGCGGCGACGGTAAGGGCGCGAAGTGGCTTGTTCATGCGGTGGTTGCGGGGCCTTTCGGGGAAATGCAGGACTCCAGACTATCTCAATTGCGATCCATTCGCATTATTGGGCGCTGCGGTTCTCCCGGCGGATGCCCCGCTTCTGGTTCTGGTCGTCGATCTCCCCGACCAGCTGCTCCAGCACGTCCTCCAGGAACAGGATTCCCAGGGTCGCACCGGATGCTTCGACCACGCGGGCCAGGTGCTTGCCGTCGGCCCGCATCTGCTCCAGCGCGTCCTCGATCTCCGTGTCCGGGGCCACCACGCCCATGGGCCGCAGCTCGATGCCGGAGACCGGCTGGCGGTACTGGCTGTCGGGCAGCGCCATGACGTCCTTCATGTGCCAGTAGCCCTTGAACTCGCCGGCCTCGGCGATGACGATGCGTGAGAAGCCGGTCCGCCCCACGGTGCGCTCGAACTCCTGCACCGTGGTGCCGCGCTGCAGGGCCACGACCCGATCGCGCGCGACCATGGTCCCGGCGGCCGTGAGGTCTGAGAACTCCAGCGCCTTGCGCAGCCGCAGTGCGTCGTCGGCCTCCAGCGTGCCGTAGAGCGCCGAGCTGGCGATAATCGACTGCACCTCGGCCGCGGTGAACGCGGAGTTCACCTCGTTCTTGGGCTCGACCTTCATCAGGTGCAGGAACTGGTTGGCGATCCAGTTCAGCGAGACCACGACCGGGTGCACGACGACGGAGAGCAGCAGCAGCGGCCCGGCTAGCAGCAGCACCGCCTTGTCGGCCATCGACACCGAGATGTTCTTGGGCACCATCTCGCCGAAGGTCACGTGCAGGAAGGTGACGAAGAGCAGCGCCAGAAGGAAGGCGATGGTCCCGGCCAGGGCCTCGGACACGCCCACGAATTCCAGCGGCACCACCAGTAGGTGGTGGATGGCAGGTTCGGCGACGTTCAGGATCAGCAGCGAACACACGGTGATGCCCAATTGGCACACCGCCAGCATGATGGACACCGATTCCATGGCCTTCAGCGCGAGGATCGCGCGTTTGTTCCCGGCGTCGGCCAGCGGTTCGATCTGCGAGCGGCGCGCCGACATGACGGCGAATTCCGCCGCCACGAAGAACGCGTTGCCCAGCAACAGGATGATCAGCCAGAAAAGGCCGGCAAAGTCGTTCATGCCCGACGCCCCCTGGCTTCATCCGGGCTGGACGCCGAGGCAGCGCTCGAGGCGCTGGAGGCGCTGGAGGCGCTGGAGGCGCTCACGATCCGCGGCACGAAATGCAGCTCGGCGACGCGACGCTTGTCCAGCGCGGTGACGGTGAATACGCCGCCCTCGGTGTCGACCGCATCCCCCAGGAACGGGATCCGGCCTAGCTCGGCCATCACGAACCCGCCCAGGGTTTCGTAGGCCGCGTCGTCGGGGATCTCCACCTCGCCGATGAGCTCGTTGAGCTGGTCCGGGCGGTACATGCCCGGGATCATCCAGGAGCCGTCGGACAGCTGCCGGACCTCGGGCGGGGCCGAGTCGTGTTCGTCGGCGACCTCGCCGACGATTTCCTCAATCAGGTCTTCCAAGGTGACCATTCCGGCGGTTCCGCCATATTCGTCAAGCACGATGGCCATTTGCAGGTTGGCACTGCGCAGCTGCACGAGCAGCGTGTCCAGGTGCACGGTTTCGGGGACAAAGATCACCGGGGTCTTGTTTTCGCCGACCTCCTTGCCGTTCCGCTTGTCACGCGGAATGGCGATGATGGTCTTGACGTGGCAGACGCCCTTGATCTCGTCGGAGGAGCCGTCTGTGACGGGAAAGCGGGAGTACCCGGTCTCCTTGGCCAGCTCGATGACCTCGTGGACGTGCGCGGTGTGCTCGATGGTCTGCATCTGGATGCGGGGTGTCATGACATCGGCCGCCGAGCGTTCGGAAAAACGCACGGTCCGGTCCAGGAACAGCGCCGCATCCTTGTCCAGCGTGCCCATTTCCGCACTGCGGCGCACCAGGGAGACCAGCTCGGCCGGGGAACGGGCCCCGGAAATCTCTTCCTTGACCTCGAGGCCAAAGAGATGCAGGACCTTGTTGGAGAAGCCATTGAGCACGATGATGGCCGGCTTGAAGATGGCGGTGAAGATCAACTGCGGGCGGGCGACGGCGCGCCCGATGTCGAAGGCCTTGGCGATGGCCAGGTTCTTGGGGACCAGCTCGCCGATGACCATCGAGAGCAGCGTGGCCAGCAACATGGCCACCACCAGGCTGACCGGCACGGCGGAGTCGCCGAGTCCCAGCGCCAGAAGCGGTTCCTGGAGAAGCTTGCCCACGGAAGGCTCAATGACGTAGCCGGTCAGCAGCGTGGTCAGCGTGATGCCCAATTGGCAGGAGGAAAGTTGGGTGGACAGGGACTTGAGGCATTGCAGCAGGGCCACGGCCTTGGTGTCGCCCTTGTCTACGGCTTCCTGGACGTTGGCCTGGTCCAGGGCGACGAGGGAAAACTCGACGGCGACGAAGAAACCGGTGCCCAGGATCAGCAGCAAGCCCAGGGCCAGCAGCAACCATTCCATCTAGCGTTTCACCGCCCCGTGGGCGGTTGTGCCTCGGGGGGCGGCAGTGCCGGGGCCCCGAAGTCTAGCGTCTGTGTGACCGCAACTGGAAGGCTCCGATAGCGAAGCGGAATTAGGCGGGCAATGACATGTGTGGCCGGCACCGCGTGATTTCACGACTGGCCGGCACAGAGAGTGGCTGTCCATAACAAATTCAGTGTATCTGAACTACGACACAGGCGTTCAGTCTCGCGAGCGACCGCGCGCGAGGTCCGCCGCCGCGCCCGGAGGCTTGTCGCCGGTTAAAAAGGGCGCTCGGCGTCATCGGGACACCCAACCCGGCCCTTCAAGGCGACGCGCATGTGATACCCGGCTCATTGGTTCCCATCCGGGGTCCAATTGTCACTAGACTACTAAGCAGGTCTAGAACTATGCCCCTTGGTGGTCATCCCCCTCGGCGGCGCTTGGACAAACGGAAATACAGGGAGAAGAGGCGTAATACCGTGCCAGATCAATCGCACCACCGACTCACCGAAGAGTTCGGCGGGAACGAATGGCTAGTCGATGAGCTGTACCAACAGTTCCTCAAGGACAAGAACTCGGTAGACAAGAAATGGTGGGACATCTTCGCGTCCCTCAATTCGGAACAGGTAGCCGCACCCCCGGCCGCAGAGGCCCCGGTTGCGGCGACTCCTGCGCCGGCCCCGGCCACTGCTGCCACCCCGGCCGGCGCACCGCGCGCCGCGACCCAGGCCCGCGTCGTTGACGTGTCCAGCAGCACGCCCAGCTCCTCCGCTGAATCCTCCGCCGCGGGCAAGTCCGCAGCCGCCGCCCCGCGCGTCCCGGCCGACCCGGCCCCAGCCACCAAGTCGCAGCCGATCCCCGCACAGGTCCCCAAGGCCACCGCTCCCGGTGCCATGGGCGAGGAAAAGCGCACCCCGTTGCGCGGCCCGGCCAAGGCGATTGCCACCAACATGGAGCAGTCCCTGACCGTCCCGACCGCCACCACGGTGCGCGCCGTCCCGGCCAAGGCCCTGATCGACAACCGCGTGGTCATCAACAACCACCTCAAGCGCGCCCGCGGCGGCAAGATCTCCTTCACGCACATCATCGGCTTCGCCGTGATCCGCGCCCTGAAGCTCTTCCCCTCGCAGAACGTCACCTACGCCGAGGTCGACGGCAAGCCGATGGCCATCACGCCGGCCCACGTGAACTTCGGCATCGCCATCGACATGCCCAAGCCCGATGGCTCGCGCATGCTGGCTGTGCCGAACATCAAGGCCGCCGAGAACATGAGCTTCAACGAGTTCTGGGACACCTACGAGGACCTGATCAAGCGCGCACGGGCCAACAAGCTCACCGCGGATGACTACGCCGGCACCACCGTCTCGTTGACCAACCCCGGCGGCATCGGCACCGTGCACTCTGTGCCGCGCCTTTCCAAGGGCCAGGCCACCATCGTCGGCGTTGGCGCCCTCGAGTACCCGGCAGCCTTCCGCGGTGCCGCGGACGTGACCGTTGCACTGCAGGGCGTCGGCAAGGTCATCACCCTGACTTCCACCTACGACCACCGCGTCATCCAGGGCGCCGGCTCGGGCGAATTCCTGAAGCTGGTCGAATCCCTGCTGCTGGGCGAACAGGGCTTCTACGACGAGATCTTCGAAGCACTGCGCATTCCCTATGAGCCTGTCCGCTGGGCAGTCGACAACCAGGTCGACGTCGACCTGCAGGTCAACAAGATCGCGCGCATCCAGCAGCTGATCCACTCGTACCGCGTGCGCGGCCACCTGATGGCCGACACCAACCCGCTGGAATACGTCCAGCGCCGCCACCCGGACCTCGACATCCAGACCTACGGCCTGACGCTGTGGGACCTGGACCGCGAATGGGTCACCGGCGGATTCGGCGGCAAGGACCGCCTGTTGCTGCGCGACATCCTCGGCGTGCTGCGCGATGCCTACTGCCGCACCATCGGCATCGAGTACATGCACATCCAGGATCCGGTGGAACGCAAGTGGTTCCAGGACGAGCTGGAGCACCCGTACACCAAGCCGACCCGCGAAGAGCAGTTGCGCATCCTCTCCAAGCTGAACTCCGCAGAGGCCTTCGAGACCTTCCTGCAGACCAAGTTCGTCGGGCAGAAGCGCTTCTCGCTGGAGGGCGGCGAATCCCTGATTCCGCTGCTTGACGGCATCATCTCCGATGCCGCAGACGCCGGCATGGAAGAGGTCGCCATCGGCATGGCCCACCGCGGCCGCCTCAACGTACTCACCAACATCGCCGGCAAGACCTACTCCCAGGTCTTCCGCGAATTCGAGGGCACCGCGACCCCGGGCTCGGTCCAGGGTTCGGGCGACGTGAAGTACCACCTGGGCACCGAGGGTTCCTACACCTCCGACGCCGGGAACCAGACCAAGGTCTACCTGGCGGCCAACCCCTCGCACCTGGAGGCCGTGAACCCGGTCCTCGAGGGCATCGTGCGCGCCAAGCAGGACCGCGAGGGATCCAAGGACTTCAACGTCCTGCCGATCCTGGTGCACGGCGACGCCGCCTTCGCCGGACAGGGCGTGGTCGGCGAGACCCTCACGCTCTCCCAGCTCGAGGGCTACAAGACCGGCGGCTCGATCCACGTGATCGTGAACAACCAGGTCGGCTTCACCACCGCCCCGACCGATTCGCGCTCCTCGGTGTACGCCACCGACGTGGCCAAGCAGGTCCAGGCACCGGTGTTCCACGTCAACGGCGACGAGCCGGAGTCCGTGGTCCACGTGGCCCAGCTGGCCTTCGCCTACCGCCAGCGCTTCAACAAGGACGTCGTCATCGACATGGTGTGCTACCGCCGCCGTGGGCACAACGAGGGCGACGACCCGTCGATGACCCAGCCGATGATGTACAACCTCATCGAGGCCAAGCGCTCGACCCGCAAGCTGTACACCGAGGCCCTCGTCGGTCGCGGCGACATCACGCAGGACGAGGCCGACCAGGCGTTGCGCGACTACCAGGAACGCCTGGAACGCGTCTTCGCCGAGACCCACGCCGCGCAGACCAGCCCGATCCCCGTCATCACCCCGGGCACCTCGGCGATCAACGACCTGGAGCTGCCGGCAGCCCAGCGAGCTGACGACGCCTCCGTCGCCGCACCGCGGGACACGGCCATCAGCGCCGAGACCCTGGCGCACATCGGCGCCGCCCACCTGGCCATCCCGGAGGACTTCACCGTCCACCCGAAGCTCAAGGTGCTCCTGGAGCGCCGCGAAAAGATGAGCCGCGAGGGCGGGATCGACTGGGGCATGGCGGAAATCGCCGCCTTCGGCACCCTGTCCATGGAAGGCGTGCCGGTCCGCCTGGCGGGCCAGGACTCGCGTCGCGGCACCTTCGTGCAGCGCCACGCGGTCTTCCACGACCGTCTCAACGGCGCCACCTGGTACCCGCTGCTGAACCTCTCCGAGGACCAGGCCAAGCTGTGGATCTACGACTCACTGCTGAGCGAATACGCGGCACTGGGCTTCGAATACGGCTACTCGGTGGAACGCCCGGACGCCCTGGTGCTCTGGGAAGCGCAGTTCGGCGACTTCGTCAACGGCGCCCAGACCGTGATCGACGAGTTCATTTCCTCCGCCGAGCAGAAGTGGGGCCAGCGCTCCAGCTTGGTCATGATGCTTCCGCACGGCTACGAGGGACAGGGCCCGGACCACTCCTCGGCCCGCATCGAGCGCTTCCTGCAGATGTGCGCGGAAAACAACATGGTCGTGGCCCAGCCTTCCACCGGCGCCAACCACTTCCACCTGCTGCGCCGCCAGGCCTACGCCCGTCCGCGCAAGCCGTTGGTGATCTTCACCCCGAAGCAGCTGTTGCGCCTGAAGGCCGCCGCATCCGCAGTCGAGGACTTCACCACCGGCACCTTCCAGGAAGTCATTGGCGACACCGCGAACCTGAACCCGGCAGACGTTGATCGCGTGCTGCTGGTTTCCGGCCGCCTGTACTACGACCTGGCAGCCGCCCGCACCAAGGCGAACGACACCAAGACCGCGATCATTCGCGTCGAGCAGCTCTACCCGCTGCCCGCCGAGGAAATCGCCGCGGAACTGGCCAAGTACCCGAACGCCGAGGTCGTCTGGGCGCAGGACGAGCCGGCCAACCAGGGCCCGTGGCCTTTCGTCGGGCTGAACCTGCCCGCCGAGCTGGGCAAGCCCGTTCGCTTGGTGGCCCGCAAGGCCTCCGCCGCGACCTCCACCGGCACGCACAAGCGCCACGAGGTCGAGCAGGCCCGCCTGCTCACCGCAGCGTTCACGCGCTAAGGCAGCACGACACGCGCGGAGTCCACTTCGCTGGGCTCCGCGCGTGAACACCCTCCCTCGGGGCGGGACACTGACGGTGTCCCGCCCCGAGGTCGCTTAACCGACTGCTAGTGTTGTTTGGTACGCGCCCTGAGAAAGGTCATTCGTGGATTACCGCACTATTCGACTTACCGCCATCGGCGACGAGCTCCTGGCCGGACACGGGGACCCGCGGGCCCTGGGCTGGTACGGCCGGGTGCTGGCACGCACCTCGAACACCGACGTCCGCATCGAGAGCTACACGCTCGCTGCCCCCGGAGAGGGTTCCGAGGCGCTGAGCACCCGCTGGTTCGACGAGGCGTCACGCCGTTTCGGCGACAACGTCGACAACCGCCTGATTATCGCGCTTTCGGACCGGGACCTGGACCTGGGCCTGTCCACCGCGCGCAGCCGGCTGAACCTGGCCAACATCCTGGATTCCGCCTCGCAAATGAGCATCAAGGCCCTGGTCGTGGGCCCGGCCCCGGGACTGGATCCCGAGCGCAACGCCCGCCTCGCCGAGCTCTCCCACGTCTACGCGGACGTGGCCACGCGCCGCAAGCACCATTACGTCGACACCTTCACCCCGCTGCAGAACCACGCGCAGTGGCGCAATGACCTGTCGGTGAACGGCGGGTTGCCAGGACAGGCAGGCTACGGGCTGATGGCCTGGCTGGTGCTGCACCGCGGCTGGTACACCTGGCTGGGGCTGCCGGAACCCGGCGCCAGCTGAGATTTTCCCGCGGCGACGGCACCGGTTGTTGGGTCCGGGTTCTCGGGTGTGGCAGACTGGACGAAGTCCAACCTGGGACCAAGATCACAAAGGAGTCCTCACATGAGCAAACGATCACGTAAGCGTAAGGATCGCAAGCGCGGCGGCGCCAACCACGGCAAGCGCCCCAACACCTAAACAGCTGCCTCCGGCCCGGTGAAAACCGGGCAGGAATGTTAACTGCGAAAGGGCCGGACCCCGGAACCATCGAAAGATGGCGAACCGGGGTCCGGCCCTTTTGACGTGTGTCGGACGGGCCAGTGGCGCCTAGGCGTGGCCGGATTCCACGCGGATCTCGGAAATCCGCGTGATGATCTTCGACTTCAACGTGTCGGGCGCGATTTCCTGGCAGCTGCGGCGCACAACGGAGCGGATGATGCACTCCAGGTCGTACTCCTCGGCGCATTCCTCACAATGCTCCAGGTGTGCCTTGACCTCGTTGAGATCCTTCAGCGAGAGCGCACCGTCAAGGTACTCGTAGAGGCGGACGATGCGATTGTCGTCGCAGTCGCCCAGCGAATGGCAGTCACCCATTATTTCTTCTCCGCTCCGGGCGTGGGTGCCCCTTGTGTCTTTGGTGCTGCACCGATGCCGCGTTCGTGCGCGTAGTCGGCGAGCAATTCTCGCAATTGTTTACGGCCCCTGTGTAGCCGTGACATCACCGTGCCGATCGGTACACCGAGGATCTCGGCGGCATCCTTGTAGGGGAAACCTTCGACGTCCACGAAGTACACCGCCAACCGGAACTCCTCGGCAATCGACTGCAACGCGTTCTTCACGTCCGAGTCCGGCAGGTGGTCAAGGGCCTCGACCTCGGCCGAACGCAGCCCGGCCGGGGTGTGCTCCGCGGCCTTGGCCATTTGCCAGTCCTCGACGGTGTCGGTCCCGGTGCGCAATGGCTCGCGTTGACGCTTGCGGTAGAGGTTGATGTACGTGTTGGTCAGGATCCGGTACAGCCAGGCCTTCAGGTTCGTCCCGGGCTTGTACTGGTGGAAGGCCGAATACGCCTTGGTGTAGGCCTCCTGGACCAGGTCCTCGGCGTCCGTGGGGTTGCGCGCCATGCGCATCGCCGCGGAGTAGAGCTGGTCGACATATTGCAGCGCGTCGCGTTCGAAGCGCTCGCGCCGTTGTGCTTCGGTCTCATTGGCTACCGGTACAGTGTCGGTGCCCTGTATATTCTCGGTCATCACGGCCAAGTCTACGCGCAGCCGGGGCTCGCTCGGGGCCGGGGATTCCGCCAGCAGTACTCCCATAAGTCCTCCGCTTCTTGCCATGGTTGGTTCACTTGCCCATGGCACCGCCCTCTGCGTTCCGCAACGCAGCAAACGTGCCACATAGGGGGTAACACGCAAGGGCGCGACTCTATTCCACCGGCGGTAGCCTCCTGCGGCTAGAATTGGGGCCACGGGGGAAAGCATTTTCCCGGCGCACGGCCCCGGTGCCGCGCACCGCACCGAATGCCTGCACCCGATGAGCAAGCTTTTGGCGGCACACGGCCGTCAAACAACGATCGGCGGCAACGGCGCAGCCACCGACCATGACACCCCCCATTCCCACTCCCCCAATCACCGCCGCCCGTCCCGCGGCACACCCCCCCACCCTTGACACCCGGAGGCAGCCGTTGAGCAACCAAGACACCATGGACACCACGTGGGACGCCCCGCACCCCGCACAACCCGTTGACGGCACCGTCATCGTCCCGGCGTCCAAGTCGTTGACCAACAGGTACTTGCTTCTCGCCGCCCTGGCCGACGGGCCCTCGCGCATTTCCAACGCGCTGGCCTCCCGCGACTCGGACCTGATGATCGCCGCCCTGCGCGCCCTGGGCACCGGCATCGAAAGCGTCGACTCCCCCGACGGCACCGTCCAGCTGCGTATTACCCCGATGGACCTGGAGGCGCAGATGGGCCAGGTCGACATCGACTGCGGCCTGGCCGGAACCGTCATGCGCTTCGTCCCGCCGCTGGCGGCACTGGCCCGCGGCTCCTTCACCTTCGACGGGGACCCGCACGCGCGCCTGCGCCCGATGGCCCCGGTGCTCACCGCCCTTTCCGACCTCGGGGTTCAGGTCACCGGGCACGGGGAACCCGGGCTGCTTCCGGCAACAGTCAACGGCACCGGGTCCCTGGCCGGCGGGCGCATCGAAATCGACGCCTCCGGTTCCTCGCAGTTCATCAGCGCCTTGATGCTGGTGGCCCCACGCACCACGCACGGGGTGGAGATCGTCGCCGCCGAGGGACGCATCGCCAGCCCCGACCACATCGAGATGACGGTGCAGACCCTGCGCGAGCTCGGCGTCGTCATCACCCGCCCCGACGAGCGCAGCTGGAGGGTCGAACCCGGGAAGATCCGCGCCTTCGAACGCACCATGGAACCGGACCTGTCCAACGCCGGGCCGTTCCTGGCAGCGGCCATGGTCACCGGCGGCACCGTGCGCATCCCGCACTGGCCAAGCACCACCACCCAGGTCGGGGACCAGTGGCGCACGATCCTCACCCGCATGGGCGCGCGCATCACGCACCACCAGGACGGCACGCTCCAGCTCACGGGTCCCGCAGAGATTTCGGGCATCGACTATGCCGACTCGTCCGAACTCGCCCCGACGCTGGCGGCCATCTGCGCTCTGGCGACCGGCACGTCCCGGCTGACCGGCATCGCGCACCTGCGCGGGCACGAGACCGACAGGCTCGCCGCGCTCGCCACCGAAATCAACAACCTCGGCGGCAGGGTCACCGAGCTGGAGGACGGACTGCTCATCGAACCCGCCCCCTTGCACGGCGGCAGCTTCGCCACCTATGCCGACCACCGCATGGCCACCGCCGGTGCCATCATCGGCCTGGCGGTTCCCGGGGTGGAGGTCGTTGACATCGCGACCACCGCCAAGACAATGCCCGATTTCCCCACACTTTGGACCACGCTGGCCGCCAGCGGGAAGGCCTCACGCTAAGCACATGACACGCAACGCACGGGAATGGGATGAATCGGATGTCCGCATCCGCCCCAACAAAAAGGGATCACGACCCCGCACCAAGGACCGCCCCGCCTACGAGGATGCGCTCATTGGCCGGATCATCACGGTGGACCGCGGCCGCTACCGGGCCATCCTCGACGAGGACACCCCCGAGGAGCGGATCGTGATTGCCGCCCGCGCCCGCGAGTTGCGCCGCAACCCGGTGGTGCCAGGGGATTTCGTGGCACTGGTGGGCGACACCTCCGGGGAGCCCGACACGCTGGCTCGGCTGGTGCGCATCGAGGACCGCAGCACCCTGCTGCGCCGCAGCGCCGATGACACCGATCCGGTGGAGCGAGTCGTGGTGGCCAACGTGGACCAGCTGGTCATCGTGGTGGCGGCAGCGAACCCGGAGCCACGCACCGGATTCATCGACAGGGCCATCGTCGCCGCCTTCGACGCGGGGATCCACCCGCTGCTGTGCATCACCAAGGCCGATGTGCGCGACCCCGAGCCGTTCCTGGAGAACTACCGGCACCTGGACATCGACATCGTCGTCTCGCGCACCACCGACGAATCGGCCACCGGCATCGACGCACGCTCGGCCGACGGGCTCTCGGCACGCCTGGCCGGCACCCCGGTGGAGGAATTGCGCGAGCACCTGGCCTCCAAGGTCTCGGTGGTCATCGGGCACTCGGGCGTGGGCAAGTCCACCCTGGTCAACGCCCTCACCGGGGCGCAGCGGGCCACCGGCAACGTCAACGCCGTCACCGGCCGCGGCCGACACACCTCTTCCTCCGCGCTGGCACTGCGCATCGACGACGCGCCGGCCGGTTCCTGGATCATCGACACCCCCGGCATCCGCTCCTTCGGGCTCGCGCTGGTGGACCCGGAAAACATCCTCAACGCCTTCGACGACCTGGTCCCGATCGCCAACAAGTGCGCCCGCGGCTGCACCCACAAGGCAGCCGAGCCGCAGTGCGCCCTCGATGCGTGGGTCGCCTCCGGGGAGGCGGGCCCGGTGGGCATCGCCCGGCTCGAATCCTTCCGCCGGTTGCTCGGACAGGACGAAACCGCAGAGGCCAAGGAACTGGGCACCGCCTAGCAGCGCGGGCCCGATGGTGCCCCAGCCCACACCACGGTGCGGCCGGGCATCACGTGACGCCGCCGTACCGACATCTTGCAGTGCTGCCGCCGCCTCGTGGGATAGGTTTGAGGGTATGAAAACCGATGTCATGACCTACAACGATGACCTGCGCCTGGCCCACGTCATTGCCGACTCGGTCGACGCCCTGACCCTTTCGCGCTTCAACGCCGTGGACCTGGTGGTGGAGACCAAGCCCGATTTGACCCCGGTCTCGGATGCCGACAAGGCGGCGGAGGAAGCCATCCGGTCGCACATCTCCCGTGCCCGGCCGCGCGACGCCATCACCGGCGAGGAATTCGGCACCACCGGCAAGTCCACCCGGCACTGGGTCATCGACCCCATTGACGGCACCAAGAACTTCGTGCGCGGTGTCCCGGTGTGGGCCACGCTGATCGCGTTGATCGACGACGGTGAGCCCGTCGTCGGCCTGGTCTCCGCACCGGCGCTGAACCGGCGCTGGTGGGCGGCCAAGGACATGGGCGCCTACACCGGCCGCTCCATGGCCAGCGCCCACAAGCTGAAGGTCTCCTCGGTGGCCAAGCTCGAGGACGCCTCGCTGTCGTATTCCTCGCTCTCCGGCTGGAAGGAGCGCGACCAGCTGCAGAACATGCTCAACCTCACCGACGCCCTGTGGCGCACGCGCGCCTATGGCGACTTCTGGTCCTATTGCATGGTGGCCGAGGGCGCCGTCGACCTGGCCTGCGAACCCGAACTGAACCTTTACGACATGGCCGCACTGGTGCCCATTATTCGCGAGGCCGGCGGCCGCTTCACCTCCGTCGAGGGCGTTGAGGGCTGCAACGGTGGAAACGCCGTGGCCAGCAACGGCCTGGTCCACGACGCCGCACTGGAAATCCTGAACCTGGGCCGCTGATGCTCCCGACACGCCTGACCTCCAGCGAGGAAAACTACCTCAAGGCGCTCTACTCGCTGACCGAGTGGGAAGACGACCCGGTCACCACCGGCACCATTGCCGCACAGCTAGGAGTCGCCCCGGCTTCGGCCACCGCGATGGTGTCCAAGCTCGCCGGCAAGGGCCTGATGGTCCACCCGCGCTACGGGGCCATCACATTCACCGATTCGGGCCGCCTGGCTGCGTTGAGCGTGGTGCGCCGGCACCGCCTGATTGAGACGTTCCTGCTCGATGAACTCGACTACGGCTGGGACGAGGTGCATGAGGAGGCCGAACTGCTCGAGCACACCGTTTCCACCCGCTTCATCGAGGCCCTGGCCGCGCGGCTGGGGCACCCGGCAGCGGATCCGCATGGCGACCCGATCCCCGGCCCCGACGGCACCCTGGAGATGCCGCCGGCCATCCGGCTCGACCGCTTCGAGGCGAACGGATCACCGACCCTGGCGATCCTGTGCCGAATCAGCGACGAAGATCCGGAGCTGCTGCGTCGGTGCACCGATCTGGGCATCTCCCCCGGCAGCTCCATCGTGTTGCCCCACCCGGAGCTCAGCAACATCGACGCGACCATGCTGTGGGTGCTTCCGGCACCCCATGGTGCATAGCCGCCAAGGAACGGGAACCTGACGTGGGCGCACCGAACGGACCAACCGGCGTGGGCACCACAAGGCCAGCCGAGTCGACGTCGCGCGCCCACGGAGTAAACCTGGTTGCCGTGGCCGTGGGCGGTTTCTGCGGTGCAGCCCTGCGCGTGGGGCTTGGACTCTGGTTCCCTGATGCCCCGGGCTTCCCGGCCACTACCTTGGCGATCAATGTCACCGGCACCGCTGCCTTGGCTGCGCTGACCAGTTACTGGCAGATCACCCGCCGCGCTCCAGGTTGGCTGCGCGCGGGGGTCGGCACCGGATTCCTTGGGGCCTTCACCACCTTTTCGGCGCTGGTCCTTTTTGCTCTGGGTTCCACCCCGCCCCGGGCCGCGCTGGATCTGGTCGTATCCCTGATACTCTGTGCTGCTGCCGCATGGGCAGCGATGTGGTGGGTCGAGCGCGCCCTGGCTGGCCGGCAAAAGCTGGCACAGTCAGTTCAGGCATCGCTGCCCGCCGCGGATCCGGACGGCGGGGGTGCACCATGAGCTCATGGGGCATGGGCGGATTCCTGGTCATTGCGCTGGCTGGCGCCATCGGTGCCCTGGGTCGCTATGTACTGGACATTGCCGTCTCCGGCGCCCAGCATCGCAGGGCCGGGTCCGGCGGCGGGATCTTCCCACTGGGCATCCTGGCCGCGAACACCGCAGCATGTTTCCTGGTGGGCGCCGCGGCTTCCTGGGCGAACAACCACGGGGTTGACTGGGCCGCGGGCAGCCTGTCCGGGGTACCGGGCCTACTGGTCATGGCATTGATCCTGGGCATCGGCGGCGGCTTGAGCACCATGAGCACCTTCATGGTGGCCGCGGTGTCGTTGTGGCGCTCAGGCAACCGCGCCATGGCCGTCACCTACCTGGGCCTGACCTTCGGTGCCGGGCTTGCAGCGGGTGTGTTCGGAGGACTCGCGGCGACGTTGCTGCCCTGAGACCCACCGTGCGACCCTACCGGGACTCTCCACGGAGGTCCTAGCCTGAGCCACACACATTAGCGCGCAGCGCGGCGGCCGGTGGCCTTCTTGCGACTCTCCACGTTCTGGCCCCGGACAGCCACCGTCAATGCCAGGCTGATAGCCGTCAGTACACCCATGCACACGGCCAGCACCGGCTGACCGGCAATGGCGAGCAATCCGGCACCCGTGGCAAAGAGCAGGTGGGCCACTACCGCGTGGTATGGCTGTGGCAATCGCAAGTTTGCCTTTGGCGACATGAAGAGTGCCCAGAAAATGAATACGGGCAGCACTGCGATGATGACGGCCACGAGGGGGCTGAAGGGCAGCATTGTCATGGCCCAGATGCCCAGTGCGCCCAATAGCGCGACTTCCAGGATAAACGAAACGATCATCAGCGCCATCATGATGCCGCCGCCGGCTCCGGCACGGTCCTGGCCTGCATCCGCATCGGAAATCGTGGACTCTTCTGCTGGCCTCGACGAGTCGGCTGGTCCAACGTTCTCGTTGACCTCGGCGGGCCACGAATTCGACTCATCGCGCTCGGCAGCCGGCTCGCGGTTCGTCGGTTCCTCGGCACCGGCTGCTTCAATAATCGCCTCATCGGCAGTTGTCGTCTCGGCCGTTTTCGAGGTATCCGGGGTGGCGGGTGGGGTCGAGTCCGCCCTGGCAGCTGGGAATTCCGGGTTGCTTCCACCGGCCTCGGGTGCCGCGGGAGATGCGCTTCCAGATTTTGTGGATTTAGAGACCGTGCGGGCCGCTATTTCGAATTCTGGTTGGTTTAACGCTTCGTTTGCTGTTTCGGCTTTCGTTTCCTTGGCCACAACGCCAGGCTTGGCCGTCGGCGCGCCAACGGGTTTCAGCGGAGCGCTGGTCAATTTAGTGCCCTCAAGAGAGGCGGCAGGCCGGTTGCCCACCGAGGAATCCCGTGCCGTGGCTTTTCCAGCGTCCTGTGCTGCTTGTGCGGGCTTGGCAATCGGGAGAGTGCCGGATGTCGCGGTAGGAGACGTCCCGGGCTTTAGGGGCCCGGCAACCTCATTCTTCTTTGGTTCGTTCGGAGCGTCTGGTCGATTGGCAAGCGCCGGAGATCCAACGGGCGTCTTCTTGACCGGGCCAGCAGCAACGAAGGGCTTCTTCTCGCCCGCCGCGGCTTTGGTGGGAACCTGTCGGACGCCGGGCTTCGCGGAAGACGAATTCGGGGTTTTGGCCGTTGATGAAACGGATTGCCGAGCAGCGGGCGAAACCGTCTTCGCCGGACCCGGAGCGGGTATGGCACCGGCGGACTTGGCAGGAGCCACCGTCTTCGCCGGACCCGGAGCGGGTATGGCACCGGCGGACTTGGCAGGAGCCACCGTCTTCGCCGGACCCGGAGCGGGTACGGCACCGGCGGACTTGGCAGGAGCCACCGTCTTCGCCGGACCCGGAGCAGGCACGGCACCGGCGGACTTGGTCTTGCTAATTGAGTCGACGACGGGCTTGGCGGGGCTCGCCACAAATCGCGGGGAAGGCCCGTCTATTCCTGCTCCAGAATTGGAGTTCTTTTTTCCGCCGGGCTTGCCCTTGGAAACTTTTTGCACGTTGTCGGGCGTGACTTGGTTTTTCTTGGGCGGTCCGGGCTTGGGAGAACGTGCAAGGGAGCTTGGCGAAGCGGCTACCGCTTCCTTTGCGGCCCCGGGCGTCCCACCGATCGCATCGCTCGCGACGTCAACTGGGACGGTGTTCTTCGCTGGCACACCGTTTTTCGACGTTGGCTGCTCCGGCATGTTGGCCCTACCTCAGATGGACTCGACAAAGCCCGACTTACGCCGAGCTGACCATTTACCAGCCAAGTCTATTGCGTCGGACCGACGGGAAGGCAAAATGCCATGTCACACTGCATTTCCAATAAATACAAATCGTCGACCAGACCCAAGATGTGATCGCCGGAACACGGCCCGGAAACGACGAACGAACCTTCGGGAGGGTCCCGAGAGGAGCCGTGAGTTCGGACGTTCGGACACAGACGCCGTTCATATCCGGCTCAAGGGGCGCAGGTCGGACCACTTGGAGAGCATCACAACCTTTAGGTGTTCCGTCTAGTAATGCAAAAGAACCGGAAAGCACGATTGCCCAGCGTTCTCTTTGTTGGCGGGCCACCCTCACGTGCAAGCCGTAGACTCGAATTCGCTACTTCGGAAGCATCGCACCCCGGCCATCACTTCGAGGAAACTTCAACCCTCAGCGACGAATAGCTGATTGCCTGGTGATTCAGCTAGAACACCAGCTTCGGGCCGACAGGCCAGTGTGTCCGGGCTTCGGCACTTGCTGTTAAACCAAACGATCCATGGTCCTGAATCAGGACCACGGATCGTTTCTTTGTGGCGGGGACAGGATTTGAACCTGTGACCTCCGGGTTATGAGCCCGGCGAGCTACCGAACTGCTCCACCCCGCGTCGGTAAATACAACGATACCAGCGCGTTCACGTCACGCCTAATCGAGCCGTGGATTCGTCGATGGTTGACATTCCAGTCAGCATGTTCGACCCACGCCAGGGACGCAGGAACGTTTTTCTGCATCGGGGAACAACTTCAATGAAATTAACTTCCACCAGGGACACCCATCAGTAAAAAGCAAAGGACCCCGACCGGGTTTCCCTGGTCGGGGTCCTTCATTCGTGGCGGGGACAGGATTTGAACCTGTGACCTCCGGGTTATGAGCCCGGCGAGCTACCGAACTGCTCCACCCCGCGGCGATATAACAATCATCGCCGATTGGGTGAACAGTAAGCAAATCCTGGAGGTGTCGCCCTGCTCACATACGTGGCAAGGCGACACCTTGATGCCCCGGATAGATCCCTTCGCCTTACGGCGCGGGGGTCTCTGAGGCCGGGGCCTCGGGAGCGGGTGCATCGGTCGCGGGTGCATCCGTCGGTGCCGCGGCACCTGTCAGTGCATCCTGTGCCTCGGTGGCGCGCTCGAGCGCATCCTGCAGCTTGGCCTGCTCCTCGCCGTACTTGGCGAAGTCACCCTCGGCAAGCGCGGCCTGGCCGGCGGTGATGGCAGCGTTGGCGGCCTGCAGTGCCGCGCTGAGCTGCTGCTCGGCGGTCTGGGTCGCCGGAGGAGTTCCGGGTTCCTCGCCGTTGCCTTCACCATCACCGTTTTCGCTGGTGACGGCGCCCGAGGTTCCCTCGAACACCTGGTCAAGTGCCTCGCCAAGGGTGTCCGCGAATCCGACCCTGTCGCCGAAGGCAACCAGTACCTTGCGCAATGTCGGGTAGGAAGTCTGTCCGGAGGACTGCACGTAGACCGGCTGGACGTAAAGGATGCCGCCGCCAACCGGCAGCGAGAGCAGGTTGCCGTTCTTGACTTCCGAAGCGCCCTGGCGCAGCAGGTTGAGCGCCTGCGACACGGTGGCGTTGGAGTCGAAGTTCTGCTGTGCCTGGCCGGGGCCGGGCACGGAGAGCTCGCGCGGAATGGCAAGCAACCGAAGCTTGCCGTAGCCCTCGGCCTTTACTCCCGCCTCGGTGCCGGCATCGGCTTCCGCGGACAGGAAGCCGAAGAGCACGTTGCGCTGCTGTCCCCCGGAGGCGGTCTGCGGGATGAAGGTCGACGTCAGCGAGAAGGCTTCCTTGTCCTGTCCCGGCATCCGCAGCGACAGGTAGTACGGGGGCTGCTTGATGCTGGCGTTGGACTGCGTCGGATCGGAAGGGACCGACCAGGCATCGTTGGCGTCGTAGAAGCCCCCCGGATCAGTCACGTGGTAGGTGGCGAGCAGTTCGCGCTGCACCTTGAACAGGTCCTCGGGGTAGCGCACGTGGCTCATCAGCTCAGCGGACATGTCCTTGTAGGACTTGATGTTCGTCGGGAAGACCTTCTGCCATGCCTGCAGCAGTGGCTCTTCCGGCTCCCAGGCGTACAGCGTGACCGAGCCGTCGTAGGCGTCGACAGTGGCCTTGACCGAGTTGCGGATGTAGTTGATCTGCCCGGTCTGGGACACCGCACGGGTGCCGCCGGTCAACGAGTCGGTGACCGCCGAATCCAGTGCCTGCTGCTTGGAGTACGGGTAGTTCTTCGAGGTGGTGTAGGCATCGACGATCCACTGCACCCGCCCGTCGACGATCGCCGGGTAGGCGTTGGAGTCCACGGTCAGGTACGGGGCGACCTTCTCCACGCGCTGCTTCGGGTTGCGGTCGTAGAGGATCTGGGAGTCCGAGTTGATCGCGTCGGAGAGCAACAGGTCGGTCGAGGCGAACTTCAGCGAGTACACCAGGCGGTTGAAGAAGTTTCCGACCGCCGGTCCACCGTCGCCGTCAAAGGTGTTGCGGGTGTCCTGGCTGCCCGAGCCGGAGGCCGGCCGGTCAAGCTCGCGCGGTTCCCAGTCGTCGGGTCCCCCGACGATCGAGTAGTCAGGGGACATCTCGCCGAAGTAGATCCGCGGCTCGTAGGTCTCGTCGCTGGCCAGCACGCCCTGGGTGGGGATGCCGGAGAGCATGAAGTCCGGGCGCCCGCCGGCGGCAACGCGGTTGCCGAAGGCTGCCACCAGGCCGTAGCCGTGGGTGTAGGTGATGTGCTGGTTGACCCAGGTGTCGGTCGGGTCGACGTTCACTTCGCGCACACCGATCACGGTGTCCTCGACGGTGCCGTCGATTTCGTACCTGTCCACGTTCAGCGTCGGGGTGAACTTGTAGTAGGTACGGAACTGCTGCAGCTGGTCGAACGCGGCCGAGACCAGGTTCGGGTCCAGCAGCCGGATGTTGGTGGTGGTGGCCCGGTCCTGGGCCAAGGCGTTCTTCTGCGGGTTCAACTCGACGTCGTAGTCGGTTTCGTCCACCGAGTCCAGGCCGTAGGCCTTGCGCGTCATGTCGATGTTCTTTTGGATGAACTCGCGTTCCAGCGTCTTTTCCGAGGGAATGACCTGGTACTGCTGAACGATGAACGGGTAGATGCCGCCGGCGATGATGACCGTCACCAGCAACATGGCGGTGCCGATGATCGGCAGGCGCCAGCGGCCCATGATGGCAGCGACGATGAAGGTGATCGCCACCAGCACCGCGGCAATGGCCAGGATGGTCTTGGTCGGGATGACGGCATGCACATCGGTGTACAGGGCACCGGCAACGCGGCCGTTTTGCGAGAGCAGCGTGGAGTAGCGGTCGACCCAGAAGTTCACTGCCTGCAGCAGCAGGAAGCCGACGGCGAAGACGGCAATGTGGATGCGTGCGGGCTTGCCGATGACAATGCCGCCGCGCTCCTCAACGCGGATTCCGCCGTAGAGGTAGTGGGTGAGCAGGCCGGCGATCCCGGCAATGAGCACGACCGAGATCAGGTACCCGTTGAGCAGGCCGATGAACGGCAGCGAGAACATGTAGAACGACAGATCCATGCCGAACTGCGGGTCGGCCTCGTTGAAGTCGACCTGGTTGAAGAAGAGCAGCACCTCTTGCCACTGCGAGGTCACCGCGGTGGCGGCGAAGACGCCGATGACAACCGGGACACCGATCATCAGCAGGCGGCGCATGGGCTCAAGCTGCGACTGGTACTTGGACATCGCGTCCTGGCGCTGCCCGTCCGGCGCGTAGACCGGCCGCGAACGGTAGGCCAGGCGCAGGGAGATCCAGATCGCGAAGGCCATGAGCAGGAATGCCACGATGAAGATCGCGGCCTTGGACAGGTACTCGGTCCAGAACACGCGCTCGAAGCCGAGCTGGTTGTACCAGAGCACATCCGCGTAGACGCTGGAGACGAACACGAAAACGGCAACAAGGATACCGATGACGATGATCGTGGGCATCAGCGGGGATGGGCGTCGCTGACGGGGCTGCGGGTCGGGTCGTCCTTCGGGGCCCCGCGGGGGGCCCTCAAAGGGACTGCCAGTGCCAAAACTCAATTTTTACCTCACCATTGGAACGTTCGGCGCGCGGGAAACGCGCCTGAAATGTGTCTTTGTTCCCATTCTGCCTTGCATCGGCGCCCGGCGAAGCACCCCTAAGGATGATGTCGCGGAAATGTGAGGTGATTGTGACCCGCACCGAGGCACATCGCAGCCGCGGGCCCCGGGTGCCGGTTATCCGCAGGAAGGGAACGCGGCGGGGTCCTGGCCCGCGGCGATCCCCTCGACGGCCGCCCGGGCCTCGGCAAGGGTGGCTACCTTGATGACATCGAGCCCGTCGGGGACCCGGCCTGTGACATCGGCACAGTTCTCCGCCGGGGCCAGGAAGTACTCGGCCCCCTGGTCCTTGGCGCCGACGAGCTTTTGAGCGATCCCGCCGATGGGTTCGACCTTTCCTTCGGCGGTGATGGCGCCGGTGCCGGCAAAGTGCTTGCCCCCGGTCATTTCACCTTCGGTCAGCTGGTCCACGATCGCCAGGGCGAACATCATGCCGGCACTGGGACCGCCGACGTTTTCCAGCCCGAACTTCACCTCCAGCGGGAAATCGAAGCTGCCCGAGAGCAAGATCCCCAGCTGCCGCTGGCCCGCCGGTCCGGCGTCGGTGCCCACCGTGACAGTCATCGGCTTCCCGTCGCGGATGATGCCCAACCTGCTGGGCGACTCCCCCGCCGCGTCGAGCTGTTTCTTCAGCGATTCAAGGTCGGTGATTTCCTGGCCGTTGATGGTCTCGAGCCGGTCAGAGACCTTCAGGGCACCGGAATTCCGCTCGGTGGCGAACCCGACCACGCCCAGGTGGCTGGAGTAGGGGATCTTCAGCTCGTGCAGGGCAGCGGCGGTGGAGAGCTGCTGCGAATCGTCCATCATCAGGGTGTTTTGTTCGCTCTGCTCGGTCGTGGTGGTGCCGCGCGGCAGCACTGTCTCCTCGGGCACCACGTCCTCGTCCGGGTTGATCCAGCCCCACAGCACGCTGAAGAACGGCAACCGCTGTTGCCCCCCGCCCTGGACGTACACGGTGGTCATGTCCAATTGCCCGGAGGTGGGGTAGGTCGGGGCCCCGCTGATGTCGAGCAGCCTGGTGCCCTCCACGCTGCCGATGGTGTTCAGCGCCGGACCCGCGGATTCGACCACGAAGTGAGTGGGCAGCAGCGTGGCCGCCGCGATGATCACCATGGCGAGCCAGCCGGCCCCCGCGCGCTTGTGGCGCAGCAGGCCCTGGCCGGGATCGGTTGCCGGCCAGCGGTGGGTCAGCGGCCGGTGGTCGGCGCCGTCCGGGTCCGGGTGTGCTCCCGGGGCCACGTCGGTGTGCCGGCCGTGCTCCGGTCCTGGTCCTTCATGCACTGCTGGCACGACTCCCTCTTTCATTGCTCGTGTTCGCGCTCGCGGCGCAGGGGGTTGTACACCTTGCGCCGTGGCATCCTCCAGCCTACAAGCCCCTTGCAGGACCGGGCGTCGTCGGCGCCGGACCACCGAGGACTTCACAGTGTTTTCCGATGTGCCCACAGCGAACTGCAACTCCAGTTCATGTGTTGATGCCGCGGGCCGGGGGTACCGTTGAACCATGGCTGAAAATCCCCCATCAAACCGACCCGACGACTCCGAAAACGATGACGAGAACGCGAAGGACCCGTTCTCCGAGATGTTCGGCTCTCTCTTTGGCGGCGCCGGCGGATTTGACCCCAAGAACCTTCCCGCGGGGCTGGGCGAGGCCATGGGCCTGTCCGACAACCCCGAGGCCATGGCGCAGATGATGGCGCAGGCCCAGGCGATGATGGCAGCGATGGCCAAGGGCGACGGCGGCCCGGTGAACTGGAAGATGGCCACCGATGCCGCCCGCCAGTCCATCGCCTCCAACGACCCCTCCATTTCCGCGAACCGCGCCTCGGCCGTGGCAAACGCCGCCCGGCTGGCCGAGATGTGGCTCGATGCCGCAACCGTGTTCGAGGCCGACGGCAGCGAATGCCGGGCCTTCTCCCGCGCCGAATGGGTGGAAAAGACCATGCCGGTGTGGAAGTCGCTGACCGAACCCGTCGCACTGAGCGTGGGCAAGGCCATCACTGCGGCGTTGGGCGAGCAGATCCCCGAGCAGATGCGCCCGATGATGGGTGGGGCACAGGGCATGCTACAGCAACTGGGCGGCACCATGTTCGGCATGCAGCTGGGCACCGCCGTCGGCGGCCTGGCCAAGGACGTGCTCGGCGCCACCGACATCGGGCTGCCGCTGGCCGGATCGGCACCTGCCCTGGTGCCCACCAACATCGCCGCCTTCGGCGAGGGCCTGGAAATCCCGGAGCAGGAAATCCTGCTCTTTGCCGCACTGCGCGAATGCGCCCACGCCCGCCTGTTCAACCGCGTGCCGTGGCTGCGTTCCTCGGTGATTTCCGCCGTCGAGTCCTACGCCCGCGGCATCCACATCGACATGTCGCGCATCGAGGAAGCAGTGCGGGACATCGACCCGATGAACCCCGAATCCTTCCAGTCGCTGATGGGCGAAGGCCTGTTCATGCCCAAGCGCACCGCTGCCCAGGAAACCGCGCTGGCCAAACTCGAACTGGTGCTGGCATTGATCGAGGGCTGGGTCGACGAGGTCGTGGCCGCCGCCGCGGCGAACCTGCCCGGCGCCCCCGGCCTGCGCGAGACCATCCGTCGCCGCCGGGCAGCCGGCGGGCCGGCAGAGAACGCCTTCGCCTCCCTGGTGGGCCTGGAACTCCGCCCACGCCGCCTGCGCGAGGCAGCCGCCCTCTGGGCGCACCTGCTGGAGGAACGCGGGCTGGAGGGACGCGACGCGATCTGGGCGCACCCCGACCTGCTGCCCACCGACGAGGATCTCAAGGACCCGCAGGGATTCACGTCCCGTCGCCAGCTGGCCGAGGCCAGCATGGACGACATCGATGCGGCGCTGAGCAAGTTGCTGGCTGGCGGCTTCGACGAACCCGAGGCCGGCAAGGACGATGCCTCGGACACCCCGGAGGAAGGCGGGAAGCCAGATTCCCCCACCGACTCCGGGGCCGAGAAGGGTCCGGAACCGGAGAGCCCGGGCGACAAGTAGTTGTGACCAACGACGAAGGGGGTGTCCGCGCCATGTGCGCGGGCACCCCCTTCGTCGTTGGCGGTTGGGCCTGACTGGGGGAAAGGTCGTGGCCACCCGGAATGCCGAAGCCGCTTGGTCCGGCAGCGGGCAGTCCTACCCGGCGGCTTGGCCGAACTCCCCGAACCCGCCGTCAAGATCATCGAAGTCGTCGATGTCATCCTCCCCGCCCAAAGGCAGGTCACCGGGTGCATGGGCCCCGGGCTTGGCCGCTGCATGGTAGCCGTGGCTGACCCCGGAGAGGAAGATGTTGGCATCGTGCACCCGTGGGTAGCGTGAAAGCGCCGCCTTGAACCGCGGGCCGTGGCCGTCTCGCGGCTCCACCAGGTGGGCGAGTTCGTGGGCCAGCACATAGTCCTGTACCCATTGGGGCATGGCGCGCAGCCGGTCCGAGAGCCGGATCCGGCGGCTGTTCAAGCTGGCCGAACCCCAGCGCCGGTTCTGGTTTGACACCCAGGACACCGAGGACGGATCGGCACGCCCGCCAAAGAGCTGGGCATCCATTTCCCGGGCCCGGGCCGCCAGCTGCGCGTCCGGGTCCGTCGCGGATCCGCGGGCGACCTTGCGCATGACCTTCTTCACCATGTCGGCCACCAAAAGCCGTTCGGCGTGCTCGGTCAGGCCAGCTGGCACCGAGACCACCATGGTGTCCTGCTTCCACGCCCCGGAGATGGTCTTCTTGCGCTTGGCCGAGCGCACCACGCGGATGGGGGTGCCCTTCTCGTCCACGTACTCGATGGTCGATGGTTGGGTTCGCATGTTGGTGTCCTTTCCGCCACTGCGTGGTGCCGCTGCCTGTGCCGATGCCCGGTCCCCGGTGCCGGGGCACTTTCCCGCTCCAGGGTGTGGATAGCCGGCGAGTCCCCCGCGGCCGGTGCCACGATGGGTTCATTCAGGGCGCCGGCGACGGGGAATCGTGCCGGTGCCGCCGTTCCCCCAAGGAGAAACATCATGAGGATCAACCCGGGCTTGCAGGTACTTAGCCTAGTGGAGGGCGCCATCCAGATTGGCACCGGGCAGCGCGCGCGGTGGATAACCGGGCTCACTCCGGCGGAAAAGCGTTTTGTGCTCTCCCTCTGCGAGCACGGCCCGCGCCCTGCAAGCCCCGCGCCCGACCTGCCTGATGAGCGGCGGCGGACAGAGATCCTGGCGATGCTGGGCCCGGCGCTGGTCCAGTCCTCCACACAGCCTCCGCTCGCGGAAGGAGCGGAACCTGTCGGTGCGCTTGGCACGGGATCCGGGCTTGGGGCGCGCCTGGTGCCCGATGTCCTGCAATGGGGAGCCGCATACCAAATGGATGCCGTCCCGGTGCTGCGGCGCCGCGCCGAGGCCAAGGTGGCTCTCTACGGCTGCGGGCGGATGGGCCAGCTGCTGGCCCATGTCCTGGCCGGCGCCGGCGTCGGGTCCCTGATGCTCTGCGACGGTTCCCCGCTGGATGCCGGGGACCTGGGTGCAGGGACCACGGGCATCACCGGCGTGGGGGCCCCGCGTGCCCGTGCCACGGCCCGGGCCCTGCAGTCGACATACCCGCACCTGGTGGTGGCGGATGCCGCCGGTCGCAGTCCCGACGCAGCGGCCCTGGACATGGCGGTGGTGATGGCAGGCGGCATGCTGCCGCCGCTGGAATCCCTGGCCGTCGATGCCGCGATGCTGCCGGTGCTGTTCACCGATTCGGGAATGCACCTGGGTCCGATGGTCATCGACGGTCTCACCATGTGCGCCGCATGCGCGTGGGAACAATGCGACCCCACGCTGCGGATGCTCGACGCCCGGGAGTCTGTCGGACGGGCACCGGCGTTGCGCCCCGAGGCCTCGCTGGCTGCCGTGGCCGCCGGCCTTGCCGCCATGGCGGTGCTGATGGCCCTGGACCGCATCAATATCCCGGCGGCGGCCGGATCCATGACCGTCTGCGACCTTCCCACCGGCTCCATCACCTCCGTGCCGGCCAGGGCCAGGTCCCGCTGCACCTGCCTGGACCCGCTGGCGGCCTGAGCTTCGCTTCTAGTCCACGGTGTCGCCGGCCAGAATGGCCAGCACGGCCTCGCCGTAGCGCTCCAGCTTGCCCTTGCCGACGCCGGACACCTGGCCCAGGCCGGCAAGACCGTCGGGTTTGGACTCGGCAATGGCCATCAGCGTGGCATCGGTGAAGATCACGAAGGCCGGAAGCGAGTTGGCCTGGGCCACCTGCAGCCGCCAGGCCCGAAGGGACTCGAACACCGCTTCGTCGTACCCCGCCGGGCAATTGCCGCAGCGGCCCAGCTTGCGTTCGGTGGCACTGGTCAGCAGTGTCCCGCAGACCCTGCACTTCGGCGGTCCCGCCGGGCTCCGGCGCCGGGCGGCCTTGGGCGCGGAGGCGACGCGGGAGGTTCCCGCCGGACGCAACCCGTCCAGGAAGCGGGAGGGCCGGCGGTTGGCCCGCCCTCCGGGCGTGCGCGCCAGCGACCAGGACAGGCCAAGGTGAACGCGGGCGCGGGTGATGCCCACGTAGAGCAGGCGCCGTTCTTCATCGTATCCGGCTTGGTCGTCGGCGAAGGAGATCGGCATCAAGCCCTCGGAGAGCCCGACCAGGAACACCGCGTCCCATTCCAGGCCCTTGGCCGCGTGCAGCGAGGCCAGCGTGACCCCCTGCACCGTGGGGGCGTGCTGGCTGGCTGCGCGTTCCTCCAGCTCGGCCACGAAGGTGTGCAGCGTGAACGGGACCTCGGAACCTGCTCGGGCCTCCGCCATCTCGTCGGCGAGCGCCACCAGGGCGGAAAGCGACTCCCACTTTTCGCGCACTGCGCCGGAGGCGGCCGGTGCCGTGGCGCTGTAGCCCAGCGAAACCAGGATGTCGCGGGTCAGCTGCGGGACGGTTGCCCCGTCGACCTCGGTGGTGGCGTGTCGGGCGGCGGAGCGCAATTGCAGCATCGCGTCGCGCACCTCGCGCCTGGCGAAGAAGCGTTCCCCGCCGCGCAACAGGTAGCCCACACCGGCCGAGGCCAGCGCCTGCTCGTAGGCGGCGGACTGCCCGTTGGTGCGGAAGAGGATCGCGATTTCGGACGCGGGGGTGCCCTCGGCAATAAGTTTCTTGATGCGCTGGGCGATCTCCGAGGCCTCGGCCTCATCGTCCTTGGCCTCGAAGAAGGTGGGCTCGGGCCCGTTCTCGCGCTGGGCGATGAGTTCCAGCGGGGTGGGCCAGTTGATGTCACGGTCCGGGACCCCTGGTTCGGGGCGGCGGGCGGCAAGCACGCGGTTGGCAAGGTGCACCACCTGCGGGGTGGAGCGGTAGTCGCGCACCAGCTTCACCACCGGGGCCTGCTCATAGGTGGCGGTGAAATCCAGCAGGTGGCGCGGGGTGGCGCCGGTGAAGGAGTAGATGGTCTGGGACGCATCGCCCACCACGCAGAGTTCGTCGCGCCCGCCGAGCCACAGGTCCAGCAGCCGTTGCTGCAGCGGGGAAACGTCCTGGTACTCGTCGACCACGAAGTGCCGGTATTGTCCGCGTACCGAGGCGGCGACCCGTTCGTCGTCCTCCAGGATCGCCACGGTCAACAGCAGGACGTCCTCGAAGTCGATGAACTGCCTATCGGTCTTGACGTCCTCATAGGCCTGGAAAATCCGCGAAACGGTGATCGGATCCAGCCCGCCGGGCTGCCCGCGGTCCGCGGCGGCTGCCACGTAGGACTCGGGGGTGAGCATCGAGACCTTGGCCCACTCGATCTCGCTGGCCAGATCCCGAACCGTCGCACGGTCCGCGGTGGTGCGCAGCCGGCGGGCGGCCTCGGTGATCAACGGCGCCTTGTAGTCGACGATGGACGGCAGCTGCCCGCCAATGGACTGCGGCCAGAAGTATTGCAGCTGGCGCAGGGCAGCGGCGTGGAAGGTGCGGGTCTGCACGGCCCCGGCCCCCAGCTCCCGCAGGCGCGAGCGCATTTCGGCGGCGGCGCGGGCGGTAAAGGTCACCGCGAGCAGGGAGGAGGGCTTGTACACCCCGGTGTGCACGCCATAGGCGATGCGGTGGGTGATGGCGCGGGTCTTGCCGGTTCCGGCGCCGGCCAGCACGCACAACGGCCCGCGCAGGGTGGTGGCAACCTGTCGCTGTTCCTCGTCCAGCCCGGCGAGGATGCGTTCTTCCAGGGCCCCCATGTCGGTCGTCTCCGTCATGTTCTAGTTTGCCAGCCGTTCGGGTTCGGGCAGCACGCCGCCGTACCAGTTTTCGACCAGGGCACTGGCGATGGAGGTTCCGGTGGGAACTCCGATGGAGCCGGAGCGGACGGCCTCGGCAAGTTCATCGCGGGTGAACCAGCGCAGGTCGATGATCTCCTCCCCGTCGGGGACCAGCTCGGTGCCAACGGCGGTGGCGGTGAAGCCGAGCATCAGCGAGCGCGGGAACGGCCAGGGCTGCGAGCCCATGTAGCGGGGGTTGCGCACCACGACTCCCGATTCCTCGGCGACCTCGCGGATGACGGCGGATTCCAGGGACTCGCCCGGCTCCACGAATCCGGCCAAGGTCGAGAAGCGCGTCCCGCCCCATGCCTTGTTGGCACCCAGCAGCAACCTGTCATCCTCGTCGGTGATGGCGACAATGACCGCAGGGTCGGTGCGCGGGAAATGCTCCAGGTCCTCGGCCGGGCAGTGCTTGACCCAGCCCGAGGCGCGCAGGTCCAGCTTGCCGCCGCAACGCGGGCAGAAGTTCACCGCGTGGTTCCAGTTGGCGATGGCGACGGCCTCGACGAAGAGCCCCGCGTCGCGGGCACCGAGTCCGGCGGCGACGTCGCGCAGCCCCAGCCACTGCTCCGGATCCGTGGAACCGGCCGACGGCTGGCCGTCGGACGTGACAGGGGCATCGTGGAAGGAATGCAGCACGATTTCGGACGTGCCGTCAAAACCTAGGTAGATCTCCGTGCCGCCGGCCGGCACCGCGGCCAGCTCAATCAACACCAATTCACCATCGAGCACCCTGGCACGACCGCCAACCAGCACCAGGTGGCGGGTCGCGGGATCAGCGCGCAGTACATCGAGCCAGCCCTCGTCGGTGCGCCGCTCGCAACCGCGGTCGGTGGTGGCACGCGCCAAGGGCAGGGCTCCTAGCGCCGGGAAGCTGGTCACAGGGTTCTGCACGGTATCGCTCATAGCACCAACCGTACTGAGAGTTGTGGCCCAACGCCTACTTCAAGGCACCGGTTGTGGCCATCGGCGCACCTTCCCGTGGCGCGGGGCACCGTCCCTCCGACCCTCCCCGCGAGGGGCAACCGGAAGGAGTTGAACGCAAAACATGCGACTCGCCGCCGCACCGCAGGACGCGGGCACGGCTTGCGGTCTACGGTGGAGGATGTGAAACGCTCTCCCATGGAACTCGCTGCCATCGCCACCGCCGCGGTCCCCGGCTTGGCGCCCACGGGCGTGGCATCGCTGCCGGACGACGGCAACGATTTCGACTCGGTGCTTATTGTCGATGCCGCCAAGAACCGGTGGCGCGTGCGCTCCCCGCGCCACGAGGAAGCCAGCATGCGCCTCGAAACGGAATTGGCCGCCCTGCGCGCCTTTTCCGCCGGCATTCGCGCCTCGCTGCCCTTCCAGTTGCCCTCCGTCGCCGGAACCGTGCGACAGGGCCCGCTGCGGACCTTCGTGTACAACCACGTTCCCGGCAAGCAGTACTCCCTCGAGGACCTGGTGTCCCAGGGCTCACGCTGCGCCCGCGACCTGGGGTCGGTCATGGCAGCCATCCACTCGATGCCCTCTTCCGCAATTGCCCGGGCGGACTTGCCCTCTTACACGGCTGAGCAGGTTCGCCAGCGCCGCCTGAACGAGCTCGACGCCGCGGCGACCACCGGCATGATCCCCTCGCGGCTCTTGCGCCGCTGGGAACACGCGCTGGAAGACGTGGCCCTGTGGCGCTTCAACGCAACCGTCATCCACGGGGACCTGCACGAGGACCAGTTGCTGGTCCAGGACGCCAAGGTCGTTGCCGTCACCGGGTGGACCGACCTGCAGGTCGGGGATCCGGCCGACGACTTCGCCTGGCTCGCGGCCGTGCACGAGCAGTCCTTCGCCGAGGCAGCCTTCGAAAGCTACGTTGCAGTGCGCGGGGACCGCGCCGATCCACACATCATGCGTCGTGCCGCACTGGCAGCCGAGTTTGCGCTGGCCCAGTGGCTGGTCAAGGCAATTGCCGGCGGCGACGCCGAGCGCATAGCCGAGGCAAAAATCATGCTCGAGGAACTCGATTCGGATATTGCCGAGTATGGCGGGCAGCCCATCTCCGTGGTCGAGCCCCCGCGTGCAGCGCGCCCCATAGCGACCGACGAACAGCCCGAACCCGTCAGCGTCGCCGAAAAGTTGCCCGTCGCCAAGAAAGTCACCGTATCCGGCATCGCGCCAGTGGACGATGCCGGGCCCGATGCGGATAAATCATCGAGTCCTGCCGAGCCGGAAACGTCGGCCCTTAGGATCGTGCCCTCCCCCGTGAGCGCCGTACCGACGCCACCTGCCGTACCGCCGGTCCCGGCCGCTGCCCCGCCAAAACCTGCCAGCTCCCCTAAGACCGGCTCGGAGTCGAGGTGCGACTCCGAGCCGGGATCGACGGACAAGCAATCCAAGGCCTCGTCCTCCCCGGACACAGCGCCGGGCCAGGACACCGACGCCAAGGAAACAAAGGACGAGAAGGATACGGCGGATACCAACGAATCCGTCACTTCGGCTGAATCCCCCGTGAACTCGTCGAAGGCGAACGTCTCCGAAGATGGCACCTTAACGTCCGGAGAGCAGACCCCGAACGGTAGGGAAAAGGATTCCGCAGGGAGCGACACCACCGCGATCCCCGTCCAGCCTGCCCACCCTAAATAGCAGGCAGGCGTCTGTGTTGGCGAACCTCCTGTTACGGATCGCTTCATATTAAGTCCACTTGATAGAGTGAGGCTTGCTCTTCCTGACGTCGGTGAGCGACTTCCAACTTCCTATGCATAGCGGGGACAAACGTATGAAAAATTTCAAGAACAGCACCATGCTGCTCTCAGCAACCGCCGGGGTATTGCTGGCCCTGACCGGATGTTCGGCCGCCGTGGAACAGTCCGCCGGGGCGTCGACTGCCGGATCCGAGGCCGCCTCGGTGGAGGCCGAAATCGTGGTGCCGGAAGCCAAGGAAATCTTCCCCAAGACGTCCGCCGCCCTTAAGAAGGCCACCTCGGCAACCGTCATCGGTGACATCGCCAACGGTTCCGAGAAAGGCAATTTCGAGCTTTCGGGCACCGTCGACGGAACCAATTCCCTGATGAAAATGAGCCAGGACGACGCCTCCATCGAACTACTGACGGTCGACAACGTCTCGTACATGAAGCCCAACAAGGCATTTTTGACCCAAAGAGCCGGGGCCGAGGCCGCGAAGATGCTCGATACGGTCGCAGCGAACAAGTGGATTTCAACGAAGAACGCCGACCAGTTCGGGGACTTCACGGTGGGTTCCTTCCTTGCATCGATGGACACCGATGAACTCGGAACGATGGAAGCCCCAAAGATTACCAAGAAGTCCCTCGACGACCTCAACGGCGCCAAGGCCTTCAAGTACACCGGCAGCGACACCATTTTCTGGATCGCCGCCGAGGGCGAACCCCACCTGCTGAAGATTGAATCAACCGGATCCGCAAGCGAAGGCACCGGATCCATGACCTTCAGCGAGTGGAACGCCGTCAAGCCGAACGAGGCTCCGTCCAAGTCCGACGTGGTCAGCGTTCCGGGCCTCTAGGCCGCAACGCAAGGGGCGGGGACGATCGGATCGTCCCCGCCCCTTGCGTTTGCCCCGCGAAGTGTCGGCAATCAGCCGTTCAGCGCGCCCATTGAATTGCTGATCAGGCTCTCGAGTTCGGCTTCATCCGCCAGGTCGTGCGGCCGGATGGTGGTGCCGGAACCCACGTAGTAGAACGCCGCACGAACCTCGGACACGTCAATGCCACGCAGCCGCGCCCAGCCCAGCCGGTACACCGCCAGCTGCAGGGCCTTGATCCGCAGCTCCTCGCCGCGCGGCACCCGACCGGTCTTCCAGTCCACCAGCAGCCAGGCCCCGTCGGGTTCCTGGAAGATCGCATCAATGCGGCCACGCACCGACACCGGGCCGATGCGCGTCTCAATGGCTGCCTCCACGAATGCCGGCTGGCGGTTGGCCCATTCGGAGTCCAGGAAGGCGTTCTTCATGTCCTCCAGGTCAAGCGCGTCGTCGATGTACGCGTCGGCTGCTTCCATGTAGTCACCCAGTTCCAGCATCCCGGTGGAGTCGAAGTACTCCTCCAGCCAGGCGTGGAACGCGGTGCCGCGGCGGGCTGCGGTCCCCGGGCGGCGCGGCACGGGACGGCGCAGCTCGGCCAGCACCGCTGAGGCGTCGGTGGCCAGGTCCACGAAGACGGAGGCACGCACGTGCTTCGGTATCACCGTGGTCCGTTCTTCGGCTGCTTCCTGTGCCTTCCGGGCCAGCAAGAGCTCGGCTTCCTTGAACCAGCTCTCGCCAGTGGGGGTCTGCCAGGTCCCTTGCTGCACGGGGAGGCCTTCACCATCCTTGGATTCGGCTGACGGAGCGGCCCGCGCCACGGTGCCGTCGGAAGCATGCCGGGCGGCCTGGAGTACTGCCGTGGCCGAGGCTTCCAGCTTGGCGCGGCGTCCCGGTGGCCGGGGGCGTTGCATCCCGCCGCCTGTAACAATCGGTCCTTCCAACGGATCGTAAGGCCACCTGGCCTCCAGCGGCGCCTCGCGGAACGGATTGGCCTCCGGCGCGTCTTCGTCCGCCACCCACGTCGTGGATGCGGCCGTGGGGTTCGGCGGATCGACGAGCGGCAGCATGTCCAGGAGGAAACCGGAGGGCTCGGTGAGCTTGGTGCGCGTGCCGGTCCACGCGGTGGCCGAACAGATCAGCAAGGACTTGGCCCGGGTCAGCGCAACGTAGGCCAGGCGCCGTTCCTCCAGTTCGGCGTGGGCCAGCACCTCCGACTTGAACATCCCCTCGGCTTTGACCGCATCGAAGAGGCACTCCTGGTCGGTGTCCCACTGCGGCAGGTCGTGCTTGTCCCCGCGCAATGGCCACGGCAGTGCCGCGTCCCCGCTGGTCCAGCGCGAATCGTTGGCACTGGGGAACACGCCATCGTTCATCCCCGTCACAGCGACCACATCCCATTCCAGGCCCTTGGACGCGTGGATGGTCAGCAGCTGCACCGCGTCCGGATTCGATTCACCGGGCACGATCGCCAGCCCGCCCTCCTTTTCGGCGGCTGCCTCCAGCCAGGTCAGGAATCCCGCAAGGTCGACGCGTGCGGAGGTGCTGGCGTAGTCCTGGGCAATGTCGGCGAAGGCATCAAGGTGGCGCCGGGCCTCGTGGATGCCGACCCCGGGCTTCGCGGCCACCTCGATGTCCAGCCCCATGGCCCGTTCGGTCTCGCGCAGCAGGGCCTCGAGGTCGTCGTCGATGAAGCCGCGCAGGTAACGCAGCTCGTCGCGCAGCGTGCGCAACCGGGCCAGGGCCTCGGGAGTCAGGGCGCGACCGTCGCCGGAGACCCAGTCCGGATGCGGCAGGTGGTCCAGGGCCTCGATCAGGCTCGCGGCGTCGTTCAATTCAGCCCTGGCCTCCCCGCGGGTGACTTCCTCGGCGCTCTCGGGCGCGTCAAGGTTCTCCGGTCTGCCGTCCTTCAGCGCAAACTCGCGGCGCCTGGCCAGGAAGCGCGACCAGTCGGCAAAGGCCATCAGGTCGGCAGGACCGATGCGCCAGCGCGCCCCGGCCAGCAGCCGCACCAGGTGGTCCGAACGGTTGGGGTCAACCAGCACGTTGAGCGTCGCGACGATGTCGGTGACCTCGGGCATGCTCAGCAGCCCGCCGAGGCCCAGGATCTCGTACGGGATCCCGGCGTCCTCCAAACCGCGGGAAATGGGGGTCAGCTGCGAGCGGGTGCGGCAGAGCACCGCCATGGACGGGTTGCGCCCGTGCTCGGCGAAGAAGGAATTGCGCTCGGCGACGAAGCGCCGGGCCAGTGCTGCCGCTTCCTGGGACCCGGTGGCGTAGCGGGCCAGTTCCACCTTTCCTGTTCCGGCAAAGGCGCTGGGTTTCAGCGACGGCACCGAAATTCCGGAGGGTGCTACCGAGTTCAGCTTCGCGGAAACGGCGTTGGCCGCCTGGAGGACATTGACCGAGTTGCGCCAGGCGGTGCTTAGATACGCCACCGAGGCGGGGCGCAGTCCCTCGCCCCCGTCCACGCCTGAGAGGTGGGTACGGGCAGGGAATTCCGTGGGGAAACGGAAGAGCTGCCCGGCCGAGGCTCCACGGAAGCCGTAGATGGACTGGTTGGGATCCCCCACCGCGGTCAGCGCGTGCCCGTCGCCGAAGATGCAGGAGAAGAGCACCATCTGGGCGTGCGAGGTGTCCTGGAACTCGTCGAGCAGCACCACCTTGAAGCGCGCTCGTTCACTGTGCGCGGCCTCGGGGATTTCCCTGGCGATGCGGGCGGCCAGCGCCACCAGGTCGCCGTAGTCGAGGGCTCCGCGGGCGGCCTTGGCCTGCGCGTATCCAACTGCCAGTTCGGCGATGGTGGAACGGGTGCGCAGCTTGTCCAGCAGCTTGCGGGCCTCCTGGGAGGGTGCTGCGGGCTTGTCGATGCGGTAGGGCAGCGCCTCGAGCCGCCCGACCAGCGTATCGATCCATTCCTTGGCGTCCACCGGGGAAACCAGGTGCTCCGCGCATTCCCCGGCGAAGGTCACCACGGCGTCGATGAGCGTGTTCTTGGACGAAGCCAGGTGCTCGTAGTCCCCGGTGTACCCCTCGACCACTGCCGCGGCAACCTGCCAGGCCTGTGCGGTGCCCAAAAGCGCGGTGTCGGACTCGACGCCGATGCGCAGACCGTGTTCCTTCACCAGCGTGTTGGCGTAGGAATGGTAGGTGGACACCGAAGGATCCAGCAGGCCCTCGTCCTCGAGCTCCAGCAACCCGGAACGGGCCAGCTTCTCCAGCTGCCCGCGGATGCGCTGGGCCAGCTCACCGGCGGCCTTGCGGGTGAAGGTCACGCCGAGGATTTCCTCGGGGCGCACCTTGTTGTTGGCCACCAGCCAAATGACCCGGTCGGCCATCGTGGCGGTCTTGCCCGACCCGGCGCCGGCGATGACCAGCAGCGGCTCCAGCGGGGAGGAGATGATCGCCGACTGCTCTGGGGTGGGCTGGTGCTGGCCCAGGATATCGGCCAGCTCCTCGGGCGAATACACCCGTTGATCCGTGGCGGGCGAGTCGAATCCGGCCAGCTCATCGGCCGGCGGCGTTGCTGCTTCGGTGCGGCTCACGGCTCGGTGACCTGCCTTCCTTCAGAACACAATGGACAAATTCCCGGCAACCGGCAGTTGCTGCCGCTGCGTCCTCCGCGGGCAGGGTCGTGGCGGGAGAGGAAGTCCGCATCCCCCATCAACTGGGCGGCGGACAAAACCATCGGGGTGGCCCAGTCTTCGTCGGTGATGGCGGGCTGGGCCTGTTCACGCGGGGACTTGGTGCCGGTTCCCAATTGCACCAGCGAAGCACCGGCCGGAACGCGCGTGAGTTCCTCGGCGGTCTTCCTGTCCAGCGCACCGTTGATGACGGCAGCCTGGTAGGCGCCAAGCTGCGGATGTTTTTCCACGTCCTTGCCGCTGGGCTGGGATTTACCGGTCTTCAGGTCAACGACCCACGGGTTGCCGTCCGCGTCGGCCTCTACGCGGTCCACAACCCCGCGCAGCAAGGCCGCGCGCGGTGCGCTGTGATCGGCTGGCGTCGAGGGGGAGGTGGCAGGATCCTCGATGGCGGGAGGTGCGGGGATCGTGACCTCGAAGGGGATCTCCCGGCCGATGAGTCGCCGGTTTTCCGTGCGCATCATGACGTTGTACTGTGCCAGCTTCTTGAGCATCGATTCGGCGCGTTCCCTGTCCCGGGCACCTTCCCAGTTCTCCGGCATTTCCAGTTCGCCCCAGCGCTCCTCGAGCACTCGCAGGTATTCGCCTCCGCTGGCCTCGGGGTGTTCCTCGGCGATGGAGTGCACCAGGGTGCCCAGCGAGCGGGCAAAGTCGGTTGCTGCCTCTCCCCCGGCTGCCTGGACGAACCAGTTGAGCGGTGAGTTCATCACGGCCTCGACCTTCGAGGGGGAAACCTTGACCGGGTCACCGGGCGGGACCACGGGTCCGCTGGAGGTGGATTCGGCCAGTCCCCACCAGCCGGCGGGATGCGCCCCGCGGACCGGGTGCGGTGCGGCGACCAGGGTTCCAAGCACGGTGGTGGCGTCGTGGTGCAGCGGCGCCCTGGCTTCGTCCAGGGCCGTGGCTTCGGCGGCCTGGCGCAGCTCCGCCACCAGGGCGCCGAGGGTCCGGGGTCGCGGGACGAAGATCGTCCGGCGGCCCTGGATCGCCCCGTCGGGGTCCACGATGTCCAGGAAGGACGAGGGCGCGGTGTCCTCGGAGGCCACGGCGATGGCCAGGACCTTGGACTTTGCGCGCGAGATCGCATTGGCGAAGGTGCGCAGTTCGTCGGCGCGGGTCTCGCGGATGAGGGAGGCGACATTGCGGACGGGGAGAATCTGCGGGCCGTGTTCGATCACGTCGCTGAGCGCTCCCCCGCCCAGCAGCTCGCCGCGGAGCTTGGTGTTGGGCCAGATGCCTTCCTGCATGCCCGGCACCAGCACCAGGTCCCATTCGCGCCCGGCGGCCGCCGCAGTGGTGAGAACCTGGACGGAGGCGGCGGACCCGCCCCTGTTGGCCAGGGTGTCCATGGGCAGCTCCTGGCCCAGCACGTGCTCCACGAACTGCGACACGGAGGAACCGGGCAGCTGGTCAACGAAGCGTTCGGCGGATTGGAAGATGGCCAGCATGGCATCGAGGTCGTGGTCGGCACGCGTTCCCAGGATGCCGCCGGCCAGCGCAGCATCGGTCCATTTCTGGGCCATGCCGCTTGCCGCCCACAACGACCAGAGAGCGGTCTCGGCGTTGACGTCGTTGCTCGCCAGTTCGGTGCGGAGCGCCTGGTACATCCTGGCCAGGCGCCTGGCCCCTGCTGCCTCGCGGCCCATGGTCTCGAGCAGCTCCAGCTGGTCCAGCATCCCGGTGAGCAGTTCGGCGCTGGAGCGGTTGCCTCCGGCCGCGACCTCGTGGCGGCGCAGTCCTTGGCGCAACCGCCGCACGTCCAGTGCCGAGGCGTTGGCGTAGCGGGACATCAAGAGTTCCTGTAGCAACAACGGATCCTGCGGCGCCTCCGGTGCCAGTGCCAGTTGCATCAAGTCCAGCAGCGGACGCACCGCGGGTTCCTCGCGCAGCGGGGTTTCCGCGGGCGGGGTGTTCACCGCGATGCCGGTCCCGGCCAGGTACTTGGCCATGGAGCGGACCTGTGACCCGTTGCGAAGGATCACCGCCATGGTGTCCAACGGCCGGTGGTGGATCAGGTGTTCTTCCAGCAGCCGCTGGGCGACGAGGCGCTGTTCGTGGATGGGCGAGTCCACCAGCAGCACCTCGAGGTTGCCCGGCGCGGGCACCTCCGGCGCGTCGGGTTCGCTGTCCGACACGCCTCGCGCTCCGGCTTCGGCCACTTGGCTTGCGGAGGAGTGATCCGTGTTCCCGTCCTCGGGCACATCAAGGATCCTCCCGGCGCCACCGGCCGCGACGGGAATCCGTCTGGCCACTCGGCCCCAGGCGAACGCGAGCTCCTCGTTCAGGCGATAGGAAGTCGTCAGCTCGATCGTGCGCGCCGGATAGTTTTCGGTACCCAGGCGGGCACCGAATTCGCCCAGCATGTCCGGGCGTGCGCCACGGAATCCCTGCACGACATTGTCTGGTGCGGCAAAGGCCACCAAGTCGCGCCCGCGGGCCAGCAGCGACAGCAGGCGATGCTGCGCCGGGTTGGCTTCCTGCAGGTCATCGACCATCACCAGGTGCAGGCGTTCATGCTCGGCGGCCAGGAACTCCGGGTTGTATTCCAGGATGCCGGCGGCGGCAGCCAGCAGTCCGGCCGGGTCGAAGGCCTCGGCACTGCCCAGGTCCAAGAGGTCGCGGTACTCCTGGTAGAACTGGGCGGCGGCGATCCATTCGGGGCGGCCCAGGGACTCGCCAAGGTCCTGCAGGGCCCCGGCTTCGAGCCCGTGCTCGGAAATCCTGTCGAAGAGTTCACGCAGCTCCTTGCGGAATCCCCGGGTGCCGATCGCCTCACCCAGGGATTCGGGCCACTCCGGGCCTGTCGTGATTCCCAGGGCATGGCCCTCGAGCAGGTGCCCGATCAAGGTGTCCTGCTCGGGTCCCGAAAGCAGCCGGGGTGGCCGTTGCAATGCCGGCAGCAGCCCGTCCAGCCGGGCCCTGCGGATCAGGTCGAACGCGTAGGCAGACCAGGTGCGCACGGCAGGTTCGGAGAACGTCTTGTCGGTGCCGGCGGAGAGGTCGTCGCGGAGCGTGGCCGCGGCGGAGCGTGTAGGGGAAAGCACCAGCACGTGCTGCGGATCAAGCCCGGTGTCCAGCCGCGCCGTGAGCACTCGCAGCAGCGTCGTGGTCTTCCCGGTCCCGGGTCCGCCCAACACCAACACCGGTCCGTGGCCGGGTTCGAGCTCCAGCAATTCCTGCTGCGCGGCATCGGCGACCAAGGCGTGGTCCGCGGCGGTAAGCGCGATATCGCGGGTGGATGCGAGGGTGTCCATGTGCTCCATCAGATCATTCGCGGGTGACGTTTTGGAATCGGCAGCAGTTCGGCCACGCGGTCAATGCGCGCGTGGTCTGCCTCGGAGGGTTGCCAGCGGGCCTTCGCCATACGGACACCGGAGGCGGTGCGGGGCGTGGATTCCCGGTCCCAGTGCACGTTGGCGATCGACTGCAAGTCCGCCGGAAGGGTCCCGTTGGAGCGGATGACCCGCCACCAGGTGACATCGTCTCCGCCGCGGCCCATCGTCTTGCCGACCTGGCGCGGGCCGCCGGAACCGAGCAGCTCCGCAATGTCGCCGTAGGAAAGGACCTTCCCGGAGGGAATCAGCGCAACGAGGGCAAAGACGGCTTCGTCATAGTCCAACCCGGCAGTACCGCCGTCAGCTTGGCCGGTTTGGTCCCGCAGCGGCTCTTGGCCTGGTTGAGTCAACGATTGTCCCCTTTCCCTTTCCCCACACGTATCACTCCATTATCCGGTCTCTCGCAGGGTGTTCATCCACGCTCGTGCTGCGGTGGGCCAAAGTGTCTCTGGTTCCCGGTAGCGTTGGTTTCATGAATTCTTGGCACAATCTCCCCCGCGCTGCATTCGACCTGGAAACCACTGGTCGCGATCCACTCGACGCCCGCATCGTCACCGCTTCCATCGTCGTGGTCAACGGGCGCTCGGAAATCCTGCAGACCAGGGAATGGCTCGTCGACCCCGGCGTGGCGATTCCTGAAGAGGCAGCGGCGATCCACGGCATCACCACCGCCAAGGCCCAGGCAGAGGGAATGGACTCCGCCACGGCCGTTGCCGAGATCTCGGCCTTCCTTGCCGATCTGTTCCAGACCATGCCTGTCATGGCCTTCAACGCCGCGTATGACTTCACGGTTCTTGACCGAGAGGCCAAGCGCCACCTGCTGGACCCGCTTGTCGCCTCGCCGGTCATCGACCCGTACGTCCTGGACAAGCAGGTGGACAAGTACCGCCGCGGCAAGCGAAACCTCTCGGTGATGAGCGAGTTCTATGGCGTTCAGCTGGTGAACGCACACACGTCGGCAGCCGATGCCGCAGCCACCATCGGGATTGCCGATGCGCAGGCCGCCAAGTACCCGAACCTGCAGATTGATGCTGCGGACTTGCACGATTTCCAGGTCGACTGGGCTAAGGAGCAAGCAGCTAGCCTGCAGGAGTTCTTCCGCCGCAAGGACCCAGCTGCCGTCGTCGACGGGCAGTGGCCGGTCAAGGCCTAGCCCCCCCCCC